>CAYVQL010000316.1:0-12945 GCA_964454135.1 uncultured Enterobacterales bacterium | reverse complement strand
CTCCCCCTGACCACGCTCCGCGCTCCCCCACCCCCGCGTCGTCCCCCACTGTGAGAGCGCCGGGCAGCCCCAGGATTCCTGATCCAGGGACGGCCCGGCTGGCCGGTGGGGAACTGACTGGGGGCCTGCTGCCCCTGGTCGCCGTGGCGGCGGGGGGGGCTCTGGCCATCAAGTACACGGCCGCGGGGGCCCTGCTGCCGCTCTTCGCCTGGCTGCTGGCGCGGGCCTGGCGCAGCGGCCAGCGAGGACCGCAGCTGCGAGCCGTGCTGCTGGCTGGCGTGGGGGCGGCGCTGCTGGTGCTGCCCTGGTGGCTGCGCAACCTGCTGGAGGGCCTGCATCCCCTCTTCCCCTTCGCGGGCTGGGGCCCGGCAGGGGATTTCATCTTTCAGTTTCCCGAGAAGTACGGCTTGGGAAGGGATGTGCGGGCCTGGCTCCTGCTTCCTTGGAACGTCACGATGGCCGCGCGCAGCGACAGCTTCGTCTTCATGGGGCGCCTGCAACCGGCGCTGCTGGCATTGGCGCCCGCAGCGTTCATCGCCGCATGGCGCTGCCCGCGGGCACGGGCCGCAGCGCTGGTCTCGGCAGGGGGAGCCCTGATCTGGGCCCTGGGCATCCAGTGGCTGCGCTACCTGCTGCCCGTGCTGCCCCTGATGGCCCTGGCCGCCGCCGCCGGCCTGGCCGCCCTGCCCCGCGGACTGCGCTGGCTGGCATGGCTGGTCTGGCTGGCGGGGCTGCCGGCCAACACCGGACCCGTGCTGTCCGCCGCCGTGCGCGACGCGCCCGTGGCGCTGGGCCAGGAGAGCCGCCAGGACTACCTGGCGCGCGAGCTGCCCGGCCACAGCGCCCTGCGCTGGCTCAACGAGCAGACTGCGGCCGACGCGCAGGTGGCTCTGCTCTTCTCCTGGCATGCCTGGCCCTTGGAGCGCCCCTGGCTGCTGGGTTCGGTGGAGGACCACGTCCCGACGCGCTTCTTCCTGCAGCGCGCAGGAGACCAGGCCCTCTCCCAGCTCAAGGAACAGGGCATCACCCATGTGCTGACGACCCGCATCCACTTCATCCGCAAATCCTACCCCTTCATGGACGACAGCAGCTTCCAGCGGCAGTTCAAGGACCGGGAGGAGCAGCTGGAGAACCTGCTGGAGCGGCAGGCCGTGCTGGTCTTCGAGGAGGGGCGCTTCGCGATCTGGAGGCTGTAGCGGCTGACAGCAGACGCGCTGAGCAGTAGAATTCTTTTCAGGCGCCGGGCCGCCGCGGGTCCAAAACGGTGCGACACGCAGCAACAGGAGAAAGCCATGCCTCACCCCACCAAGCTCACCAGCCTGACGTTCCTCTCCATGATCGCCTTGGGCTGCAACCGCGGAAGCGAGCTCACCGAGGTGCTGCCCGACGAGCGCATCCAGGTCAACCTGCCCATCGGCGAAGGCCTGGCCAAGGACGAAGGCAAGGAGTGGGCCACCTACTACCTGTTCACGGCCTACGTCACAGAGCACATCAACGGCTTCGTCGGCGGCGTGCTCTACTGGGTGGACACCATCACCAGCGAGTACCCGCCCACCTACGTGAACCGGGACCTGAACAACGCCGTCTGGGGGCCCTGGAGCGGGGCGCTGGACCCGGTGGAGACCCAGCTATGGGTGACCTACGACCAATCCTCGGACACCTACACCTGGGGCTTCCAGCAGTGGCCCAAAGAAGAGGACGAGTCCTCGGCCTACGACGTGTTGCTGGGAGAGGTGGATGAGGGCGCCACCCACGACGTCTCCAGCGGCCGCTTCAGCGTCGACTTCGACACCATCCGCGAGCTGGATCCCACCGAGACCGCCGCCGGCCAGTTCGACGTGGACTACGACATCCGCGAAGACGGGGTCACCGCCTACGCCACCTCCACCGGCTTCGGCGAGGGCCAGGACAACGACGGCACCTACTACTACGACCAGAGCTTCGGCGGGGACGGCATGATGGACCTTGTCATCATCTCCGACCTCAACCCGGGTGGCGGGGCCGGCCTGGACGAGACCTGGTACGTGCGCAGCCGCTGGGTGGAGTGGGGCGAGGGCCGCTCGGACGTGGAGGCCACGGGCGGAGACCTGGGCAGCGAGGTCTACACCCTCAGCGAGTGCTGGAGCAGCTCCTTCGAGCGCGTCTACTACGTGGACAACTTCTCAGGTCTGGAGGAGGGCGACGCCTCCCTCTGCGTCTTCGACTCTGCGGAATACTACGAGGACTGACCTCGCTCAGGGACCGAGCTGCGCGTAGCCGTACACCACCACATCTTCACCCGCGATGGGGTCGTAGCCCGAGACCGCCAGCACGACGTGGGTATCGCCGGCCCAGATGGCGACGTCCTCGGCCAGCACGTCCGTCAGGAACTCGACCTGCACCCAGCTCTTGCTGAAATCCGGGACGCCATAGGCCATCGACACGGCGCCTCCCTCGGTGACCGCGGCCATATAAACCGTGCCATCGGGCGCCACGGTGGCGCTGGCCGTCAGCAGGGGGTCCTTCAAGAAAGCGGCTGAGTAGAGCTCTTCGACCGCGAAGCTCGAGTCCGCACTCAGGAGATAGAGCGTCGAGGCGCCGCCGTCCGCGAGCATCAGCCAGCGGTCGGGGGCGGCGTCGAAGACCTGCAGCGCGACGGGATCGTATTCCAGCAGGGCACGCCGCTCCACGAAGATGACCTCGCCACCTCCCGAGCCCTGCGGCTGGAAGCCGTAGATGACCAGCTGCGCCACATCCTCGGTGATCATGCGCCCCATGAACACCGTGCCGTCGCCCAGGGTGTCGAAGAAGTCCAGGGTGCAAGCCCGGGCGCTGATGGCCTCGGTGCTGGTGTCGTCGTAGCTGTTGCCGCTCAGGGTGTCGGGCGCGGCCCAGATATAGGCGAAGGCGTTCTCGCTGTCGGACACGGTGCAGCCGACAGCGTGCACATCTCCGTTGGTGTCCAGGGCCACGGCGGCGTCGTCGAAGCTCAGACCTTCGCTGACTGGCGGGTTGGCGCCGTACTGGTTGGCCGTGTCGAGGTCGTAGCCCCGCAGCACCTGCTGCCGCGTGCCCGAGGCGGCGATGCCCACCGTGCCGAAGAGCGTGCCCCCGCCCACCACCAGGTCCATTCCCGGCGTGAGCAGGTTGTCGCTGGGATCCGCCAGGTTGCGCAGCCAGGGCAGCACGTCGGTGATCCCCAGCTCGGGCTGGTCAGGATCGAAGGCCAACGCCACTGCCGAGTCGTAGTAGACGGTGCCGGCATCATCGATCTCTTCGCCGTTGACGCCCAGGTAGAGGGTGCCGTCGTCGTCCGCGAAGCCCAGGCCCTGGGGACCGATCCAGGCCAGATCGGGCAGGGCCGTCAGCGTGAAGCTGTCCTCTCCTCCTGTCACGCCGCCGTAGTCGCAGTCCTGGTCCACGTCATCGCCCAGCAGCTCCACGGCTCCGGGAAAGATGGTGTCGTCCCGATCGTCGCAGTCGCCCGCGGGCAGCAGGCCTGAGCCCTTGACGCCCGCGGTGACGGCGCCGAAGTGCTGGTCCTGGACGAAGCCATCCAGATCCTGGTCGTAGTCGTCGTCCAGGGCGCAATCACTGTCCGTGCCGTCGTACCAGTCGTCGAGGGCGGCCTCGTAGATGCTGGGATCGAGATCGTCGCAGTCGCCCGCAGCCAGCCCGCCGGATTTTTCCACGTAGGTGGTAGTCAGGCCGCTGTGCTCGTCCTGCACGTGGAGATCGGCGTCTTGATCGTAGTCGTCATTGCCCGAGCAGTCGCTGTCTGTGCCGTCGTACCAGTCGTCTGTCGCGCCAGGGCTGACGTTGGCCAGGCTGTCGTCGCAGTCACCGGCTGGCAGCGCGCCGGATCCGTCCACGTAGGTGGTGGCCAGGCCGCTGTATTCGTCCAGCACGTAGCCATCTCCGTCCTGGTCGTAGTCGTCGTTCCCGGAGCAGTCGCTGTCCGCCCCGTCGTACCACTCATCTGCAGCCTGGGGGTTGATCTCGGCGCTTAGATCGTCGCAGTCCCCCCCTGGCAGCGCTCCCGTACCCTCGACGCCATCGGTGGCCTGGCCCTGGTATTCATCCGCCACGTAGCCGTCGATGTCCTGATCGAAGTCGTCATCGGCCGCGCAGTCCTGGTCGATGCCGTCGTACCAGGTCTCCTGGGCTTCGGGGTGGATCTCGGCATCGGCGTCATCGCAGTCCACCACCGTCAGGTGGCTGCACCAGTCCGCACCCTCGTAGTCCGGCTCTTTCTCGTGGAGCGGGTAGCCATCGCCGTCGTCGTCCGCCAGCAGCTTCTGGCACTCGACGTCGTCGGAAGAGACCCAGGAACAACCACCAGCCAGCAGGGTCAGCAGCGCGAGCTGTCGCATGAGAAGACCTCCAGGATGCGGTACGACAGGGGGACTATAGCAGGTAGCTTGTTGCCCGTGCGGTCGCCCGGAAGTCGAGGCGGGTCGGTGGGACGACGGCGACGGGCGGAACGCCATTCCATCCCTTGCACGCCAGACGTTCACACCAGCCGCCCCGTCGGGTTATCGTCCCAGAGGTTCTGCTCAATGCCGAGCATCAGGATCCCACGAGGTGCGCATGGCAGCGAAAGCGCTGGTCGTCTTCTCCGGATGCGGCGTCTTCGACGGAACGGAGATCCACGAGGCCGTGGTGATGTTGCTCACCCTGTCGCAGCAGGGCGTCGAGGTGCAGTGCGCCGCACCCGATATTCCCCAGGTCGCCGTCGTCGACCACGCCAAAGGTCAGGAGGCGGACCAGCAGCGCCAGGTGCTGGGCGAGTCGGCCCGCATCGCGCGCGGCGAGATCCTGCCACTGGCCGAGGCTCGCGCGCAGGACTACGACGCGCTGTTCTTCCCCGGAGGATTCGGCGCGGCCCGCAACCTGACCAGCTTCGCCGCTGATGGTCCATCCTGCTCCATCGATCCCGACGTGCAGCGCGTCGTGCGGGAATTCCACGCCGCTGGCAAGCCCATCTGCGCCGTCTGCATCGCGCCGGCGGTGCTGGCGCGAGCCCTGGGGCAAGCCAGTCCCCTGCTGACCATCGGCGACGACGCAGCTACCGCCGCCGCCCTCGAGGCCATGGGCGCCAGGCACCAGGCCTGCGTCGTCACCGAGTGCGTGACCGACGCGGACAACAAGATCGTCACCGCACCCGCCTATATGCTCCCAGCTCCCCTGCGCGATGTGGCCAGGGGCGTCGCCGCCGCCGTCGAGGCCACGCTCTCCCTCAGCAGCTGAAGCTCCCTACACCATCAAACGCCGTATTCCGCTCTGCAGCAGCATTTCACAGGATGGCACGTGACCGCTTCCTCCACGGATGCTCCCATTTTCGTCTCTCTCGTGCCGGGGGGCTCCCCCCTGCGAGCGACGATACGAGAAATAGCGGAGCGCACCGGCCTGCAGTGGGTGGAGCCGGAAGAGGTCCGGCACAGCGCCTCCGATCCGCTGCTCTGGCTGCTGGACCACCGCTGCGATCCGCAGGCGCAGGCGCCCCTCATCCCGGGGATTCCGCAGCACGCCGGGGATTCCATCATCATCGCCGACCAAAGCGACCAGGTCTGCTTCGACGTCATCCCGCCCCAGGGGTTGGAGAGCCACCTGCCTCGCTCGCTGCACAACCTGGCGCGCCTGGCGCGGCTGCGGCTGCAGCGTCGCCAGGAAGAAGAGACCGTCACCATCCTGAACGAAATCGGGCACGCCCTGGCCGCCATCCCCGACCGCGACACGCTGATGCACGCCGTTCTCTTCCAGGCGCGCCGGGTGGTGCGGGCCGATGCGGGCAGCCTGTACCTGGTCAGCGAAGGGCAACGGCTGGAGTTCGGCGCGGCCCAGAACGACACCATCGACTTCGAGTCCGTGGCCGCTCCGCTACCCATCGATGACTCCTCCCTGGCTGGCTACGTGGCCAACCGGGGGGTCGTGCAGCTGATCCACGACGCCTACAACCTCTCGCCCGGGGCCCCCTACACCTTCAACACCGAGTTCGACCGGCTCTCGGGCTACTGCACCCGCACCATGCTCTCGGTGCCGATGCGCGACCGGCAAGGGCGCGTGATCGCAGTCGTTTCCCTGATCAACCGCAAGCCCACCGTAGGCGAGCCCATCAAGGATTTCGACGAGGTGGAGCGCTTCACCGACCGCGACGTGGCCCTGGTGCGCTCCATCGCAGCGCAGGCCGCCGTGGCACTCGAGAACCACCGCCTCTACGAAGACATCCGCCAGCTCTTCGACGGCTTCGTCAACGCAGCCGTGGGTGGCATCGAAGCGCGAGACCCGGCCACAGGCGGGCACAGCCATCGCGTGGCCCGGCTGACGGTGGCCCTGGCCCAAGCGGCGCACCGCGACACCTCTCCCCCCTACAGGGACATACGCTTCACCCCCGAAGCGCTGAAGGAGCTGCACTACGCGGCGCTGCTGCACGACTTCGGCAAGGTGGGCGTGCGCGAGGAGGTCCTGCTGAAGGCCGAGAAGCTCTATCCATCCGAGATGGAGACCATCGAGGGCCGCTTCCGGCAGTTCGCAGCCCAGATCATCGCCGAGCACCGGCAAGCGCCGGACCGCGAGGAGCTCCGCGGGCGCCTCGACCACATCAAGAGCGGGCTCGGCCTGGTGCGGATCCTCAACCGCCCGGGTTCATGGATGGACCAGCAGAGCGAATCCCGGCTGCGACAGATCGCCGAGGAGTGGACGCTGGCGGACACGGGTGAGCCCCTGCTGCAGCCCTTCGAGGTGGCCCGCCTGAGCATGGCCCGCGGCTCCCTCTCCCAGGACGAGCGGCAGGAGATCAATGCCCACGTGGAGCACACCTACCGCTTCCTGAAGCGCATTCCCTGGACCCCCGGCCTGCAACGCGTGCCCGAGCTGGCCCTGGCCCATCACGAACGCTTGGACGGCAGCGGCTATCCCTTTGGCCTCAGAGCCGAACGCATTCCCTACGGTTCGCGTCTGATGGCCATCTGTGACGTCTTCGACGCGGTGACTGCTGGCGATCGGCCCTACCGCAGCGCCATGACGCTGGAGAAGGGACTCTGGATCCTACAGCAGGACGCCAAGGCAGGCAAGCTCGACAAAGACGCCGTAAAGCTCTTCGTCGAACGCCGAATCTGGGAGAGCGTCACAGCTGATGACGAAGACCCGGTCTGAACCTGTCAGCGAGACCAGCCTTGCGAGATGCATGGCCCCCCGATTATGTGACGAGACGCCAGGGGGGTGTTCAGGAAACAAGAGATGCCGGAAAAGACCTCCAAGTACCCGCCCCTATCCGAGGCCACCAAGGCTCGTCTCGATCCCTATCGCGGGCTGATGGGCCAACGTCCCGATGGGGAGATCGCCAAGTTGGCAGCCATCGATCGGCGGTACGTCGTCGTCTATCGGCACCACAACGACATCCCCGCATACAGGCGTGGCAAAAAAGCCGCCGCCCAGGTCGGCGGCAAGCCTCGCCGCTTCCGTCGTTCCAAGCTTGATGTCTTTCGCCACCTGATGGGCGTGGAACCCGACGGCGTCGTGGCCGAACAGGCGGGCTGCTCTCGCGAGGCGGTGATGCGATACCGCCGCCGCCATGAGATCCCGGCGGCGCCCAGGGGCGCCCGCCGCCTCCTCCCGCCGCAACAGCCTCCCAGTCCGCCCGAGCCCAGGCTCGCCGAACCTGAGCCGCAAGCGGACCCGCTGCAGGGTGACCTGGCCCTGCCCCCCGAGCCAGAGGATCAGGTGGCGGCCAGACCCGACGAGGCACTGCCCCCCGAGCCCGAAGACCAGCCCGCCGAGACCCTGCCTGCCGAACCCGAGCAGGAGGCCGAAGAAGCCCTGCCCCCCGAGCCCGAGGATCTCCCGCTCGCCGACCCGCAGCCGACTGCGGAGCTCGAGGTCGATGCTGCAGCTGCGGAAGCGCCATTGCCGGTCGGCAAAGGGTCTATCGTCGAGGGCGCGGCTACCCACCACGGCTACCTGGTGACCATCGACTCGAATGGCGTTCAGCAGGAGTTTCTGGTCATCGGAGCCGACATCGCCGCGGCCGCGCAGGCCAGTCTCTCAGCCATCGGCGAGTTGGTTGGCGGAGGACAGGTCATCGCGTTGCGCTACCACGCCGAGGCGCTCATCTGAACGCCCCCTCCTGTGCGAACAGAGGGGCGCCTTCTTCCTCCGCCCCTCTTCCTCCGCCCCTATTCCTCCGTCTCGCCCCGTCGCCTTCGCCGCCGGTGCTCCGAGCCGGGCGTGATGGGGAACTCCTCCTCGCCGCGCCAGTCGGATCTCAGCTCGAACAGGGCACGATCCCAGCGTGCCAACATGGGGGGAATCGAGAAGGGCACGGGCAACACCTGGTGGCGCTCGCAGAGCGCGCGCAGGGCCTCTTCCGCGGCCAGCCGCTCGCGACTGTAGATGCATAGCGCCGAAGCGTGCTTGTCCTCGTGGAAGCAAGCCACCCAGGGCACGCAGGCCAGCAGCGCGGGGAAAGCGGACGGCTGGTAACGCCGAACAGGACGTCCCAGGCGCTCGCCATAGCCCGTCAGCAGGAACAGGGCCTCTTCGAGCGCGGGGCTCAGCTGACCGTCGAAAGGCAGGAAGCCATCCAGGACCGTGGGATGGCGCGCTTGCAGGGCATCCACCTCGGCCGCTCCCTGGACGGTCACGCGCCAACGCACGCAGCGGTCCATGCGACGCCCCCCGTAGCGCGGCTGATCGAAGCTCTCGGCCAGCAGAGCGCCGGGAGGGACTTCCTGCGGCTCTCCCTGCTCGCCAAAGGCCAGCAGGGCTTGCACCCCGAACAGGGCCTCCAGGACCGCTCCGGTGCCCAGCTCCGAGAAGCTCAGCCCGCGACGTGCGTCTCGCGCCGTGTCGTCGCTGAACACGGCACCGCTGATCACCAGCCGCCGCAGCAGCGCCGACTGCTCGAGCGGATACTCCTCGACCCAGCGTTCACGCCCACGACAGAGGCGTCCCGGCTTCTCGGGATCGAACTGGGTCTGGGAGTAGCCGAGGGCGCGATGCATGGGGTCGCCCACTATCTCCAGCGCTGAAAGGCAGCAAGCTGTCAACCCCATATCCGGACCCGGGGAAAAGCACACGCGACGTGATAGGAGAGAGCCCCTGCCAAGGAGCCTGAAATGTCCTCCCGTGACTACCGCCGCCCTGCACTGCACAGCTTCCAGCCCTACAAAGCGGGGAAACCCGTAGCCGAGTTGAGACGCGAGTTGGGCATCCCGGGTCCCATAGCCAAGCTGTCCTCCAACGAGAACCCCCTGGGTCCCAGCCCAAAGGCCGTAGAGGCCATCCGCGGCGTGCTGGACAAGCTCCATCTCTACCCCTTCGACGACGCCTACTACTTCAAGCAGGCCGTGGCTCGCCACCACGGGCTGGACCCCAGCCAGGTCTTCCCGGCTGCCGGCTCGGTGGAGGTGCTCGAGCTCTGCGGCACCTGCTTCATGGAGCCCGGGGACGAGGTGCTCACCTCGGCGCGCAGCTTCGCCATCTACTACCTGGCCACCATGAAAGCTGCGGCCCGGCTGGTGGTCACGCCCTGCAAGGACGAGTACCACTACGACCTCGACGCCATGCTGCAGCGCGTCAGTGAGCGCACCAAGATCGTCTTCCTGGCCAACCCCACCAACCCCACCGGGACCTGGTTCGCGGCGCAAGCGTTCGATCGCTTCATGGAGCGCCTGCCCGACAACATCCTCGTGGTGTACGACGAGGCCTACCACCACTACGTCACCGAGCCCGACCTGCCTCGGGCCCAGGAGTGGATAGAGAGAGGGCGGGACATCATATTGCTGCGCACCTTCTCCAAGGCGCACGGCCTGGCCGGCCTGCGGGTGGGCTACGCTGTCGGCCCCGCGCCCATCATCACGGGGCTCAACCAGGGTCGCACCAACTTCAACATCAACATCCCGGCGCAGGTGGCCGCCATCGCCGCCCTCGAGGACGATGAATTCGTGGCCCGCAGCCGCGCGTTCAACCACCAGGAGCTGGACTACCTGCGGCGCGAGCTCGAGGTCCTGCCGGTGACCATCCCCCCGAGCCAGGCCAACTTCCTGCTGCTCGACACGGCGCGTCCCGCCGGTGAGCTCTTCGACGAGCTCCAGCGCAAGGGCTTGATCGTTCGCCCGATGGCAGCTGCCGGAATGCCCGGCGCGATTCGGGTCAACGTGGGGACCCACGAGCAGAACATGCGCCTGGTGGCAGCCCTGAAAGAGCTGTTGGGCTGAAGACGCCGCGCCATGCCCGCTGCCAAGGCCTGGCTGTCCGGTCTCGCGGCCCTGGCCGCCTTGCAGGCAGGCTGCGGCTGCCAGGATGGGGAGCAGGAACGCGCCTGCGCTGAGAAGTTCGCCCAGGCCATGGCCAGCGCTGGCGAGCGCAAGCGGCCCAGGGCCGATCCCATCGACCTGGCCCAGCTGCCCGGGGAGCTCCAGCCGCCTGGCGCGCGCATCACTGCTACGCGGGCGGTGACCGAGGACCAGCTGCCCGGCGTCCACTACACCATGCGGAGCGACGCAGGCACCGCGGAGCTGACGGACTGGTACGCCTCCTCCCTGGCAGCCTGGCGAGCCCTGCCGCAAGAACAGCCCGGCAGCCAGGCCATGTCCTTCGCATCACCCGATGGCCGCAGCGTGGCGCGCATCGCCCTGTCGACACATGAAGGCGGGACCAGCATCGACTGTTGGTACGCCGTCAACGCAAGACTGGGTCAGCACAAGGCGCAGCAGCAGCCGCAGGAGCCTGCCGCGCGGCAAGCGAGGTAGCGGCGTTCATCTTTGTCTCTCGTCGCCCTTTTCGGCCTTTGAATCCGGAGATACACTGCAACAGCCAGCGCCGGCGCCCGTCCCGCCTGCGCTCCGGAGGAAGACCATGTTCAAGCCCGCTCGCTCTTTTCCGACCCGCAAGGCCACATTGCTCTGCACGCTCCTCGCTCCGGTCTTGACCGGCTGTTCCGAGGACTGGCCCACCTCCACCTACCTGGTCAAGCTCAACGTCGGTGACTCCGAGGTCATCGACGTCGTCAACGAGATCGTGACAGAGCTGGACGTCGAACCTCTGCACATCTTCGAGTCCCTCACCGAGGGCTTCCAGGTGAACATGCCCGAGGGCATCCTGGAGAACCTGGAGGGCATCAACGAGGTCGAGTACGTCATCATCGACAACCCCGAAAACAAAGTCCCGCCCGACGAGGACGTCGGAGAGGAGCCCCAGCTGGGCGAGGGTGAGACGCCCGAAGGGATCGAGCGCATCGGCGGGGCGGTGATGAACGTCGACTTCACGGGCATCCAGGTGGCCGTGGTGGACACGGGCGTGGATCTGGATCACCCGGACCTGAACGTCGTGGGCGGCAAGGACATCGTGGCTGAGGGTGGTGGCAGCGGCGGGGGTGGCGACGACCTGCAGGGTCACGGCACCCATGTGGCCGGCACCATCGGCGCCATCGCCGACGGCAACGGCGTGGCGGGGGTGGCCCCAGGCGTGGGCATCCACGCCGTGCGCGTGTTGGACGAGAACGGCTCCGGGACCTTCGGAGACGTCATCGCCGGCCTGGAGTACGTGTTGGAGCAGCCCGAGATCAAGGTGGTCAACCTCTCCCTGGGCGGCTCAGGAGATCCCAACGCCGACGCCATGCTGAAGGACGCCATCCAGAACTTGATCGATGCCGGCGTGGTGGTCTGCATCGCAGCGGGCAACGACGCGGCGAACACCAACAGCTTCATCCCGGCCGGCTACGACCTGGGCATCGTGGTCAGCGCCTACGACGCCGATGGCGGCGACAACGGGCCCGCCTACTTCTCCAACTTCGGCGACGCCGTGGACATCACCGCCCCGGGCGTGAACATCGACTCCACCTACCCCGATGGCAGCTTCATGGCGCTCTCGGGCACCTCCATGGCCACGCCCCACGTGGCGGGCGCGGCAGCGGCCTATATGGCCAAGTACCCCTCGGAGGGACCGCAGGCGGTGCGCTCGGCCATGATCAACACGGGCGAGGACGACTTCTACGGCCAGGGCGGCGATTTCCCCGAACCCCTGCTGGACGTGGAGGCGCTGCTGCGCTGAGGACCGGGATCCGCCCAGCTCTTCTCCTTCGCGATATCGTGCCTAGCTTTCTTCCATGAACGGCCGCCCAGGCATTAATGGGTGACCACAGGAAGGAGTTGGGCATGAAGTTCGAGAAGTTCACGATCAAGGCCCGCGAGGTGATCGCGGACTCCCAGAACCTGGCCGGGCGACTGGGCAACCCGGAGATCCGGCCCCAGCATGTCCTGACGGTCTTGCTGACGCAGGAAAAGGGCACCGCCCCGCGCATCCTGCAGACCATCGGGGCGGACGTGGCGGGCCTGTCCAGGCAGGCCGCCAAGCTGATGGACGACCTGCCCAAGGTCTCGGGCGGCACCAAGGCGCGCCTGGCCCGCCAGACCGACGAGCTGCTGGCCGCAGCCGAGCAGGGCGCACGCGAGCTTGGCGACTCCCACATCGCCAGCGAGCTGCTCCTGCTGGGCGTCGAAGCCGCCAAGGACAAGCCCCGCGATCTGCTGCACGACTACGGCGTCAACCGCGAGCGCCTCGTAGAGGCCATCCACGCCGTGCGCGGCGGGCGCAACGTCTCGGGCGAGGGCGCGGAAGAGCAATACGAGAGCCTGGAGCGCTACACCCGCGACCTGACCCAGCAGGCCCGCGAGGGCAAGCTGGATCCCATCATCGGCCGCGACAAGGAGATCCGCCGCGCCCTGCAGGTTCTCTCGCGGCGCACCAAGAACAACCCGGTGCTCATAGGCGACCCCGGCGTGGGCAAGACCGCCATCGTGGAGGGTATCGCCCAGCGCATCGCCGTGGACGACGTGCCCGAGAGCCTGCAGGGCAAGAAGCTGCTGGCCCTGGACCTGGCGGCCCTGATCGCCGGCGCCAAGTACCGCGGCGAGTTCGAGGAGCGCCTCAAGGCCGTGCTCGAGGAGATCGAGAACTCCCAGGGCA
>CAYVQL010000315.1:0-12987 GCA_964454135.1 uncultured Enterobacterales bacterium | reverse complement strand
GGTATTCGCCTTGCAGATCTACCAACAGTGGGAAGATCATCACCATGAACCGCGCCTCGCTTCGCCGGCATCGTTCGAACATGTCGACGATCAAAGCGAGTTTCTCCTGCAGCTCCGGAGGTTCGAAGGCGCGAAGATACGCTGCGATCGTCTCTCTAGACAGGCGTCTCTGGTCGAGTCGGTGCATCACGTAGTTGTAGAGAGCGATCCTGCGTCGCCAGGGATCAAAGGCATACCCACCGTTGTTCTGGTCGATCAGGTCGTTCCCCTGGGGCTGGAAACCAGCGAGCCCGAAGTCGTTCAGCACCAGGGCATAGATCACGATGTCGAAATGAGAACGAGCGCTCTCCCTGTTTTGGGTGTCCAGGATCTCCTCGAGGTCATTGCCGGGAACACCAGTGTTGCGGACGAAGTACCGAGCCTGAAGCTGGCCGCTGCTGGCCTGGGAGTCGAGCTGTTCTTGCAGCCGGGAAGTGAAAACATCCTCGAACCGAACGCCACGGCCGAATGTGAAGGAATCGCCCAGCGCCAGCATCAGGCGGGCTCCAGGCGCCGGCACCGGTCTGGGTGTGTGTTCGTCATCAGGCAGGCGATACTCGCTCTCGTCCATCCGGTAGGCGATGCCGTACACCGCCTCGCCATCCTCGTCATGGTGCAACAGGTCGTAGTAATCTCTCGGGTTCGTGTAGTACTTCTCGCTGTCCTGGGTGAACTTGTGGTAGTCGGGACCGACGAATCGCAGGACAACCTCGATGGCGAGCAGCGCAACGATGAACGAAGAGGCGGCGAGCCCCCACCTCTTGATGCGGTGGTTTCGTGTGAGACGAAGTTCCTTGCCCATGCGACACCTCCGTCATGGCGGTCTATGACTGCCCTCGTGGGTCGCGCCACCTCAAGGGGGAAGACACCCTGGGAGGCCCAACGCGGAGCGAGCGCAACGCCGCACCCGATCCCCGTGGCAGAGCAGGATCCGCTCGCCCTGCGGCACCAGCGCGATGCCGTCGAGGAAACCGGGCCAACCCTCGTCCTCGTACCGCAGGCTCAGCGCGTGCTCGCGCACGATGAGCAGGTTCCAGTCGTGGGAGACGAAGAGGCCGCTGTACGGGCTGTCTGCCGGCAGCGCGCCCAGCATCGCCGCCAGCTGATCCCGCGCCGCGGATGCCAAGGGCTGCACCACGTCTTGGGACAGCTCGCCATCGAACCAGGCTCGCACGAATTCCTCGCCCAGCGCACGGGCCAGGGTGGCCTTGGCTTCCGGCTGGCGCACGTAGCCCCCCCCCAGCTGGTCCAGGGACTCCAGCTGGGCCACGGCGCCCCCAGCCGACTCGATACCAGCAGCCAGGGCCTCGGCCGTCTGGCGGCAGCGCAGCAGCGGCGAGTGCCGCAGCGCGAAGGGACCGTGGCCGGCCAAGTCCCGGCCCAGGGCCACGGCATCGGCCACACCCTTGCGGGTCAAGGGGACCGTATACCCCTCGACGGGATCCAGGATCGGCCCGCGCTCGGCGTGACGCAGCAAGAGGCGCGGCCGACCGAAGCGGGCGGCGCAGCGAAACGACTCCAGGCCCAGCGAACGAATGATCGCCTCCGCTCAGTCTTGTTCGACCAGCTGGCCGTTGACCCAGACCATGGAGGTCAGCTCCACAGCCGGGGTCAGGGTGGCGCTGACGCCGCAGTAGCGCTCCTCGGAGAGCTTGACGGCCCTCACCAGCTTGGCCACGGGCAGTTCCGGGCCCTGGAAGCGGTAGTGCAAGACGATGCGGTCGAACTTCTTGGGGTGGGCCTGGGCCAGCTCGCCCTCGGCGCTGACCTCGAATGACTCGGGCTGGATGCGCATCTTGCCCAGGATGGAGATCACGTCCATGGCCGTGCAGCCGCAGAGCGAGGTCAGGGTGAGCCCCTTGGGCTTGGGCCCCAGCCCGCGCCCGCCAAAGGCCGGATCGGCGTCCAGGGTGAACTGGAAGCCCTCGATGTGGGCCTCAAAGGCCATGCCGTCCCGCCAGACCACCTTGCTGTCCATGCTCGCCTCCTGTTTTCGGCTTCGACCGCAAGCCGTATCCCCGTACGCAGCCCGCGCCCAGTGGGGAGCTCACCGCGCCGTCAGGCAAAAAGACTGCCAAGAGCCACAGCGAGCTTGACAGTTCAGCTGGCATGAAAGACGATCCCCTTGCCTCTCCTCTCCTCCCAAGCAACCGTCCATCGGTGGCAGCCGTCCAACGCGACGATGCCGCAGGAGACAGCTATGTCTCACCTCCCCATTCTCGCGTCCGCCGGCCTGACCCTGGCGCTGGCGGCGCTGCCAGCTTGCGACCGAGACTCGGAAAAAGACCCGGAGACGGGCGACATCCAACCTCAGGATTCCCCCACGCCTGGCGACAGCGCAGAGAGCGACAGCCCGCCAGACAGCGGCGACAGCGCCATGCAGGAACCCGATCCCGCCCCGGTTTCCGACGTCTCCGCCCAGGTGCACGAGAGCGTCGCCACCATCCTGCAGGTCAGCTGGACCCAGGACGAAGACGCTGACGAAGCCTGGCTGGAGTTCAGCTTCGAGAACGACGAGTGGTACGCGTCGCCAGCCACCGCGCGCGTGGCCGGCCAGCACAGCGAGGTGATCCTGGGCGTGCCGGCCCAGACCGAGGTCAGCTGGCGCATCGTCAACCAGATCGACGGCCAGCAGAGAACCAGCGAAGAGACCTACAAGGCCACCACGGGCGCCATCCCGAAAGAGCTGATGGACCCCATCCTCGTGCACTGGGACCCCAGCCTGGCCAGCGAGGAGCGCTGGCTGATGAACAGCGTCAGCATCACCGGCTCCACCGCCGGCTACGGCGGCCCATTCTACGTCTTCATCATGGACCGCCAGGGGCGCTACGTCTGGTACAGCGAGATGCCAAACAGCCGCCTGACCCTCTTCGCCCAGATCTCCTCGGATGGCCGTTACATCCTGTACGAGGGCTCGACCCACTACGTCTACCACGGCCCCGAACCCATCGTGATCAAGTCCACGCTGGACCAGCGCTACTACGAGACCATCGACCTGCCCGGGCTGGGCTTCTCCTTCGACGAGATCCCCGGCGGGGTGCTGCTCTACGACAAAGACGGCGTGCACCACGAGCTGGTGGAGCGGCAGCCCGACGGCACGGAGCGAACGGTCTGGGACTGCGACGCCTATATGTCGGCAAACGGCCTCTCAGCCTCCTGCGCGGTCAACTCGGTGGTCTGGATCCCGGCCACCGACACCGTGCTCTGGTCCATGTACAACAGCGACACCATCGTACAGGTGGACCGCAAGAGCGGCCAGGCCTTGCGCCAGCTGGGTCAGCTGTCCGGCGGCTGGACCTTCGACCCGCCCGAGTCCGTGGTGGACTACCAGCACTACCCCTCCTTCACGCCCGACGGGAACCTGATCGTCTCGACGCATATCTACCGGCAGTCGGGCGAGCAGCGCGCGCGTGAGTGGGTGCTGGACGACAAGATCCAGACCGCCACGCAGGTCTGGAGCTACGGCGAGGAGGTGGACAACTACGCCACCTACGGCGGCGAGGCCTTCCGCCTGGAAAACGGCAACACCATGATCTGCTACGGCACGGATGGCGGCATCCGCGAAGTGACCATGGAGAAGAAGACCGCCTGGGAGGTGGAGTGGCCCCTCTCCAGCGGCTACCGCCTTCTGGGCCACAGCACCCTGATCGACGACCTCTACGCCCTGAACCAGGGGCCTGAAGAGGTGGCGAAATGAGCGCGCTGCGAGCCGGTCTGCTGCTTCTCTCCCTGCCCGGCACGGTCCTTGCTACCAGCGGCGGGCCCGACGACTACGGATACACCTACATCGACTCCGACGAGGCGGGCGGACCGGCCTACGGATGGATCGACATCAGCGGCAGCGGCACGGCCCTGGGCATCGGCGACGACGACGACGTGGAGCTGACCCTGCCCTTCACGTTCTGGTACTACGGCGAGGCCTTCAGCTCGGTCACCCTGGGCGACGGCCTGCTGCTGCTGGGTCCGGACAACGCCATCCGCAACCGCAACGCCTGCCTGCCCGCCGACAACACCGACGGCGGCGACGGCCTGATCATGGTCATGTGGGACGACCTGAACGCCGAAGAGGGCGGCGAGGTCTACTACGAGACCCTGGGCAAGGCGCCCGACCGCCAGTTCGTGGTGATGTACGACGGCGTGCCCCACTACGGCAGCTCCTCTTTCTACACCTTCGAAGTGGTCTTGACCGAGACGAGCAATCAGATCCTGATGCAGTACGCCTCGGTCGGGAGCAAGGAAGCCGAGTACAACAACGGCGCCTCGGCCACCGTGGGCATCCAGCCCGACGGCCCCTACGCCACCGACACGGGCGGAGCGAGCATCGGGTTGGAGTACTCCTGCTTCAGCGACGCCGTGCTGCACGACGAGCTGGCCGTGCTCTTCGACGTGGAATGCGAAGACAACGACGGCGACGGCCTGGGCGCGTGCGACGGCGACTGCGACGACGAGGACCCCAACACCGGCCCCACCGTCTCGGAGAGCGAAGACGGCCTGGACAACGACTGCGATGGCTTGACGGACGAGGATTTCGTCGCCGTGGGCGACTTGGTGATCAGCGAGTTCCTCTGCGACCCCTTGGCCGTCACGGACGAATTCGGCGAGTGGTTCGAGCTCTACAACGCCTCGGCGCGCGACATCGATATCGCGGGTTGGACCTTCGAAGACTCCGGCGGTTCGGTGACCGTGGATGAGAGCGTCGTGATCCCGGCCGGCGAGTACGCCCTGTTCGGGGACCACGCCCTGTCTGCGTTCAACGGTGGCCTACCCGAAGTGGACTGGGTCTTCGACTACGATGAGATGCACCTGAACAACTCGGGCGACAGCCTGCGGGTGCTGATGGGCGCCACCGAGATCGACCAGCTCGAGTACAGTCCCCTGGAGTGGCCCATCGTCACAGGCATCTCGGCCTACCTGGATCCCGGCTACCTGGACACCGCGCTCAACGACAGCGCCGAGCCCTGGTGCGAGACGCCCCAGGAAGAGAGCTACGCCTACGGCACGAAGCCCTTCGGCTACGGCACGCCCGGCGAGCCCAACCCCCCGGGCATCTGCTGCTACGACGAGGACGGCGACGGCAGCTCCACCTGCGACGGCGACTGCGACGACCAGGATCCGGAGCGCTTCCCGGGCAACAAGGAGGTGCCCGACGGCATCGACAACGACTGCACCGACATCGCCGACGAGGAGTGGATCTCCCCCGGCGACCTGGTGATCACCGAGTTCATGGACGATCCCGCGGCCGTGGACGCCGAGCTGGGCGAGTGGTTCGAGGTCTACAACGCCGGCAGCTTCGACCTGAACCTCAAGGGCTGGCGGGTGAGCGACAGCGCCGGGGACGGCTTCCTCATCACCGAAGACGTGTTCATCCCCATGGGCAGCTACGGCATCTTCGCGGTCAATGACGACCCCAAGATCAACGGCGGCCTGCCCTGGGCCGACTACGTCTGGCGCTACGACGATTTCCCGCTGCGTTCCTACGACGACGACGACATCATCCTGTTGATGGGCGCGGTCGAGGTGGACGCCATGGCCTGGTCCAACAGCATCCCCTGGCAGAGCGAAGCTGGCCAGAGCAACTACCTGAATCCCGCAGCCCTGGACGCGCAGTCCAACGACGAGGTCGGCAGCTGGTGCCTGACCGAGGCCGAGACGGAATACGACTACGGCGGCCTGGGCGACTACGGCACCCCCGGCGCCGAGAACCCCTCCATCGACGAGGACGGCGACGGCTTCGACCGCTGCTGGGACTGCGACGACGGCGATGCCAGCGTGTCCCCCGACGCCAGCGAGATCTGCGACGACGGCGTGGACAACGACTGCGACGAGCTGGTCGACTTGGAGGACGAGGACTGCGCGAAGAGCGTTGATACGGCCGAACCGACCGACACCGGCACGACGAAGCCGCAGGACAGCGAGCCGCCCGAGGAGGAGGACAGCGGCGCCCAGGAGCCTGACGAGTCCGACACAGGCGCCGACAAAGAGGCGGAAGGCTGCGGCGGCTGCGGTGTCGGCGGCTCGGGAGCGGTCCCCTGGATATGGGCGCTGGCGCTATTGGGGTTGGCGGTGCGGCGGCGGCGCTGATCTTCGGAGGTGTCGGAGGTGTCAGGCACTAGGGATTGATATTTTCCTCCGAAAATATCAATCCCTAGTGCCTGACACCCCAAGATACAGACACCGGCAAACCCGCGTATGCTCCTCCCACGACGGCCAGCCCGCCGCCTCCAGCTGGCCGCGCTCCAGTCGCTCGGGCTGGCGCAAGGGCTGGCAGGTGCAGCGCGCCAGGTGGGGAATGCCGGGCAGGTGCTGCTCGAGCCAGTCCGCCAGACCCCGGAAGGCCCGCGGCGCGGAGCCCCGGTCCAGGCCCGGCCACTCGGACAGATCCGTCACCCCCTCCACCACGCGCACGATCCCCTCGGCGTGATGCAGGTCCAGCAGCGAGATCTTGCGCTCACCGTGGGTCGTGAGCCGCTCACTGTCCTTCCTGCGGCCGCGGATCATGCGGTAGCGCCGTAGCACCACCTGGCCCGTGACCACCAGCGCGATCTCGGGGACGGCCACTTCCTGGCTCGGCAGGTTCTCCAGCTCGTCCGGTTCCACCAGCCAGCGCTCCCCTTGCGCCAGCCGCCAGGTTCCCTCGGGCCGCAGCTGCAGCGCTAGCTGCGGTCGGGGCTGGGCGCGCAGTCGGGCCTCGTCCAGCACCAGCGCCGGCAGTCCGGTCGCCTCGCGAAAGCGCCGCGCGCGCCGCGCCAGGTCTGCGCGGTCCCGCGAGCGCAGGGCCACCCTGGGATGGGCGGCGCGCACCAGCAGCAACGCCGTGGCGCGATCCAACTCCAGCGCCCCGGCGATGGCCGGCGCCAAGGCGGCCTCGCCCGTCCCGGCCACGAACAGCGCCCAGGGCAACCGGAAAGGGGGCAGCACCAGGGGCGGCGGTGGCTCGAGCTCCTGCAGCCGCTCCGCCAGCTCGTCCGCCAGGCGCCCGACCTCTCGCAGCGCCTCCAGCGCGCCATCCGCATCGTCCTCCCAGCAGCGGGCCCGCTCCACGGCCTGCACCAGATCCTGGTGCAGGTCTTCGGGTCGCACCACGGGCTCGGGCTCCGGCTGGACGGGCTCCTGGGGCTCGGGAATGGAGGCGGCGCCATCCTTCTGCGCCAGCTCGACGAGCCGCTCGGGCGGCGCTTCGTCCAGCAGCGCTTCACCTCCTGAAGGCGCAGCGGGCGGCGCGCTCCGCTCCTCGCCCTCCTGCTGCGTCTCCTTCCTCTTCTCGAGCAAGGCCATGAGCTGCCGCGTGTCCCCCCTGGCCATGGCGCGGGCAAAGGCCCGATCCAGGTCCTTCTTGGCCACCGCCGGCTTGGCCTTGCGCACCGGCGCGATCGACGGCGCAGGCATGTCGGCGCCGCAGTACAGGCAGGTGGCACGGTGGGCGCCGTTGGGGCGCGCGCAGGCGGGGCAGGAAACGGTGCTCATCGTGAGCTACTGTATCTCGTGCGCGCCAAGTCGCTGCTCGCTGTCGCGCTCTGCACGCTGGCGCCGGCCGCTGCGCACCACCCGCTGCAACGCGCCCGCGCCGAGCCGACAAGTAGAGTGGTACGCTGGCAGCTCTTCCCAGGAGGCCACCTTGTACGTCCATGTCCAACACGCCCAGCACCCCGACGATCGGGAGCAGGTCTACCGCTTTCGCTACCGGGTTCTCGTGGAAGAGCTGGGGCAGACCATCCCCGGAGCCGACCACAAGCGCCGACGGATCCACGATCAGCTCGATGACAGCGCGCGCCTGCTGGTAGCCCTGGATGAGCAGAGCGGCGCCATCGTGGGCAGCCTGCGCTGCAACCTCGGCAGCGACCGCCCCCTCGATCCGGGCCTGGTGCAAGCCTTGAACCTGGGCCCTATGGTCCATGCCGTGGGTGCCGACTGCGTCTCCCACACCAGCGCCTTCGTGGTGGATCCGTCTTTCCGTGGCGAGACCATCGCCTCCACCATGGTGACTCAGCTGTACAGCGTGGCCCTGGCCAAGCGCATCCTGGTGGACACCCTGGCCTGCGAACCGGCCCTGGCCAGCAGCTACCACCAGCTGGGCTACCGGCCTTTTGGCGAGCCCATCACGCAGCGCGGCGAGACCCGCCTGCCCCTGGCCATGGTGCTGCGCCACGGCGCGTATTTCTTCACGGTCAAGAGCCCCCTGGCCATGGTCACCTACCACCCCCAGGGCGCGGGCGTAGCCGTGGCGAAGCGCCTCGAGGCCCTCTACCCGCTGTTTCGCGAGCAGGACGTGGCCCCCCAGAAGCCCGATAGCTTCTGGGCCGGTCTGGCCCACGTCAACGCCCCGGCCAAGGCGCCCTCGCTCTTCGAGGGCATCGAGCCGGTGGACTACGAGCGCATCCTGGCGGGTCTGCCCAGGCTACGCATGGCCACGGATCGCCGCCTCGACGAGGTCGCCGAGGAGCGCCCCGGCATGGGCATGGTGCTCTCCGGCCGCCTGGGCGTGACCGCCGATCTCGGGCCGCGCCCCTTCTTCGTCTCCGTGCTCAGACCCGGCGAGGTCTTCGGCCAGATGGCGGGCTTCGCCGCCACCGAGCGGGATCCCAAGCTGGTGGCGCTGGAAGACTGCGAGGTCCTGCTCCTGCCCCAGGATCTGCCTGAGCTGATGGAGCGGGAGTCCCCCAAGCTCGCTGCCCAGCTTAGAAAGAACCTGGCCGCCATCCTCGTATTTCGCCTCGAGTCCACCAACCGCCAGGTGGCCGGCTTCATGTCGGGCAGCCCGCAACGGGTGGTCCCCGAGGTCACGCCACCGCCCCAGGAGCCGGTGGCACCCGCAGCCGAAGAGGCCGTGGCCCTGCCCGCAGCGCCTCCCCAGGAGGCGGCCCCCAAGGCGCCGCGTGAGCCCGCCATCCCCCTCTCCCAGGTCATCCCCCCTGGACCCGAGGCTCGCTGGCTCAAGCGAGTGGGCCTGCGCGACGGCAGCACCATCCTGGTGCTGGACGACGGCACGGGCGAGGGCGCGCTGCGCCTGGCCCGCATCCTGCCGCGCACCCGTGTGGTGGGCGCCACTACGCCCCAGGCGCTGGCAGTGCTGCAGGCGCGCTGCGAAGAGGCCGGCGTGTCCGAACGCTGCACCCTGATCCCCCTGACGAAGGGCAGCCTGCCCCTGCGCGACAGCAGCGTGGACCACGCCTGGCTGCGCTTCGCCCTGCACCAGGAGATGGCCCCCGAGCCCATGCTGGGAGAGGTGCTGCGCGTGCTGCGTCCAGGTGGCACGGTGGCCGCGCTCGATCTCGACGATGGCGGCCTGATGGTGCAGCCCGAACCGGCCGGCCTGCAGGCCCTGCTGGCGCGCGCCGAGGCGCTGTTGGAGGGTCGCGGATCGCGCCGTGTCGGGCGCCGGCTCTGTCACCTGCTGGAGCAGGCGGGGCTGGAGCGAGCCCACAGCCTGGTGCTCCCGCTCCTGCCTGGCAGCGTTCCCATGGGGCAGCTGCTGTCCGCCACCTTCGGCCCCGTGGCCGAGCTCTTGCACGACGCAGGGGCCTGGACCGCGGAGGACAAGGATGTCCTGGCCGACCTGGTCGCATTGGCGGCACGCGAAGATGCCTGGCTCTGCGTACCGGTGATCTGCGCGGCCGCGCGCCTGCCCGCCCACACCGAGGCCTGACCGCTCGTCTCGGGAGCCGCAGCCGTGACCACCAGCAACGCATCCACCGCCCGCGAACCGTTTCGTAGCGCCCGCGCGGTCACATCCGCGCATCAGCGCCTGGCCCGCTCCTACAGCTCTCCCTTGCTGAGCGGTCCGCCGCGCTCCGAGCTGCTGCTGGAGCTGGTCGCCCACCTGTACACCGAGGAAGAGGCCGCGCTGGCCCAGCACCTGCCCCCCCTGCGTCCGCGCAGCGCCGCAGACGTGGCCCGCGCCGCTGGCTGCGATGTCGGATCGGCCGCCCAGCTGCTGGACCACCTGGCTTTTCGCAAGATGATCCTGCTGGCCTGGGGCGAAGAGCGCAAGTACGCCATCATGCCCATCGTGCCCGGCACCTTCGAGTTGGCCCTGATGCGCCCCGATCAGAGCGAGCACACCGACTGGCACCGAGGCTTCTCCGCGCTCTTCGAGCAGCTCTGGGACACGGGCTTCATGCGGGAATACGCCCGCTCCAGCCGCCCACCCGTGCGCTACCTGCCCGTGGGCCGCGCCCTCGAGAACGCGCAGGGCGCCTGGCCCTCGGATCGGCTGGAAGAGGTGCTGGCCGACTACGACGACTTCGCCGTGGGCCTCTGCCAGTGTCGCCTGGCCATGGATCACGTGGACAGGGGCTGCGGCAAGACCCTGGAGAACTGCACCAGCTTCGGCCGCCTGGCCCCAGTGATGGTCGAGCGCGGCCTGATGCGTCCCGCCGACCGCAGCGAGGTCCTGGCCATCAAGCGCGCCGCCGAGGAGGAGGGCTGCGTCACCTTCATCGGCAACGTGGCCGGGGGCGCCGTCAACGGCAGCTGCTCCTGCTGCGGCTGCTGCTGCCATGCCCTGCGCACGGTCAGCGAGCTCAACTGCCCGGGGCTGATCTCCCGTCCGCACTTCGTACCGCGCCTGCTGGAAAAGGCCTGCAAGGACTGCGGGCAATGCGCAAAGACCTGCCCGGTGCTGGCCTGGAGCGAAAGCGAAGACGGCAAGCCCTCCTGGGAAGGGCGGCGCTGCATCGGCTGCGGGCTGTGCGTGGCGCGCTGCCCCTTTCAGGCCCTGGAGTTGCAGGCCGCGCCCAAGGCCCCTGCCCCGGACGGCAGCCTGCGCCAGATGCTGCTGAAGATGGCGCCCGGCTACCTGGCCAACACGGTCTCCATCTCGGTCGGCCGGCTGCTGCGCAAGGGCTGAGGCGCTCCCTACCAAGTGGAAACTCCTTGTTGACACATTCTGTTTCAAGGGCTACCAGGCCGCGAATCCAAGCCTGGGAGAACCTCCATGCACACCCGCCTCGCCACCGCCGCCCTCTGCACCCTGCTCAGCTTCGCCTGCGATGACGGCGAAGATCCCAAGGACAGCGGGCTCAGCCCCCAGGACAGCGACACGCCCCAGGACACCCAGGACACCCAGGACAGCGGAAATCTCGATCCCTGCTCCGCCGAGGCCCTGCGCCAGGACGCCATCGACAACGGCACCGCCGTGATGGACGGCATCACCCTGGACAGCAGCACGCCCATGGCCGACATCCTGGCGGACACTGCCACCTACGACGGACAGTTCCTGCAGATCGAGGGCACGGTCACCGAGATCTGCAGCAACCAGGGCTGCTGGGCCGCCCTCAGCGACGGCGCAGGCAGCGTCATCAACCTGAAGGTGGTCGATGGCACCCTGGACTTCCGCGACGAGACCGACGCCGGCTACTACGCCATCGGCGAAGGCAGCTTCGATCCCGACGGCGGCCACGGCGAGCAGGTGGACCTGACCGGCGCTGTGCTGGGCACCGTCTACTGCGAGTAAGGGGGTGGGGGGGGGGGGGGTGGAAAAAAAAAAAAAAAAAAAAAAAAAAAAAAAAAAAAAAATAAAATCGTAATGGTGACATCCTGACCCCTCTACCTTGAATCCATGCTATCCTCGGGCATATCGTCACACCGATGCTCCCGAGGTGTTCCATGCGCCCGCATATCCGCCAGCCCGCTCACCTGCTGACCGCCGCCCTGTTGCTGGCTATTGGCGCCGCACCGCGCCTGGCCCACGCCGTCTGCGGCGACGGCGTGCTGGACAGCGGCGAGGAATGCGACGACCTCAACACCACCGACGGCGATGGCTGCGACTCCTCCTGCGCCGTCGAGGAAGGCTACGAGTGCGTCGACGCGGCCTTCACGCTGGACTTCGACGAGACGCTGGTCGCCGACTCCGGGCATACGGATCCCTCCTGGAGCATCTCCTCCGACGGCCTGACCGTCACCCAGAGCGAAAACGCCGATCCGGCGGTCTACGTGTCCACGTTGCCCGCGGCAGGCGTATCCATGAGCTTCGAGCTGACAGTCGACACCAGCTCCGACGACGACTTCATCGGCTGGGTCATCGGCTACGACAGCGGCGAGAGCACGTCCAGCAGCGCCGACTGGCTGCTGTGGGACTGGAAGCAGGGCGACCAGAACTGGGACGGCTACGACGGCTACGCGGGCCTGCGCATGTACCGCATCCAGGGCGAGATCACCTCGCCCTACGAGTTTTGGGGTCACTACAACAACGTGGTCGAGGTGGCCCAGGCCATCAACCTGGGCTCCACGGGCTGGTCCGACTACACCACCTACACGGTGCAGGTGGACTACTCCACGACCCAGGTGGACGTCTACGTGGACGGCGCCCTGGAGTTCTCCGAGAGCGGCAGCTTCCCCACCGGCAACTTCGGCTTCTACAACTTCTCCCAGGAAGACATCGTCTACAGCCTGGTCTCGCCCGTGGACCAGTCGGTCTGCGCCCACGCCGACACCGACGGCGACGGCCTGACCGACCTGACCGAGTTCGACCTGGGCACCGACGAGACCTCGGCCGACAGCGACGGCGACGGCGTGGACGACCTGACCGAGGTTGGCGACATCGCCGACCCTACCGACACGGATGGCGACGGCCTGATCGACGCCCTTGACGACGACGACGACGGTGACGGCGTGCCCAGCCTCGACGAAGACCTGGACGGCGACGGCGATCCCACGACGGACGACAGCGACGGCGACGGCAGCGCCGACTACCTGGACGATGACGACGACGACGACGGCGTGCCCAGCGCTGACGAGGACTACGACGGCGACGGCGACGTGGCCAGCGGCGACGCAGACGGCGACGGCGATCCCGACTACCTGGATCCCGACAGCGACGACGACGGCATCGGCGACGCCGACGACAACTGCCCCATCCACGACAACGCCGACCAGGCCGACGAGGACGGCGACGGCATCGGCGACGCCTGCGACGACGACGTGGACGGCGACGGCTTCGACAGCGCCAGC
>CAYVQL010000314.1:0-13099 GCA_964454135.1 uncultured Enterobacterales bacterium | reverse complement strand
CGCCAACGGCGAGGACGACCAGTTTCTGGCAGCACCACCCCCCGAGACGATTTCCGCTGCCAGAACCCCGAGTGTCGCCGCCGCACGCTGCGGACCCACGCCCACCACTGCCACGAGCGCAACAAGGGGGGCGGAAATCAACTTTGGAACGGCAAAACCGTCTGTCCTGCCTGCCATCTGCGGCTAGTTCATGCCGGACGCGTCACCGTGGAGGAGATCAAACCCGAAGGCCGCCCTCAAGTCTTGCATGGAGCACGCCGAATACGTTCGTGGCTGCCGAGCGATGAATGGCGGGCGCTTGAGCTCTGGCGCTACCCGGGGCGGGTGGTGGTGGTGTTCTGATGGACCAGCACAACATGCCTCGCATCCAAGAAAAGAGAGGCTCGCGAAGTGGCTCGGTGTCGAAGACATGGCCCCTTTCGAGCTGCGCAATGCTCTCTTTGGCCGCGAGGATGACTGGGGCTCCAGGTCGCCCTCCGGCAGCGCCGAGGCGAAGTCCCGGCCGTCAGCGTCCGTCCGCCCCGGAGGCCCGAGAGGCCGGAGATGGAGGCGGCGGGGAAGGCCGCCACACCCCCATGAACGACGCGCCACCCTGTGCTATTTCCTTGCGCCCCTTCCCACCGCAGAGGGCATCATGGTCCAGCTCGCCACACGCCACGGCGTCCCCCAGTGCACGCTCGAGAACTTCGAGCGAGACTTCGCCGACCGTCACGTCTTGCACGAGATCGTGAGCAAGTGGGCCTCGGAGAAGCCCCACGATCTCGCCATCATCAACGCCGAGACCGGGGTCGAGGTGACCTGGAGCCGCTTCGACCAGGTCACCACCGCCCTGGCGCTGAAGCTCCTGGAGCTGGGATTCGAAAAGGGCGACTCCTTCGCCACCTCCCTGCCTCTGCTGACCGAGCACATCTTCCTGGAGTACGCCTGCTTCAAGATAGGCGTGCGCTTCGTACCCCTTGACCTGCGGCTCAAGCCGCCCGAGGTGATCCGCAGCCTGGGGCTGGTCCAGGCCAAGGGCTTCGCATTCCTGGGTCGCACCGAGGTGGCGGATTTCCGCGAGCTGGCCAGGGCGGTGCAGGCGCAGTGCCCCTTCATCGAGCGCTTCGTGCAGTTCTCCCCTGCGGACCAGGAGCTGGTCGAGGGCGCCCTGTCGGCCGCCCAGCTGGCGACCGACGCGCAGCGGCTGGCTGCCGAGGCCCTGGCCGCGGGCCCCTCCCATCCGCTGCTGCTGAAGCTGGAAGAAGCCCGCCGATCCCTGGACGAGCGCGACGGCTGCCTGGTGATCTTCACCACCGGCTCCACCGGCTACCCCAAGCCCGCGCTGCTGTCCCATCGCGCCATCACCTGCCAGAACATGTGCCTGGGCTACGCCTTCGGCATGGATCGCGACACACGCATGCTGGTGAACCTGCCCCCGTCCCACGTGGGCTGCCAGACCGAGCAGCTGATGACCCCGCTCTTCTTCGGTCAGACCGTGATCATCCTGCACATCTTCCACCCGGCCAAGTGCCTGCAGGCCATCCAGGACCACCAGGTCAACAGCTTCGGGCAGATCCCGGCCCTGTTCAACATGCAGTGGCAGCTGCCCGACTACCAGGACTACGACCTGTCCAGCCTGAAGTTCGCCCTCTACGGCGGCCAGCAGGTGGCGCGCCAGTTCCTCGAGAAGCTCTCGACCATGGCTCCGGGCTTCGGAACGGGCCTGGGCCTGACCGAGACCGCCGGCTTCGTGACCTACACGCCGCTGGATGGAACCGTGGACGACATCCTGGCCGGCGTGGGCTTCGACATGCCGGTCTACCCCATGTCCATCCGCCAGCCCATGAAGCCGGACGGCCGCGCCGGGGACGAGCTGCCCGACGGCCAGACGGGGCAGATCTGCTTCTCGGGCCCACAGACCTTCCTGGGCTACGTGAACGACCCGCAGGCCAGCGCGCGCGCCATCAGCAGCGACGGCTTCCTCTACACCGGCGACGTGGGCTTCAAGGACGAGCAGGGCCTGCACCTGTCGGGGCGCGAGAAGTGGATCCTCAAGCCCAAGGGCTACCAGGTCTTCCCGGCCCAGGTGGAGGAGCAGCTGGCCGAGTTGAAGGAAGAGGTGGCCCAGGTGGGCGTGGTGGGCGTCGAGCACGCCGTGTTCAGCGAGGGCATCGTGGCCTTCGTCGAGAAGAGACCCGGCGTCGATCTGCAGGTCGAAAAGCTGCGAGCGCACGCCAAGGCGACCATGGCGTCCTATATGCGTCCGGCGCACTACGTCTTGATCGACGCAGGCCAGTTCCCCCTCAACCGCGTGGCCAAGACCGATTACGTCACCCTCTCCCAACGGGCGAAGCAGGAAGTGCAGGCGCTGCGCGCCGCCGGCGGTTGGGACCGCCAGAGCCCCTGAGAGACCGCCCACCCTGCGGCGGCGCTCCTCCGAGCGCTGCCTGGTAAGGAGACCCCCATGTCCTTTCTTCGCACTTCGCTCTGCGCGCTGACCGCCAGCGCCTTGGGCGCCTGCGCCACGGCCCCCGAAGGGCTGCGGCTGACCCCCGACGGGACCGGCCCGCTGGTGGTAGTGGACTGGGAAGCCCAGCCGCTGCCCGACATCCCGTTTCCCAACGATCTGGCCACGCGCAGCGATCCCACCTCGATCACCGGTCTGCGGCTCAACATCTCGCAGCTGGGCGTGACGCAGTCGGAGTCCGAGGCGCGCGCCAAGCTGAACGAGCTGGTGGGATTCGGCATATACGCGCCGATAAGCGTGGCCTTCGACGCACAGCTCGATCTCGACGAGATCGTCGCACGTCACCCCGACGACTTCGAGACCTCCGATCCCTTCTCGGACGACGCCTTCTACATCATCGATGTGGAGCCGAGCTCGCCCTACTACCTCGAGCCGGTGGCGCTGGACATCGGGCACGGGCGCTACCCGGTCGACATCGAGGGCAGTGGCCGCTACTTCGCCAACGATCCGCGCAGCGACGCGCCCACCTTGATGTTCGAGACCGTGGACGAAGACCTTGACGGCGACGGCGAGCTGGACTGGGGCGAGGACAGCGACAACGACGGCGTGCTCGACACGCCCAATGTCTACCCCCTGGGCGGCGATCCGCGTGACGACCTGCTGACCTTCTACGAGCGGCAGACCAACACCCTGATCCTGCGCCCCGTCGTCCCATTGCGCGAGGAGAACCGCTACGCGGTGGTGCTCACCGAGCGCCTGACCGGCGAAGGGGGCCAACCCGTCCGTTCGCCTTGGACCTATGTAAACCACACGCGGCAGACCGACGCGCTGCAGCCCGTCCTGGACGCCTTGCCCCAGTGGGACCTCACGGTCGACGATGTCGCCTATGCCTGGGTGTTCACCACGGGCCGGGTCACCGGCGACCTGGTGGACATCCGGCGCGGCTTCGACGGAGAGGGCCCCTGGCCCCACCTGGGCAACAGCTTCCCGGCCGGCGTGAACGAGGCCCTGCAGATCCACGACCTGGATCAGTACGCACCGCAGACGCTGCCCATGGAGGCGCTGGTCGGCGTGCTGGTGGAGCTGGGGCTCTTCGACGGCCCCGAGGGAGAGCTGCTGTCGGCGGCCTACGAGCAATACGGGGCCAACATCGTCGGCGGCTCCTACACCACCCCCTACCTGTTGGCCGACCGAGATGACGACGGCCGCGACGACTCCGACGAGTGGTGGCAGCTCGACCCGCAGGCCGGCACGATGAGCGTGCAGCCCCAGCGCGTGGCCTTCACCTGCGTGCTGCCCAAGGTCACCGAAGACGCGACACCCCCCTTCCCGGTGGCCATCTTCGGCCACGGGCACGGCTCCTCCCGCTTCGACAGCCTGCAGTTCGGCTGGGCCTTGAACCGCCTCGGCATCGCCTCTTGCGGCATGGATTTCCCGGGCCACGGGCCCTCTCTCGATCCCACCGAGGAGGCGATGGTCGAGGCCCTGCTGCCCTCGCGCGGCCTGCTGTCGTTCTACCACCACCTCAAGGACGCCCGCGATCGGGATCTCACCAACGACGGCACGCCCGACTCCGGGGGCGACCAATGGATCGCCGATCCCTTCCACACCCGCGACATGGTGCGCCAGGCCGTGGTGGACTGGATGCAGCTGATACGCAGCTTCCAGGCCTGCGGCAGCGGCACCATGCAGATCGTGGGCAGCGATGGACAGGTCACGGGCCAGTCCGCCTCCTGCGACTGGGACGAGGACGGCATCCCCGACCTGGGAGGCCCCGATGTGGAGTACTACATCTACGGCGGCTCGCTGGGCGGCATCAACACCTCGGTGGCGGCGGGGGTGATGCCCGAGGTCAGCGCCTGGTCGCCCATCGTTCCGGGCGGCGGGCTGATGGACACGGGCATCCGCTCCGACCTGGGAGGCGTCATCGCCGCCGTGGTCGGCCGCATGCTCACTCCGCTGATCCTGGGCCTGCCCACCAAAGATGGCGGGCTGCAGGTGGTGCAGCTGGTCAACGCCTACGCCGACATGGAGACCGTGCCCATCGCCACCTTGGATTCCATCCCCTCCAACGGCCGTGTCGTCGTGTACAACCTGAACAACGGAGAGGTGCGCGAGGGTTGGATTCCCGAAGACGGGAGCTTCCGCGTGGCCATCCCGGCCGACGCCATGGACCCGCTGGGGAAACGCCTGGCCACGGGCATGCCCGACGAGGGGCCCGAAGAGGGCGAGGAGTACTCCGTCACCGACAATATCGGGCTGGGCGATCTGCTGATCATCGACATCTTCGACGCCGACGACCAGCTCGTCACCCGCATCGACAGCTGGGAGGAGGAGACGCTCTACGAGGGCGTCACCATGGAAGCCGGCTCGCCGCTGGTGGCCGCCTCCCACGGCTCGGGGCACATCCGCGGCACGCCGGAGCTGCGGCGGCTGGTGATGGCCATGGCGCTGGTCACCGAGCCGGCCGATCCCATCGCCTACGCGCCGCACTGGTTCGAGGAGCCCTTCGGCCTGCTGGGCGGCCAGCCCGCCAACGTGCTCTTGATGCCCACCATCGGCGACCAGGGGGTGAGCATCAGCACGGGCATCGCCATCGCGCGCGCCGCTGGCCTGGTGGAGTGGCGGCAGGTGGATGATCGCTACGGCATGACGCCGGACCAGTGGCTGATAGACCGCAAGGTGGTGCACGGCCTGGAGGAATACGGCCCCTACATCGACGCCGAGGGCAACCCGGCGCTGTTCGATCCCGACGACCTGGACCAGGGCACCGACGGCACGGGGGCCCCGTCGGAGGAACCCTTGCGCGCCACGGTCGAGACCCGCGCCGGCGAGTCCGCGCTGCGGCTGCCCTATCCGCAGACCACGGGCCGACACGGCTTCAACGGCGCGGACCTCAGCGAGCCCTTCACCGTGGCGGTCTTCGCCGCCAACCAGATCTCCACCTACTTCGCCAGCAAGGGCGAGCAGCTGCGCGACGACCTCTGCATGGGAACCGAGACCTGCGATTTCCTGCCCGAGATCGTACTGCCCGAAGAGAAGAAGAAGCCGAAAAAGAAGGAGAAGCCGAAAGAGAAGGAGCCGGACACGGGACTGGATGAAGAAGAGGACACGGGTCTGGGAGGTGGGAGATGAGGGCCCCGACCATTTCCGCCGACAGTGTCGGCGGAAACAGCCGGCGCCGTTTCTTTGGGGGGAAGACAGATTCTTCCCCCCCTATCCGAGGCGGACACCGCCTCTCCCCCCCATCTTCGCCGCTTGATGAGCGGCGCAGGGCTGCATACGCAGCCCTGAAACACCGCCGTGGAGGCTCCTCGAACTGTCGACGGGATCGGCGTTTCTTGTTCGGTGCTGAAATGAGCCTGCTACCCGTTCTATTAGGGAGCCTTCTGGCCCCCCCCGCCCTGGCCGGCGACGTACAGCTGCGCAGCGACGGATCGCTGCGCTACATCGGCTCGCTGCCGCCCGACTTCCAGGTGGACGCCGAGGGCACGATGGTGGGGCAGGCAGCCAGCCTCCACCAACGCCTGCGGGCCGGGCTGAGGCTCGATTTCCCCGACTTCCAGCTGTCCACCGAGTGGGACCTGGTGACGGGTCAGGTGGCCGGAGACACCTGGGACATTCCCGGCGATGCCGACGAGCGCCGCCGTCATGTCAACGATGCCTTCACGGTGGATGGCTTTGCCCCGCGGCGGGCAGCCCTGAATGGCCTGCTGGGCCCCTTCCAGCTCGAAGCCGGCCTGGTGACCTCCCACTGGGGCATGGGCATGGTGGCCAACGACGGGGCCGGGGAGCCGCTCTTCGGCCGCAGCGACTTCGGCGACCGGGTCCTGCGCGTGCGCATGACGACCCAGCCCTTCGCCAAGGGTGCCTTCCCGCTCTACCTGACGCTGGCCGGCGACCGTGTCCTCGCCGACGACATGGCCATCTGGGCCGAGGACCAGCTAGCCTCGCAGGTCATCTTCTCCACGCTCTACGCCGACCAGGCGCAGCGCAAGCTCGGGGCCTACTTCGTCTACCGCCAACAAGAAGAGATCCTCGAAGAGCGGACCACCCGCGCCTGGGTGGCCGACCTCTACGGCCGCCTGCCCGTCTCCCTGGGCGAGGGCGGCTGGTCTCTGACGCTGGAGGCCGAGAGCGCGGGCATCCTGGGCACCACCGATCGGGCCACCAGCTACAATTCCCGCGACCAGCTGGCGCTGCGCTCCGCCGGAGCGGCCCTGCGGACATCGTTGGCCACACCCGAGGAGCGCATGGTGGCCCACCTGCGCGGCGGCTTCGCCTCGGGCGACGGCGACTCGGACGACGACCTGAGCTCGGACTTCACCTTCGATCGCGATTTCGATGTCGGCATGGTGCTGTTCGACGAGGTCTGGGGCGCCATCGAGGCCGGCGCCTCGGCGCTGCTCAGCGATCCTGAGCACGCCGGCCAGCCACCCGATGGCGTCGACGCCGTGACCACCGAAGGGGCCTTCCGCCGGGCCGTGTACCTGCAACCGGCCCTGCAGCTGGCTCCGGCCGAGAGGGTCGACCTGCGCCTGGGCCTGGTGGTGGCCTGGAGCACGGTGCCCGTAGCCCAGGCCTTCTACAGCTACCGGGCCGGTGGCGTGCCGACCAACCATCTCGACCAGCCCACCGAGGGCTACAGCCTGGGCAGCGAGATCGACTGGGCCCTGGGCTACGAACCGCCCCCGCTTACCGTGAGGCAGGACGAGCTGCGACCGCAGCTGCTCGTGCAGGGCGGGCACGCGCTGCTGTCACCCAACCTGGCCGACGCCCACGGCAGCAGGCTCGTCAACCTCTTCACGCTGACGGCTCGCATGCGCTGGTAGACTCGCCCTCCAGGCACGGCCCTGCCACGAAAACAGCCGCCCACCTCACCAGAAATGGTTGCCGATCGTGGAGCGGCCCGCCATGCTGCGCTACTGGGCCCTCCTCCGGATCCCGAAAATCCGCGCCCCTTCTCCTCCCACCCCAAGTCCCAGCCGTGAACGCAGAGGTTCGGTATGCTCCACATCCTGGCGCTGTTCGCCCTGCCGACCCTGGCCCATGTTCCCCACCACACCGTCGAGGCCATGGCCATTCCGGCGGACCTGAGCCCCACCGAGCCCTGGTACACCGTGCATACGCCTTACGGGGTCAGCAACCTGCTCACCAGCCAGGGCGGCGACTACCTGGGCTGGCGAGCCCTGGGCGGTGCCCCCACCGCGGACGTGCTCATCGCGGCGGCCATGCTCGACGACGGAACCGTGTTCCTGCTGTCCGAAGACCGCCTCTGGTGGTCGCCTGACGCCAGCAACTGGCAATACATCGACGCGCCGCTGGGGCCCTCCACCATCGCTGGCGGCGAGCAGCTCTGGCTCTCTTCGGAAGAGGGACTCTGGCTGTGGAATGAGAAGGGCGGGCTGGAGATGGTGAAGCCGGGCTTGAACGCCAGCTACATGCGGCAAGACCCTGGCGGCGTGGTGGCGCTGGAGCAGGGAGGCACCATCGCGCACCTCTACGCCGATGGGACCTGGGAGGCTCTCGACGGGCCGGGCAGCGAGCTCTACTCCGTCCTGGCGGACGGAGAGACCCTCTACGTGGGCGATGGCGACGGCACGGTCTGGCACTACCAGGACGCCGCCTGGGAGGCCTGTGGCGAGCTGCCCCCGGACATCAGCAGCGATCCCCACCCCCAGGTCATCCACCTGGTCTCGGATGGCACTCGCGTACTGGCCGTGGCCGCCTGGAAAGGGCCCTTCCTGACCTCTGATGGCTGTGAGAGCTGGGACGACCGCGGCTCTCCGTTGGCCGCGGAGTTCAGCCAGACCACCATCGACTTGTCCTTCACCGTGCTGCAGGCGGTGGGCGACAGGTGGGTCATCGCCGGCTGGGACGGCATCGCGGTCTCAGAGAACTCCGGCAGCACCTGGGATCACGCCTACATCATGCCCCCCGACTGCACGCGCGGCCTGGCGTTTTCGCCCACCTACTTCGAAGACGGCGAGATCTACATCGGCGCCAACACGGCAGGGATCTACCGCACCAACGCCGCAGGCGAGATCTTCGAGAGCGCCGCCGGCGGCATGGACTACGCCAATATCCAGATGGTGGTGTTTCCCAAGGAGACGGCCGAAGACATCTTCACCCTCTCCAACCACGTCTTCTGGCGCAGCCTGGACCGTGGCGCCAGCTGGTCGGAGGTGGTGCATCCCCAGTCTTCCTCCTACAACATCACCGTGTTCGACGACCCATTTCGCATCTGGATCTTCGGCAGGGCCGCCGATCCCACGGCCAACACCCACATCTTCGAGTCGGCCGACGACGGGGACACATGGCAGGAGATCGAGGCTCTCGAGAAGACCCTCGGAACGGGCTCGCCCGTGGGCGCCACCCAGACCGGCACCGGTGAGATCTGCGTCGGTGCGGCCATGCCCGCCACCGTGATCTGCTCCCGCGACGGCCTGAAGACCTGGACCCAGACCTACCAGGGCGAGTGCGATCTGCTCACCGAGATCATCGCCTGGCCCCCCGAAGCCCCGACGCGCCTGGTCTTCGCCGATGAACACGGCGTGTCCGTATCGGATGACGACGGCGAGACCTGGAACACGACAGTCGTCCTGGACGTGGACAAGCCCGTCACCCTGGCCCAGGCGGACGACGGCAGCCTGTTCATGTCCACCTACTCCGCCTGCCTGTGGCGCAGCCTGGATGGGGGCAGCAGCTGGCAGGACACGGGCATCCAGTTCTCTTCCCAGATCTACGTGATGGCCCCCCACCCCGACTTCGGCCGCAACGACTCCCTGGTCGTGGGCACGCACAACGGCACCTACTGGATAGACGACGCGGGGGGCGCCAATCCCACATCCACCCGCTGGGCGGCCTACAACCTGGTGGATACCGACAGCGGCTACTTCACCACCTCGGCTGTGCCACCTGAGGAGGAGTATCCCGGCGCCGTGCTGAGCCACGTGCAGCCGATCTACAGGGGCACGCTCCTCGAGGTCGGGTTGCGGGGGCCCGGTCTGAGCGTGATCGGCATCAACGATGGCGACAGCAAGAACATGGTCAGCGTGAAGATCGATGGCCAGACCGCGGGCACGCTGGCCACCCACCTCGTGAGCACACCCGGGGTGCTGGGCAGCTTTGAGATGGACGAGGGCTACCACCACGTCGTGATCACCGGCGAGGGCGGATCGGGGACCGCAGTGGATGCCGTGCAGAGCGGATCGGGGGCGCTGGGCGTGCTGCCCAAGTACGTGCCGCCGGACACGGGGGAGCCCCACGACAGCGCCGACACCGATGATCCCCCCATCGACTCGCCCCCCTCCGACAGCGAGACCGCCGACTCGCCGCTCGACACGGCGGAGACCGATTCGGAACCGGCCGACGGAGACCAGCCCGCCCGCCGCTGCGGCTGTGCAAGCTCGGCCCTGGCCGGCGGCCTGGTCTGGCTGCTGGCCGTCACCGGGCTGCTGGGCCTGCGCCGCAGGATGCGTCGAGCTTAGCCTCAACGTACGAGTGCGCGCGAAGGGCGAAAAGGCGCGCTATGAATGACAGGTGTTGCCCCGCCCGTCCGAGGAGCAGGCTCGATGTCAAAGATTCTATGGTTCTCGGCGCTGATCTCGGCGCTCCTCGCCCCCAGCGCCTGGGCCCATATGCCCCACGATCCCGCCTACTGGCTCGCCTTCTCTCCTGGCAAGAATCCGCAGTGGGTGGTGACCACCATGCCCCTGACCATGCGCCAGTGCCTGATGCTGGCTCGCACATCGGATCGCGAGAACATCGAGACGCGATACTTGCTCGATGAGGAGGAGGGCGCCCCGGGGGGGGCCATGCTGGACGCCACGCGCCTCGTCGTGACCACGCGCGGACGGGGCCTGTGGATGAGCGACGACGTGGGCGACAACTTCGTCGTTCATCCGGACGTGCCCGCGGATGCCTCGCTCTACCAGGTGGTGGCTTCTCCCGAGGTGCTGGCGGACGGCCTGGCATTGGCCGTGGGCTACGCGACGGAGAAAGGGATCCCGATTGGACACGTCTGGCGCACGAACGATGGAGGCGACAGCTGGCAGGTCACAGGTTCGTTCACGAATATGACTCCCTGGGACGTCAAGCTCTCTCCCAGCTGGAGCAGCGATGGCGTGGCCGCCATGCTCACCTCGTCGGGTGAGGTCTTCACCAGCTCCGACTACGGGCAGACCTGGCAACAGAAGGGCTCCATGAGCGGCGGCGTCTTCCAGATCGCACCCGGCAACGGCCGAATCTGGATGGCCACGGCGGACCATGGGCTCTGTCGCTCCCTCGACGGCGGGGCGACCTTCACGTCCATAGGCTACGATGACAAGCCCGTCTCGACCGTGGCCGAGTTCCCTGGCGACCTGGTGATGTTCGCCCGGTCCGACGAAGCCGTCTACGTCTCCCGCGATGGCGGAGAGACCTGGGAGTTCAACCCGGAGCAGCTCGAATGGACCGCCCCGGACCAGCCCACCAGCGGCATCCACTACTACGACATCCGCCAGGACGGCGACGGGGTCTTCTGGTTGGCCGCCTGGGAAGGCCTGGTCAAATCCGATGACGAGGGGCGCACCTGGCGCCACATCGAGACCTGCCTGCCCGAGACCACCCGCGACATCAGCCTGACCAAGCGAGAGGACGACTCGCTGGCCGCGATCACGGCGGGCTTCGGGGGCGGTTCTCTGTTGCTCGACGAGGCCACGCGGACCGTCCGCCCCATCGGTCTGGACCTGCCCGCGCCCTACTTCAAGCGCAGCGCCGCGAGCCATGACTGGGATCGCGATGGCATCACCATGCTCACCGTGCTCCAGTGGCTCACCATGTCCCACGACAACGACGCCACGTGGGTGCGCGCCGCCAAGAAGGAGATGGGGGACTACTGGCACGTCGCCGTCTCGCCGGATTTCGTGAGCGATCCCACCATTTTCTCCGTAGGGAACGTCGGGGATGGTGGTGGCTGGTGCACCTCAGCCGATGGGGGCGGCTCCTGGTCCTGCCACGTCTCCGAGGGGGAGTCCACGTTCTGCAGCGCGGGCCACCTCTCCGAAAACTACAACGAGGACGGCTACGCCTGGGCGGCCTGCGGCGACCAGGGCGAGCTGCACTACACGAGCGACTTCGGCGAGCACTGGAACACGCTGGGCGAGGCCTCCTCCGCGGTCTGGGGCCTCGGTGGCACCGAATTCGGCGAGAAGCTCTTCATCGCCGCTGCGGATGGGCTCTATCTCTCCGAGGCCAGCGCGACCCCCAAGCTGGTGGCCTTCGAGGGGGAAGCGGTCTGGGACGTGGCTGTCTCTCCCCAGTGGCAGAAGGACCCTGCCGTCTACGCCCTGCTGCCGAAAGATGGCCTGTACCGCAGCCTGGACGGAGGAGAGAGCTGGGATCAGCTGGACATACCCACCGCCGCTCCAGCCCAGACGGTGGCGCTCTCCCCCACCTACGCCGAGGACGGCTCCCTGGCGATCGCGACCTTCGAAGGATCCTGGCTCAGCCGAGACCGGGGCGAGTCCTGGGCCGACATCCACGCCCTGGAGGTGATCCCCAACTACTCTCCCCTCTGGACCTACAGCCTGGGATGGGTGGAGGAGGAGATCGTGGAGTCCATGCACGAGCGGCGCTCGGCCGCCTCCGCCGGTGCGACAGCCACCCTGCTGTTCCGCGGCGTGGGCCTGGACCTGTACTCGGCCTATGGGGAAGACCTGGGCTTGATGGGCGTCACCCTGGATGGGGAGCCCCAGGGACAGATCGACCTGACGGGAGAAGAGGCCCACCGCGTGAAGGTCTGGGCCGTGCGCGGCTTGGCCGATGACTGGCACACGCTGGATGTCACCGTGGAGCTGGGCACAGGTGTGATAGACGCCGCCTTCGTCTGGCGGCTGGAATACGACGAAGCGCAAGCCGGACCGATCGATACGGGCGGCGAGGACAGCCAGCCCGACAGTGAGAGTCCGCACAGCGACAACCCCGACAGCCAGGCGCCGGACAGTGACACTCCGCCAGCGGACAGCGCCGACCAGACCACGCCCCGCTCCCGCTGCAACTGCGCCACGGGGCGGGCGGGCTGGGCCTGGCCGCTGCTGCTGCCCGGCCTGCTGCTGGTGTGGCGGCGCAGGTCGGGGGCGGGCTGACGCCCGAGCGTGCCGCCTCAGAAAGCCGTGGCGGCGAACTCTACGGAGACCGTGCAGGGGAAGGTGTAGCCCACCAGCTTCTCGAGCCATGAGCAGTCATTGCCCGTGCATGCGCCGGTCAGGGTCTGGAAGCCGGCCATGGCTGCGGCGTCGGTGAAGTTGCCGTCCACCACGCCGGTGATGGTGATCAAGGCGTCCAGGCCCATCTTGCCCATGTCGGACTCTCCGAAGAAGCGCTCGGTGCAGGTGAAGCTCATGCCGCTCAGAGTGCAGGCAAAGGGGGCCGTGCCATCCTCCGGCGTGACCAGGAAGCTGCCGTCGCCGTTGTCCGCCAGGGTGAAGTTCCCATCGTCCTGTACGGGACCCTCGTTGATGTCGCAGTCGTCCACGACCTCGGCGCCCTCCATGTAGGCCCACAGGCCTTCCTGGGGCATGAAATCCGAATCCGCGTCGGTGTCGGCGTCTGTGTCTGGGGCTCGGTCATCCTTGCGGCCAACCGATGCATTGCCAAGGTTGAAAGCCGATT
>CAYVQL010000313.1:0-13133 GCA_964454135.1 uncultured Enterobacterales bacterium | reverse complement strand
ACGCCGACGCCGACGCCGACACCGACACCGACACCGACACCGACACCGACACCGATGTGGGCAACGAAGCCGGTGACAGCATCGATGAGGCCGAGACGGTCGAGTTCGATGCCTATTTCTCGGCCTTCACCGACGACGCGATCAACCCGGCCGGTGATCGCGACTTCTTCTACATCCAGCCCGAAGTCGGGAACTTCCTGCAGGTCTACACCGAGGACTACTTCCTCGAGGAGGACGGCGAGCCCGATACGGTCATGCGCCTCTACGACAGCCAGGGCAACTTCCTGGCCGAAGACGACGACTTCCCCTACTGGGTGCACGGTACCGACTCGGCCCTCTTCTGGCAGGCCACCGACCCCGATGGCTACTACGTCGAGATCCTGGAGTGGAGCGACTGGAAACAGGACAAGGGCTACTCTCCGGCGGGCGCTGCCAGCTACACCTACGATCTGTACTTCCAGCAATGGTCCGTCAGCAGCTTCGAGTGGGGCGCCAACAACACCAAGGATGAGGCCGACGCCAGCTACGACGAAGGCCTCGCCTCTTCCAAGGACGAATACTCCCTCTATTGGGCGATGTTCGAAGACGGCGTCACCCAGTACTTCGGCGAGATCGAGGAGCCGGGCGATGTGGACATCTGGCCGCTGGAGTTCTCCTCCAAGGAGATCGGCTACTTCGCGCAGTGGTCCTTCTGGACGGGCGCCTTCGGTGAGCTGGCTCCGTTGGTCTCGCTCTACGACGAGGACTGGAACCTGCTGGCCCAGACCACCTCGCCCAACTTCGAGAACGACTGGATCTTCGCCTACGACGCCGGCATCACCTATCGCATCCCCGGCGAGGGCCGCCTCTACCTGGTGGTCGAGGACGAAAGCGGCAATGGCGGCGCCGACGCGGGCTATTTCTACCCCGGCATCTTCGCCTACTACTCCGCCGATCTGGCGACCTCCGAGAACGAGACCAACGAGCCCCAGGGGCTGGCCAACAAGCTCACCATGACGGAGAGCACGTCGAAGGACGGCTACTTCTACGGCCGCATGGCCGGTGCGCTCGATGAAGAGTCGGATACCGCCGACAACTTCTACATCGACGCGGACGATGTGGGCGGCCTGGACGGCGCCTACCTCAACTTCGCCCTCGAGACCGCGCGTCAGGGATCCCTGCTGGAAGCCAAGATCGGCGTCTACAAGGATGCTGGCGGCGCGACCTTCGAGCTCATCGAAGAGACCACGGTCAACCCCACTGGTGAAGGCGACCCCGCCCTGTACGACATCCAGCTCGACTCCGACGCCAACATCTACCTGCGCATCGAGCACGCGAACAAGGGCGATCTGGGCGTCCCCTCGCACTACTACCTGGGATCGGTCACGGTCTCCGGCAATCCGCAGTACGAGTAGACATCAGCGAGCCTGACAGGAGGCCCTCCCGGGCCGCGGCGCGGTGACGCGTCCGGAGCGGGAGGGCCGCTTTGCGTGCGCCCTGTGCCTGCCTGCCTACCGGTCTTCGCTAGCGCTTCCGTTTCTTTTCGGGAGGAGCCGGCTCGACGGCCCGCTTCTTGATGTGCAGCTCCACCCTGCGGTTGACCGCACGCGCCTCGTCGCTCTCGCCGGGCTGCAGGGGGTAGGCCTCGCCGAATCCCTTGGCCTCCATGCGGCCGCCGGGGACGCCGCGGCTGCTCATGTACATCAGCACCGCCTCGGCCCTCTGCCTGGAGAGCTTCAGGTTGAAGTCGGCCTCGCCCTGATCGTCGGTGTGGCCGTGGATCTCCACCAGCAGGATCTCGGGGTGATCCAGGATCACCATGGCCACCTCGTCCAGCAGCCCGAAGCTCTCCTGCTTCACGGTGGCGCTGCCCAACTCGAAGAAGATCTTCTCGTTCAGCAGGATGCGCTCCCCGGCCACGCGCACCCGGGCGCTCCGGACGGGCTTGAGGATCACCTCCATGCGGGTGGATGAGCTGGCCTCCAGGCTGACCGAGCGGCGCTCCACGGCGTGACCCTCGGCGGCCACCACCAGGTCGTAGCTGCCGGGCGGCAGGGAGATCTCCTGTACGCCGTCGGCTTGGGCGGCGAAGCGCCGGCCCTGGGGCCCGAGCACTCGCACGGTGGCGGCCAGGGGCGCACCCTGCGGATCGGTAGTGACCAGCTCGAGCCTGCCCGTCATGCTCAGGGGCTGCAGGCGGTAGGAGGCCTCATGGCGGGCGGCCATGGGGATGCGCAGCTCATCTTCGCGGCTGGCGAAGCCCTCGGCCGACACCTGGATGCGGTAGCTGCCCGGAGGGAGAGAGCGCGTCAGGGAGCCGCCGTCACTGACGAAATCGCCCGTGACCGGCCCCTCGCTGAGCGTCAAACGGGCGCCGGCCAGCAGGGCGCCGGTGGAGTCCTTGACATGCAGCACGGTGGCCGTCAGCTTGCCGTCGGGGCAGCCGTCGTGGTCGTCCTGCCCGTTGCTGTCTTCGGGCTGTTGCGGGCAGCGGTCGGCGCTGTCGGGGATCGAGTCCCCGTCCATGTCGCCATGGCGCGCGCGGACCACGCCCTCGCGCGGGGCGGGTACCCATGAGAGACCGGCCAGGGCGCGCCACTGGGGGGCGCCCACGCCCGTGGTCAGCGGCATGCCGCCGCCAGCCGTCAGCAGCAGCTGGCCCGCGGGGTTGACGCGCAGCGACAGCAGCGCCTCGATGGGATTTGTGTAGGCCCGGGCATCGTGGTTGCCAAAGACGCTGCGACCCACCACCTCGGCGCTCGTCCAGATCCGGTCACCGAAGGGCAGGCTGGCGCCGGCTCCCCAGAGCAAGCTCGTGCCCCAGGTCAGCCCGAAGGTCTCTTGCAGGTCCTGCGCGTTGCTGCCCGTGGCCACGCCGGCGTTGGCAGCCACCATCAGGCGGCTGCCGGCGCTGATGCCCAGCAGGGCGCGCATGGTGGTATTGCCCGTCCCGGCCCACGCGTCTCGATTGCCCGTGGGCAGACCCAGCCGTGCGCTCAGTGAGATGCCCAGCGGGTGGCTGCGCCGGTCCATCAGCTGCGCCTTGGCGTCCAGGGCGATGTCCCCCAGCAGGGCGGAATCCTGCACGCCGCTGCCCGTCATCAAGGGGTTGAGCGGCACGTCGGCGCCCAGGCGGAAGTGCTTGAAGCCGTAGAAGGCCATCAGGTCCAGGGTTCCCATGGCCTCGACGACGTGGTCGATCTCGTCGTCGGTGACGTAGATCACCGGGTCGCGGCCGTAGTTGAACAGCAGCCCGCCTCCAGGGCCCGGCGCAGCCAGCAGGCTGTCGTCCAGAGCCAGCAGGCTGCGGCCGTCCAGCGCGGGCTGCAGGTTCTGGGCGTTCAGCCCCTGGGCCTGGGCCTGGGGAACGCTCAGCGCGAGGAGCAGGAGCGCCAGAGACCGAAGACGCCTCCGACCGACCAGCAGGAGGCCGACCAGCAAGCCGGGCAGCAGCAGCGCCAGCCCATGGCCGCCGCCGCAGCTGCAGCCGCCGCTCAGCTTGCCGCCGCAGAACTGGTCGCCGCTGTCGCAGCTGGCGTCGCTGTCGGAGTCCATGTCCGTGTCGGTGTCGGTATCGACATCGGTGTCGGCATCGGCATCGGGATCACCGGTTTCTTTGGTGCACTCGCCGTCGCTGTCGTCCGGATCGAGGTAATTCGGGGTGCCGTCGCAATCCGCGTCCTCCTCCCCCTCCTTCACGTCGAGCGTGCCGTCGCCGTCGGCGTCTTCGTCGCACCAGGCCGGCTTCTTGTCGCCGTCCGGATCCGCCGTGCCCTCGACGGCGTCCTCGATGCCGTCGCCGTCGCGATCATCCGGGTCGCTGCCGGCGTCCCCCTCGGCGCAATCGAACTCTTCTTTGTCGGTGAACTTGTCGGCGTCGGAGTGCTCCGTGTCGCAGAGCGTGCCGAAGGCCACCTCCACGCCGTCCGCCAACCCGTCGTCGTCGCTGTCCTCGTCGCAGAGATCGGCGTTGTTGGGCTCCTCTTCGCCGTCCCTTAGACCGTCGTCGTCGCTGTCGGGGTTCGTGGGACTCGGGCAGCCGGTCTTGGCGTCGTGCAGATCCGCTTCTTCGCCATCCAGCAGGCCGTCTTCGTCGCTGTCGGCGTTCTTCTGGCTCGTGCCCCAGTCCAGCTCCTCGAACCAGTCCAGGCCATCCTCGTCGCCATCGATGGAGATGGCGTCGGCCAGGCAGTCGCTCAGGGTGCCGAAGCCCGAGGCGTCGTTGTGACCCATGGTGTCGCGGTCGATGCTGCTGCCGTCCGTGCTGGAGGAGGTGCCGAAGCAGACCTGGAACTCATCGCTGCTGGCCAGCACGCCGCGCTTGTAGATCTCGGCCAGAGGCAGGGCCAGATCCACGTAGTAGTCGTCGTCGCCGCCGAACACGGGGTCGCGGGAGTCGAGCTGGTAGAGGCCCTTGGCCTTGATGTTGCCGGCCGAGGTGGTGGCCAGGGCGCCGGGACCGTCCGTTCCCTTGCTGTTCAGGAAGAACGCGATCCTGCTCCCGTAGCCGGCCAGGGAAGCGATGGACTCGAAGTCGGAGACATCGCCGTTGGTCTCGAAGAGCGCGGCCCAGGATCCCATGTAGCCGTCCTCGGCGGGATCGTAGTTGACGCGCATGCGCAGGTAGAGGTTGGCGTCGTCCAGATACCAGAACGCGGCGCAGTTGTGGTTGTTGCCCACGATGTCCAGTGGATCCTCGCCCGGAGAGGTCGTCTGGTCCGACTGGTCGTCGACCATGCAGGACTTGCCGCGGGTCAGGGGTTCCCAGTCGCTGGGCCAGGCCTGGGCGGCGGAGGGGAGGAGCAGGAGCGCGGCGGCTAGGAGTTTACGTGTCAAGGCTGCCTCCGTGGCGGGTTCCTAGTAGTACATACCACAAGGAGCAGGATCCTGAAATGACTTGGGACGGGCGTCATTCGCTGAGCGAGGGAGAAGAGGTCTCCCGGCGCACGGCGACGCGTGCCTCCACTCGCTGCGCCGGCATGGCCGGGGAGGCGTCCTGGACGCCCGAGCCCATGCCGATGGCCACCAGGCGCTGGGGGGAGATGGACTCTTCTTCCACCAGCCAGCGCAGGATGCGTTGGGCCAGCTGGAAGGAGTAACGCTCGTCGTTGCCGCGCTCGCCGCGGGGCGCGGTGTAGCCCTGCAGGGAGAGCAGCAGGATGTCGGGCTCGGCGCGCAGGCGGTCCGCGAGGCGGCTCAAGGCGGGCAGCGTCTCGGCCTGCAGCTGGTCGGAGTCGGTCTCGAACAGGAAGACATCCTCGCCGGGCATGGGCTGCGCGTCCCCCGACATGGGCAGCAGGGACACCTGCAGCTGCGAGGTCTGCTCGGGCTCGAAGCGCAGCAGGCGGCGGTGGGAGGCGTAGCCCACGCTGGACACGCGCAGCTGGTAGTCCCCCGGCTGCAGGTGCAGGTCCGCCTGCCCATCGGGACCGGTGGCGATGGTCTTGGTCTCTACGCCGGAGAGCCGGATGCGGGCGTCGAGGGGTTCGCCCTGTTCGTCGAGCACGGTGAGGGCCAGGGGCGACAGCGCCAGGCCCGGCCGCAGGGGCACAACGACCTCGTGCTGCGCCGCCTGGGGAATGTCCAGCTCGAGCTCGCTGGACTGGTATCCCGCAGCGGAGGCGTGCAGCTGGTACCGGCCGGGAACCAGGGCCAGCACCAGCTGTTCTTCGAGGCGCTGCCAGCCGCCGACCATCGGGCCGGTCGGGAGCATCACGCTGGCGTCGGAGATGGCATTGCCGGCCTGGTCCTGGATCGCGAAGCGGGTGGTCGTGAGGTAGTCGTCCGGACAGCCGTCGTCGTCGTACAGATCGTTGGCCTCCTCGGGCTGCTCCGGGCAGACATCGCGCTGGTCCACGATGCCGTCACCGTCGGTGTCCACGTCCTTCCTTCTGTCCGCACGACGCGGATCGGCTCCCAGCTGATCGTCCGAGTGCAGGGGGTTCAGCTTGAAGCTGAGCACCGCAGAGCCGGCCTCGGGCAGGGTCAGGTCCGTCGACAGGCTCTCGTGGTGCGGCGCACTGACCCGCAGACCGATGGGGCCGGCGGGCAGAGCGCGCATCCAGGTTCCGCCGGACGCTCTCCAGGTGTGCTTGCGCCCGTGGGCGTCGATGACGCTCACATCGGTGGTCAGGGGAAGCTGATCGTAGGTCTGGGTGCGCAGCTGCAGCAGCGCCATGTCCTGGTCCGGGCAGCCGTCGCGGTCCTTGCGACCATTGTAGTCTTCAGCCTGTTCGGGGCAGAGGTCGCGCGCGTCCACCAAGCCGTCGCGGTCGTGGTCCATCCTGCGTCCGGGGGGCGCGTCGGGGGGCAGGGGAGTCCAGCCCAGGTTGGCCGCGAGCCGCAGGGATGGCGCTCCGACGCCGTGTCCCAGCCCTGTGCCCATGGCAAAGCCGCTCACCAGGTGACCCATGGGGCGCGTGCGCAAGCCCAGCAGCGCTTCGGTGGGGGCCGCCCCGGGGCTCCCCGCCGACGCCAGCAAGACCTCGCCCCCAATCTCGATGCAGACGAAGATCGGATCGGTGACCGGCGCCCGCACTCCAGCGCCCCAACGCAGCCGCCCGCCCCAGGTCAGATCGCCTACCTGGCTGCCGTTGCCGGTGGCGAAGCCAAGGTTGAGGGCGCCGATGAGGACCTGCCCCATGGCGGCGTCGAGATCGGCCGCCACCGTGGGCCGGCCGTCGCCCAGCCAGGCCTCTTCGTTTCCCGTGGGCAGCGTGCCCTGCAGGTGCACGGCCAGGCCCAGCGGGCGGCGCTCGCGGTCAAGCACGTGCAGCTTGGCGTCCAGGGCCAGGTCTCCCAGGATGTAGGGGGCGGCCAGGCGGGCGTCGCCGCTGGCGTACAGATGCAGCGGCAGATCCACGCCCAGGCGGGTGGGGCCCAGGCCTGCGAAGGCCTGCAGGTTGGCCGAGCTCACGTTCCCCAGAATGGCCGTGCTCTCCAGGATTGGATCGTCGTAGCGGTAGACAAAGGGATTCTGGGCGTAGTTGAACGTCAGGTTGCCGCCCAGCCCCAGGGGCGTGCGTCGCGCGTCCTCCAGCAGCAGGAAGGCATCGGTCGCGACGGCGGGTCGAAAGCGCTGGGCGTTCAGATCCTGGGCCAGGGCCCGGGGAACCGCGAGGAGCTGCAGGAAGACGACGCCCGCGAGGCAGATCCCATGTACATGCGCGGGGGTGGCTGGCGGCAAGGCTTGCCTCGCGGGGCGAGTGGGAGCCTAGGATAGCCCATCCAGACGGGTCTCCGCAGCGGGCAGTGAGTCCGGGCGCTGGGGGCCGACCTCTGCTAGCCGCGCGCCGCTGCGCTCAGGCGGCCGCGGATCTCGTCGTCCAGCTCGAGGGACAGCCCGAAGCCTGTGGGCAGCTCGGCCTCGACTCGCCCTTTGCAGACGATCCAGATCCCGCCCGGCAGGAAGATGCGCACCAGGATCTCGGTCTCGCGGCGCGGCTTGTAGCCTACCCATGGAACGAAGAGGGCTTCTTTGCTCAGGTACTCGTCGTAGTCGTTGCTATAGCTCTCGGTCGAGGCGTACTGCAGCACCACCAGGGGAGGGTTGGCGTGGATGGCCAGCTTGACCTCCACCGGCGCCGGGCCTCCCTGCGCCTGTGAGCCCTGCGGCCGCTTGCGCTGCGAGCCGCGGAACTGCGCCTCGGCTTCCGCGGAGCGCCGGCCCTTGGTCGGGGAAGGGGAGCGCGGGGCCCGCGGGGTGGACGGGGGGGAGCTGCGAAACTCGGCCTCGGCGGCCTGGGAGCGCACCGAACGACTGCGCGAGGGCGTCGCGGAACGCTGGGTCCGGCCGTAGCGCTCACGTGCGGGGGGGCGGCTGGTCGGGGGGATCGAACGAGAGTCGGAGGAGGTGGCGGAGCGGGACTTGGCCGCGTCGACTTCGCGCTTGGCGCTCCTGGGCTGAATGCCGGCCAGGCGCGCCTGCAGGGCTTCGCGCACGGCGCTGCGACCCACACCTCCGCGACGCCTCGAGCTGACCGAGCTCATGCCCTGGGCCAGCTCGTAGAGCCAGTCGTTGTAGATCCCGCGCCCCCTGCCCTCGAACTGCCGGATCTCGAGCAGATAGCGTGTGGGGGCGGAGTCCGAGGTGGTGATCTTGGCGACCTCCGCCTTCCCCTTGATGGTGGTGCCGAAATCCGTCAGCTCGAGCTCGAAATCGATGGGGACGCCCATCTTGTAGCCCGTGTCGGCCTCCACGAGCATCTTTCTATCGGAAACCTGGCATAGAATGCCGAAAAAGTTCCCCATCTTGCTGATCAGTGTGATGCCGGTGTCGACGGAGATAGCCATGGTATTCCCCAGAGCAGGGGGACTATCTACACGATGCTGCCCGGGTGGTCAAGCTCGGAGCTTGCTGGGGTCGGACAGTTGGGCTAGGTGCGGCCCACGGCGGGTGTTGTCGTGCTGGTGCCGGCCCCGGTCTTCAAAACCGGTCGGGGTGCGTCGGAAGGCGCCGCCCGGTGGGTTCGATTCCCATGGCCCGCCGCCATATCCCTAAGGCACCCACCAGAGTGGCCTCGCGTGCTGCTCTACGATGCCTTGGCCAGGTCTGCGATGGCCTCCTCGTCGGCATCAGCCATGGCTCGCTCCAGCACCAGGGCTGCCAACTGCAGCGGCGTGACCTTGACGCCCTGCTCCCCCAGCGCCCTGGACATGCACTCCAACTGCTGCAACGTGGCCGGTGCGAGGGGTAGGAGACGCCGCTCAGTCCAGGCCGGGTTCGTGCTGCGTCCACCCCCGGTCGGTGTGCGAAAGCGGGCCTGCACGTCGGCTGCAAGTTGAACCGCCCCGAAGTAGCCGCCGGAGGAACGAACCTTGCCCTTGCGCTCGGCACCCAGGGCTGCTGCAATTCTGTCCATGTCGAGTGTGGGCTTGTCGCTCATGGTTCCGGCTCCTCGTAGTCGCGGAAGGCGAAGTACTCGTCGGCGATGACGAGCCCGATCTCTCCCTGGTTTGTCTCACGGCCCATGAGACGGCAGAAGGCTGCGAGCCGCTGGAGGTTCGTGGTGTCCTGGATGGCTTCCGGACTCAGGTAGCAGTGGACCACGACAGGCTCATCGAAGACCAGCGTGCCGCCACGCTCATCGTCGCGCCACACGCCCTGGGCCTTGGGATAGGCTGTGGCTCCTCCAAAAAGTGTGCCGAACATCGCCAGCGCCTCATGGACCCAGTGCTCCTGGTCGATGGGCGTGCAGCCATCCCGTTCGACGCTCGGGACGAAGAGCACGACGAGGATGCGTCGGCCTGGGGAAAGAAGTTCCATATCGTTCTATATAGATCGAAGCTACCCCCCCGTCAACACCTGTATGTGGGTGCCTATGGTCCGTGGCGGCTCCTGGCCGGGGCTGGAATCCTCACCCTCGAAGACCTCCTCGAACTGAACTGGGCCGACATCCAGAACATCCGGGGGATTGGTCTCCACTCCCGTGGGGACATCCAGGAGTCTTTCGCTGCCCGAAGCCTCCGCCTGCCCCGGCACCCGCAGCCCCCCCTTCCAGAGCAGCACACCGTCACCAAGGAGGAGCAGGCGCTTCCCATCGAAGACCTCGGGCTCGCGGCCAGCACCGTCGGCACACTACAGGCCGGGGGCGTGGGCAACTTCGGCGACCTGGTAGATATGACGAGGGCCGATCTCCTCCGCATCCCTGGCGTCGGCCCGGTGATGGCCCGCGAGATCGTGGCCGTGCTGAAAGAGCAGGGCCTCGCGCTGACCCTCTACTTCGACTTCGTGAAGCCCGACGCCCCTGTTACCGGCGGCTTCGCCCACGACTCGGGCGTCGGTGGCGGCGGCACTGCGTGCCGACGGAACTATCGTTGGCGGAAGGGGCGCAGAAACTGGGGGACGTGACCTCTGCGAGGGCCGAGATGTCGAGATCCTCAAGGTATCGAGCCGTGATGGCTGGCCAGCGTCGCGATGCCCGGGAGGTCCTGCGGGCTCCGAGATGGGATGTAGGTAAAGGGCGCGCGCGGCGCGCGTAAGTGGCCCGCCCGAAGCGTCTACGTCTTCTCCGCGCAGACCACCCGCTCGATTGCCAGGGGCGCGAGTTCCCGCCCGGTCGGCTTCACGTACACCTCGGCGAGCTCCTCGTAGCCGACGTGCTCCAGCACGCGCCACCCGTATCCGCCGAGGAGATCGGCCACCTTCTCGGGGTCCATGCCGTAGAGCCAGATCCTGTCCTTCTGAACCATCCTTTCGTAGAAGTACTTCTCGCCTTCGGGGACCATCTCCCCGTCGATGAAGTCCTTGCGAACGTACGTGAACACCAGGTGGCTGCCAGCCGGCGCCCTGGCCAGGAAGTCGAAGGTCTTCTGGACACCAGCCTCGGTGAGGTACTGGGTGACTGCCTCCCAGACGAAGAAGGTTCTCGTGTCGGCCGCGTAGCCGTGTGAGGTCAGCACCTCACCAAGATCCTGGTGATCGAAGTTGATCGACACCAGGGTCACGTGAGCTGGAACCTCCCCGAACACTTTGTCCAGTCTCGACCGCTTGGCGTCGATGTTGACCGGTTGATCGACCTCCCAGAACGGAACCTCGGCCAGGGCCGGAAGCCGGTAGGCCAGGGTATCGAAGCCAGAGCCCAGGTTCACGACCGCCTCGACTTGATCGACCACGGCCTCGGCTACCTTGTCATCGATGAAGCGCTTCCGGCACGGGAAAATCACCCATGCCCCGGGAGTCTTCTTCTCCGACATCCTGATGAACCAGTCCCTGACTGAGGAGAACCGCGTCAGCCAGACCCAGAACCTCGCACTGAGAGGCAGGATCTCGTACGCCAGGTGATCGTCGATGAGGCGCATACCCACGGGGAAGCACTGCTCCATGGCGACAACTGTCGCCGGAGCTGTTCCCGTATCAGCTGCTTTCGTGGCCATCGTGCCTCCTGTGTTGGGCGACCGACAGCAGACGACCGACCGTCTCGAACTGGGGGTGGAATCACTGGAAAGACTGACCCAAGATTACCAGGTAAAGCGAAGTATGGGCAAGCCCTATCACGCCTCCAGCGCACTGCTCGCGTGGCGGCGGTTCCCGGGGACACCTCTTCCACTGTCGAAGTCCTGTACTACGACGGCCACCCTTTCATCCGAGCCCTCACCATGCTCAAGAGGGCCGAGCTCTCGAGGGTGGCCGAACTGATCGCGATGACGCCCCACGACCTCCGGGTAGTCCCGGGCATCGGACAGGTCACCTTCGACCTGATCCGGAAGCGGCTCCACCGGCTGGGATTTCGGCTGACAGGCGAGAAGTGAAGGCGACCTACAGATCGTCGGGCTACCCCTGGCGGATAGAAATGCTCCCAACCCGGGGCAGTTGACTCGTCAATCGGGTCTTCGTATGAGGGGGCCTTCATCACCTGGCTTTCAATGCGAGCTATCGCCAAGAAACCACGTGGGTGCCTATGGTCCGTGGCGGCCCGCCGCCATCCACCAAAGGCACCCACAGCCCCGGGGAGGGGAGCACCATCCAGGAGCCACACTGTGCACCTGCTCCTTGACCACGTCCAGAGGCGGAGCTAAACTATTCCCCACACAGGGAATAGTAATGCTCGCATTCACCACCAACGAAGTCGCCGCACTCACGGGTCTCGAAGAGCGGGTCGTCCGCAAGGATGTAGAGCAGGGTGTGGTAGAGGTCGTTTCGCCTCCGAGGTTCGCAGAGCCAGCGCTCCTCTACTTCCTGGCAAGAGCCGTCTTCGCATTCAAGCTCGCCACCAGGGACAGGAGGCGGCTCTATCGGCTCATCTCGGACGCCCTGGCAGCTGGTGAATCCCGCCTCGATCTCGGCCCCGGATGGTCGCTTGATGTGGGCGACCTGGAGGCGAGACTCCGGGAGCGCATCACTGCCTTCGAGGAATGGAAGAACGGTGTCGTCGTCAATGAGGCCATCCTGGGTGGCGAGCCCGTCTTCCCGAGGTCACGGCTCGCTGTCCGTCACGTCGGTGAGATGCTCCGTCGGGGAACCGAGCGGTCTGAGATCCTCGAAGACTATCCCTACTTGAGCCACAGGGATCTGGATTTCGCCCTCCTGTACACGACCGCCTACCCCCGAATCGGCCGGCCCCGTGCACAAACTGCTCCTCGATGAGAACCTGTCGCCCTGGGTCGCTCTCCAGCTGCAGCAAGAGGGACAGGACGCCGTCCATGTTCGAGATCGTGGCATGCTCGGCGAGCCCGACCACGTCGTCCTTGAACGAGCCTTTGCAGAGGATCGCATTCTCATCACCGCCAACGTCGGTGACTTCCGCAAGCTCGCGGCAGCCCGCGAGATCCACCCTGGCATCGTCCTCCTCGAAGATGGTGGCCTGAACCGCCACGAACAGTTCGAGCTCCTCCGCCGCGTCCTCGTCGCACTCAACAAAGAGAGCGACCTCGTGAACCTCGCCTTGGTCGTCTCCCTCGATGGGGGCCTCGCCATCGAGGAGCTGCCCGCCGATCCTCCAGGATGAACTCGGGAGCTGGACACCTCGTGCCCGACAGGGGCGTACGCTGGAGTGACAGATGGGTATGAATCTGGTCGTTGTGGACTTCCCGAGCGGAGTCCTTCCCCACCCAGAGGCGCTCTTCGCAGCCTGGAGCGCCGCCCTGGGGATCGAGGTGGCGTTCGAGATCGAGCACGTCGTCCCCCCTCACCAAGCCCGCACTCGGGAGCCTGTCCAGGGGGGCCCTCCCACCAGGATGGCGATCATGGGCCCCGAGTGGCTGAACGCCCTCCTGGACGAACGGCTCCTGCACTTCGCGGACCGCGTCGAGATCTACGCGGGTCTCGGGGAGAGGACCATGTGGCTGGCCATGAGCCTGGCTGCGGTGCTCGAAGACCTGGGGGGTGGGTGCAGAGGCTGTCGGGGGCAGGATTCGGCCCCTTGGTTCAGGGGCTCATCGACCACGACCGGGACAATCCAGCAGGCGGTTCGATCTTCGTGCTGGAACGGTACTGCCACGAGAACTACTTGCTTGACCCGCTGGTCGTCTACAGCGCGCTTCTGAACGAAGAACGCGGGTAGGTGGCCCGCCCGAGGCGTCTACGTCTTCTCCGCGTAGACCACCCGCTCGAGTGCCAGGGGCGCGAGTTCCCGCCCGGTCGGCTTCACGTATACCTCGACGAGCTCCTCGTAGCCGACGTGCTCCAGCACGCGCCACCCGTATCCGCCGAGGAG
>CAYVQL010000312.1:0-13152 GCA_964454135.1 uncultured Enterobacterales bacterium | reverse complement strand
CAACTAGAGGGAATAGGTCAGGCTGCCGAGCAGACGCCCATCCAGCCACTGGCCCTTGGGGTGCTCCTGGAAGGAGCCTCCATCGAGCAGAGCCAGCAGGTTCCAGGCGGTGATGGCCAGCTCCAGGGACTGGATCCTCTCGGGCAGCAGCGCGCTGTCGCCGCTGGAGCGGATGTAGATGGCGTCGACGCCCGTGTATTGGTCGAAGTCCAGGTAGGACTCCATGAAGTTTGGCGAACGAAACGCGGTGCCGGCCGAGAGGCGCAGGCTGGAGCTGGGCAGCACGCGCCACAGAAGCGCCGCGCGAGGCGAGATGGTCTCTTGCAGCGGAACCAAGGGGTGGCGATCGAGCCGCAGCAGTAGGCCTCGGAGGAGCCATCGATAGGCCAGGTCTCGTCGATGGTGACCTCGCAGGTCGCAGCGCTGTCCCCCTCCCAGTCCGACCAGTCGTCGTCGCCCAACAGGCAGCCGCAGCAAGCCAGGGCTGGGAGCCATGGTGGATAGGAACCGAGGATGCGAGCCATGATCGTCGCCATCGCGCATGGTTGTTCTTGCCGGCCACGACGAACAGGGCCTCTCAGCTCGCCTGCGCCTAGCGCAGGATCTCCGCCATGTCCTCGCGGTCGATGTCGGCCACTTCTCGCTGCACCTTTTCCGCGTCCGCGCCCTCGCAGCTCCAGTCGACACCGCCGTCGAGCGCCAGGCGACCGGCCATGGCGAAGAAGATCTCGAAGTTCTTGATGTTCTTGGCGGCCACGCCGTAGGGACCCACGAAGCCCTTCATGATGCCGGGCATCTGGGTCACGCCGAAGCCATCGGTGAAGTCGGCCCACTGTGGCGTGGTGGGCGTGAACTGCCACTGGAAATCCCCTTCCGACCAGGTGCCCCCGGAGGTGCAACTGGCGTTGCCGGCCTCGTCCGCCTCGATGGTCAGGTAGACCTTGGACCAGCCTGTGCAGTCGCGACGGGAGATCACCATGGTCTGGCGGCCTTCGCTGTCGGCGCTGTCGATCCATTGGGAGCCGGAACGACCCAGTGCGCTCGGCAATGAGGTCTGGTTCCAGGCCTGGCAGAGTTGCGTGGCGTAGTTGGCGTCGAGCAGCTTGATGTCACTGGCTGCGGCAGGGGCGATCAGGTTCATGGCAAGGATGGAAATGCAGGCGAACATGCTGATCCTCCGGATCAGGTGGAGAAAAAATCTTCATAATCAGTAATATTCGAACTTGCGAATTTTAAGGAATGACGCATTCGGGGTTGGGGTCTACGCGGGCGCCGCCATGCGCCGCGGCGAGAGTCCCGATGATGAGGATCTCGCGGTCCGGACAGTTTCATGGGCCGACCCGTTCGGCCGCCGAGGGGCAAATCCCGCGTGACCCGCTCGACCAGCAACAAGAAACGCCTCGAACCGACCACAATCGCGACAGACCGGGGTTGGGCCGACCACCCGGGGCCGATGTTGTGCCCCTGGTCCGGACGCTCCACTGAAAAGCGACCTTTGTTGGTAGGGGAGCAGGGCCTGAACCCTGGGAGTGGTCGGTTCGGAGGGCTTCTGTCGCGGAAATGGTCGGTTCAGTACGCTTCTTGTCGCTGTCACGCGGGGGCCGGACAGGTCCTGGGTCGACGGGGTCACCTGCAGTCTGCCACCCCGTCCACAGAAGTGGGCAAACCAGAGACTAGCTGTCCGCGTGCCGGCGACAAGTGGAAGCCCTGGGGGGCTTGCCGACGGATCAAGCCATCGTGGCCCGGAAGAGCGTGCAGGGGCCCCGGACGTAGAAGCCTGCGGCCTGCGCTGCGGGTACGAACGCCGAGCGGCCGGGGGGTAGGTGCAGGGGCGCGCAGCTCGTCTGGCGGATCTCGGCTTCGCCCGCGACGCAGAGCAGGACCTCGGCCCCGCCGCGCTGCGCTGGAACCCAGCGCTCCTCTTCTGCGAGCTGGATACGGTGCAGCTCGAACTCGCGGGCGGGACAGGGGAAGCGCAGCTCCTGGGCGGACAGCGGGACGGGCTGGATCAGCTCCAGCGGCCGGGGTTCGAAGTTCAGCAGTCGCAGCAGCTCGTGTTGATCCACGTGCTTGGGGGTGCAGCCGCCGCGGACCACGTTGTCGGAGTTGGCCATGATCTCCACGGCGAAGCCCCCCAGGTAGGCGTGCAGGTCGCCGGCGGCGCAGAACATGGCCTGGCCTGGTCGCAGCTCGATGTAGTTCAGCAGCAGGAAGGAGAGCAGTCCGATGTCGTCACCGAACTCGGCGTGGCCCTTCAGGATCCAGTCCCATTCCGGCCGCGTGCCGGCATAGCGGCCAGCTTGTACCACCAGCCTCCGTACCAGGCGGGCTTTCTGCGGCGCCGGCAGGAGCAGCGCCTTGCTGAAGAGCAGGCGCAGCTGCTGGCGCCGCGGACGCGCGCGCAACGCCCGCACTTCGGGGCGCAGGTCGGAAAGGTCCGCCTCCTCCAGCAGCGGCAGCGCTTCGGAGATGGGGCGGAAGCCGTTCAGCGCGTGGAAGGGCTCCAGGGCGCAGACGAGCTCTGGCTTGTGGTTGGGATCGCGGTAGTTGCGCTTCTGGGCCGGGCAGGCGGCGGCCTGCTCCCTGGCGTAGCCCTCCTCGGCCTGCTCTCGGTCGGGGTGGACCTGCAGCGAGAGGGGAATGCGGATGGCCAGCAGCTTGAGCAGGTAGGGCAACTGGGGGCCGAAGCGCCGCAGGGATGCGCGGCCCAGCATGGCTTCGGGATCTGCTCGCACCAGCTCGGCCAGGCTCTGGCCCGCCGCGCGGGAGGGCGCCTTGGGATGCGCGCCCACCCACAGCTCGGCCTGGGGTTCGGGGCTTGGACTCGTTTGGCCGAGCAGCTCGGCGATCAAGTGGTGGGAGCCCCACGCGTAGGGCAGGATCGGACTGTCGAGCTCCAGGATCATGCCGTTTCCAGGGAAGAGGGGATCCTCTTCCTATCCCGTCGACGCTCGTGGCCCTGGTCCGGAGTCGCCGGGAGGCGGGGCCTACTGCTCGAGGAATGCGTAGAGATCCTGCAGCGGCACAGAACGTCCCAAGAAGACCGACTGCGAGTAGCCGATGTCCCAGACCACCACGCCCTCGGGGGTCACCTCGCGCAATCTGCCCCCCGAGCCGTAGTTGTGCTGGGTGTTTCCGTTGGCCAGGCGAAGCGCTCCGCCCAGGGAGTTGGCGTAGATCCCCTCGTCTTCGCCAAAGGACCAGATCTCCTTCAGGACCTCGCTCTCAGCCTGCACTTCGTACTCCCGCACCACGGTCTCGACCATATTGCCCCTGCGGGTCGACAGCAGCAGCGTGCCCTCTTCGGTGTAGCTCACGCCGTGCTGCCACTTGAACTGCGATTCCTGCGGTTCGAATTCATACGAGCCTTCCCAGGTGCCATACCAGGCCTTGGGCTCGCCTGTGGTCCGGTCGAGCTCCAGCACGGAGTCCATCTCGTAGAACGACGCCAGCAGCGTGTCGCTGGGCTCGTCCCACTCGATGGTGTTCGTGCCGCAGGTGCCCTCGAAGTTCATGTCGACCAGGAACTGGTGACAACTGAAGAGCGTGGAACGCTCGCCTTTCGGCGAGAGAACCTCCAGAGTCTCTTCGTCGCCGCTCTCCATGGAACCCCAGATCAGGGAGCCGTCGGGCAGGTCGGTGAAGGAGTGGTGCAGGCCCGGTGTCTCGTAGGTGGCGCTGACCGTGCCATCGATCCGCAGGCGCTGGATCTGCGACTCGGCGCCCATGTCGTACTCGGTCCAGAAGCTGTCGTGGTCGATCAGGAACGAGGATCCGTCGCGGGAGACGCGGACATAGAGCGTGCTGCGCCACTCCGGGCTGGCCAGGGCCCAGACCGTGCGGCCCGCGCGATCGAGGATGATGGTCCAGGATCCGTAGTCGGCCGACTTGTCGTCGAAGATGGCGAAGCTGGTGATCAGGTAGGGCGCCTGGGGGTCCCAGGCCGTGGCGTCGGCCGCCAACACCTCCGCCTTGGGAAGGTCCTCGGGCAGCGCGCCCGTCCTGGCGGACAGCTCCTCGCTCTGCCAGCTGTCGCCATCGATCTCACCGCAGACCCGGTAGTCGAAGGTGGAGTCGTAGGGGAGCCCCAACAGCAGCTGCTCCTGGGCGCCGGTGTCCAGGGATGCGGAGGGCGTACTGGCCCAGGCCTCGACGTCGTCGTCTTCGTCCTCGAGGCGATACTCCACCCAGACCGTGGCTGGCTGGTCCTGGTGCCAGGTGGCGTAGAAGAGAGAGACGATCTCCTCGTGCTGGTACCCGTCCAGATCGCTGATGGGCGTAGGGACGCTGGTGCCGCCGTCCGTGTCCCCGGCCGGTTCGCCGGTGTCGGGACGGTTGCAGCCCCCCAGGCAGAGGCAGAAGAAGAGCGAGAGTGCGCGTGAAGATGCCATGGGATTGTGCGTCGCGTTTCGTGCGGGTGGTCAGAAGGTGGAGGATAGGCGGAATCTGCGGGGTAGAATTGACGATACCACAGCCCTCCGGCACTGACGGGAAGGACCCTCGTGATAGGCTGTTGCGCTCCTCTCCCACCCCACCGAGCATAAACAAACCTGCGAGGTCGACGTGCAACGAGCGGGCATGATCACGCGGCTCATCCTGGCCCTTCTGGTGGGCCTCATCTCTCTTCCGGCGAGCGCTGCCGCGCCTCAGTCCGACGGCTGGGCGCCCAAGGGCGGCTGGAACGTGCTGCTGATCACCGTGGATTGCCTGCGTCCCGATCATATGGGCGTCTACGGCTACCAGCGGGACACCACGCCCCACCTGGCGCAGCTGGCGGAAGAGAGCTTCGTCTTCGACAGCGCCTTCTCCAACTCCGCCTGGACCAGCCCCGGCATCGTCTCCCTGCTGACCGGCTACTACCCGCCCGTGCACGGGCAGAACAGCCGTCTCAGCTTCTACGATGCGGCCATGGACGCCCCCCTGCGCGTGCTCGCGGAGCGGGGCTACCAGACCTTCGGCCGCGCCGCCCAGGGCCCCACCTACGCGGATCTGGGCATCGGCTTCGAGCTGAAGCCCTTCCAGAGCCTGGAAGAGGTGATCGGCTTCAGGCAGAGGAAGAACCGACCCCCGTTCCTGGCATGGGCGCACCTGAAGCACCCCCACCTGCCCTACGACAAGAACCCGCAGGACGCCAGCCGCTGGGGGGCGGACGAGCGCAGCAGCGCGGGCATCGAGGCGGTGCGCGAGCACCACCTGATCCTGCGAGGCGCGGCGGACGTGCCCTACACCCACGCCGGAGAGGTGGCATTTTCCGAGGATGACGCGCCCGCGATCCGCGCGCTGTACGACGCGGAGGTCGCCGAGGTGGATCGCTACCTGGGCGAGATCGTGGAGCAGATGCGCCAGGTGGGGATCCTGGATGACACCATCCTGGTCATCACGGCCGATCATGGCGAGGAGCTGCTGGAGCACGGCTGGGTGGGCCACGCCTCCACCAGCTACGACGGCAAGCTCTACGACGAGCTGATCCGCATCCCGCTGATCCTGCGCCTGCCCGACACTTCGCTGACGGGGCGCTCGTCCGCCATGGTTCAGCAGGTGGACCTGATGCCCACCCTCTTCGACCTGCTGGGGGCCGACGACGTGCAGCTGAAAGCCCCCATGCAGGGCCGTAGCCTGGTGCCCTTGATGAAGGGTGAGCAGGAGCAGGTGAGCAGCCTGGTCTTCGCGGAGACCACGCGCAAGGGCTGGACCACCCCGAAATCCGAGGTCCCGATCCGCGTGACCGCCGTGCGTAGCACGACCATGAAGCTGCATCGCATCCCCGACGGGGCGGCCTATCGCTACGAGGGCTACGACCTGCAAGCCGACCCGGGGGAGACGCAGGATCTGTTTGCGTCGCAGCCGGAGCGTTTCGCCCCCCTGATGGTCTCGCTGGAGCAGTGGGATGCGGAAAACCGGGCCTTGAGCGCCGAGCTCGTGCTGGGTGCGGCACGGTCGCGGGCCGAGGCGGTCCAGCAGAATTCCGCCGACGGCGACGTACTGGCGGTCCTGCGCGAGTACCGGGCCCTGCTGATCATGGCCCAGACCTGGGGGCTGGAGCGGGATCCCTTCTTCCTGCACGCGCCGTATCAGGCGGAGTGGGAGCAGCTGCAGCGACAGGCGGCCAAGAGCGCGGCGCGGGCGGTCAGGAAGGGGCCATAGGGGGAACGATGATCCGCCTGTTCCGGGTACTGTCCCTCTCTCTCCTGCTCGCCGCCTGCTCCCAGCAGGGGGAACGGGTCGAGTCCTCGCCGAGCGGAGCTTTCGGCGGCTCGGCCCAGGCCTTGATCGCGCATGCCGACCAGCTGATGGACCTGGGCACGCCAGCGGTCCTGCCCCAGGCCGAGGAGCTCCTCCAAGAGGCCGAGGCCATGGATCCGCTGCGCGCCGAGCTGTGGTTGGCCAAGGGGCGGCTGGAGAGCGCCAGATCCGGAGGAAAAGGCGCCACCGGGGCGGCGTCCGGGCGGGACTCGCCGCAGGGACCGCGGTCGGCGAGGGAACGGGGCAGGAGGGCGTTGGTCCAGCTCGAGCGAGCGCTGGAGCTGGATCCCGACAACGGCGAGGTGATCCTCGCGATGTCGGCCCAGCTCTTCACCTTGGGGGAGCATGGGCGCGCCGAAGAGCTGGTAGGAGGCCTGCTGCGGCGACAACCCGACCACCCCCAGGCGCTGCTGCGGCATGGCGAGATCCTGTTGGCGAGCGGCCGGCCGGACGAGGGCGAGGCGGCGCTCGCGCACTGCATCGAGGCGGCCCTGCGGGATGGCGATCCGCTGACGGCGTTTCAGGCGAAGGGCGCCTTGGGCCTGGCCTACGAGCGGCAGGGCCGTCTGGAGGAGGCGGAGGTACTGTTGCTGCAGGCGGCCGCCGACCTGGACAGCTTCCATGCCGAGCATCCTGGACGGACCAAGGTCAACTGTCCCCACGAGTCCCTCGCCCGTCTCTACGTTCACAGCGGGCGCACCGAACAGGCCGCCCGCCACGCCATGAAGGCCGCCGATGTGCGGGCCTGGATGCCCGAGATCCAGTACCAGGCGGCGAAAGCCCTGCTGGATGCGGGCGACCTCGAGGGCGCTCGGATCTACCTTGAGCGGGGCAAGGCGCGCGACCTGGGGTCTGGACGCAATCGCCTGCGAGAGGACCTCCGACGTGGCCTCGAGCAGGCGGGCATGCCAGCTGGCGGATTCGAGGCTGCCCTCGCCTCCGCCCTGCGGCTCGCCGACCTGTACCAGTTGGAGCTGGCCGCCGCGCGGCTGGCAGGGCTCGATGAGGGGAAAGACTGCGTCGACTGCCAGGTGCTGGCGGGTTTTCTGGCCCTGCTCGATGGCGATGCCACCCGCGCCCGCTCGCAGCTGGAGGCCGTGTCGGACGAGCGGCCCGAGCACCTCGGGGCAGGGGTGGGGATGGGTCACCTGGCCCTGGAAGGCGAAGACCACGAGCGCGCCATGGCGGCCTTCGAAGGGGCCTTGCGCGCGCTGGACCCAGTGCAGGCTGCCGCGAATGGCGGCATGGACTGGATGGTGGTCAAGATGGCCCTGCTGGGTGCGGCCTGGTGCCACCATGCCCTGGGAGAGTACCAGCAGGCCTCCGAGGTCTTCGCGCGCGTGCTGGCCCAGCGGCCCGACGACATCCGCGCCCTGCTGGGGCGGGGCAACGCCCTCAACGGCCTGGGGCAGGCGTCGCTGGCGCAGGAGCTCTTCCGGCGGGTGCTGCTGATCGAGCCCGCCCATCCCCAGGCCTTGGCTGGATTGGGCACCGCCTTGTACAACCAGGGCCGGTACGAGCTGGCGGCGGCGCTGTTCCGCGGGGCCCAGCGGGTGGCGCCAGCCAGCTACTCCTGTCCCTTCGAGGGCCTGGGCCTGGTCTACCTCGCCCAACGCAAGCCTCGCATGGCCCGGAAGCAGTTCGAGGCAGCCATCGCGGCCGATCCCGGCAGCGACTACCGAAAATACGACGAGCTGGCGCGCATCGAGCTGGAGTCCGGCAACCGGCACGAGGCCGCGCGCCTGCTGCGCATGTCCCTCGACAACCACCCGGCCGGCGAAGAGGCCAGGCGCATGCTCGAGCAGCTCATCGGGACGGAGGGGGCTGGTTCGGACTGAGGCGCTGACTGGGCGGCGAACGCGCGCAGGAAGCGGCGACGGGCGACATTCCTTCGACGGCGGGCCCGCGCTGGGCCATAATCACGCCATGCCCGCCGTCCTGCCCCTCGTCTTCCTGTTGGCCTGCACCAGCCCCACCGTAGGCGGCCTGGTAGGAGAGGGGGACTCCGCGGTGGGGGACAGCGCCGCTGCGGACAGCGCCGACAGTGATGTGCGCGACACGGGCGTCGAGACCATCCCGGGCGCCTGGGAGCCGCCCGTCTACGACATCTACGGCCTGCCTGAGGGCATGCCCACGGTGAACATCGTGATCGACGCCGAGGCCATGGCCCGGCTGGACGAAGACCCCTACCACGCGCCCGACGAGCGCGGCGTCTTCGTGGACGGCGATGGCGTGACCCACGAGGTGGACCTCTGCTATCGCGGAGCTTACGCGCTGCTGAGCGTGATGTCCTACTACGACCTGCGCAACTGGAAGGTGAAGTTCGACTCGGACGATCGTTACCTGGGGCGCCGAGAGTGGAACTTCAACTACGAGCCCCACTTCAGCCAGAAGCTGGCCTACGACCTGTTCCGCTTCGCCGGCCTGGCCGTTCCCGGCGCCCAGCACGTGGTGCTGCAGGTCAACGGCGAGTACCAGGGCATGTACCTGCAGTACGAGGATCCCGACAACGTCTGCTGGCTGTGGGACGAGCTGGGCGACGACGAGGGGGACCTGTACAAGGCGGCCTACGACCTGCCCTACGAGACGCAGTACTTCGCCGACCTCACCTACCTGGGCCCCGATGACGAGGACTACCTGCTGCACTACAACAAGAAGACCAACCAGGACGGCGACTACGCCGTCGTGCGCCGCTTCATCGAGGAGCTGAACGAGTTGGACGAGGACGAGGTGACGGCCTGGTACGAGGCGAACGTGGATCTCGAGCGCCTGCGCTCCTACCTGGCGGTCTCGAACTTCATCGCCAACTGGGACTCCTACCCCCAACGATCCAAGAACTACTGGCTTTACCAGGACCTGCGCACCCAGCGCATGGTCTACGTGCCCTGGGATCTGGACGCCACCTTCAGCCCCTACATCGACGGCAGCTACAACCAGATGGGCACCAGCGCCTCGGTCCTCTACAACCTCGAGCAGCAGGACTACGTGCCCCCCAACTCGCCCCCCGAGACCGAGCACCGACCGCTCGTTCGCCGTCTGATGGCGCTGCAGGAGCAGCGTGAGCTCTACCTCGAGCGCTACCGCGAGCTGGGCGAAGAGATCCTGACGGCCAAGTACCTCGACGCGCGTCTGTCGGCGCTGACCGCCATCGTGGAAGGCGAGATCTCCGCCACCGACCGCTCGCGCCTGGAGTCCGCCAACGCCACGCTGCGCAGCTTCATCCAGGGCCGCAGCGCCGCGGTGCATGTGGAGCTGGAGGGGCTGCACTAGCAGCCTATCGAGATACAGCGCGGCACGCCTGGGTTCCTTGGACTGGAAAAGCAAACGCAAAGGCGCAAAGACGCAGAGACCTTGGCCTGGGTGGCTGCCGGACAGCGCCGTGGCGGATCGGTGAAGTCAGAGGGCTGGCGCTCCGGGGCCTGCAGGGATGGCGGCAGGGTGCAGGCGACATTGCATTGGTGTGCATTGGGTGTCAGACACTAGGAACTAGGTTTTTGTTGATAGTTCACAGTATCCGATACGCGTTTTATGTGGCGAAGGCGTGACCGTGACGAAGTTTCTTCGGAGATTGGGGGTCAAGGCGGGTGATGGGCACGGTGGGCTTGGGTGTTAATTGCTAATCCCTAGTGCCTGACACCTGTTTTGACATCTGTTGTTATCAGTGCCTGACACCTGTCTCTCGGGGGAACTTGCCCGGGGCTGCCTGGTGACTATCGATACGGCTGACTCGCCGGAGGTGATGAATGAACGGCACTCGTCAGATCTACATCGTCAAGGACAGCGACGCCGGCATCAGCTACTGCAGCTGCCAGGGCCAGGCTGCGCTCATGTCCCTGCCCGGCCAGCTCGACTGCCCCTGGTGTGGCTGCGGTTGGCTCTTCTCGTGCATGACCTGTCGCAAGTCCTTCACCTTTGGCCGCGCCGTGCTGCTCGACGTGCCGCTGCGTGAGCTGGTGCACCGCGACCTGGCCGCGTTTTGGCGCAAGGAACCCAGGGCGGATGACGTGGAGAGCAGCGTGCAAGTCATGGAGGAGCTGCTGCAGGACGTGCAGCCCGGCCGGCAGTACGTCTACCTGGACGGCCGCTTCTTCCCCACCGACGTCGGCCCCGTGCGCTTCCGCGGTTGGCATACGGATCACGACCTGGACCAGCTCCCCCACTTGATGGCGCTGCGGGAGCCGGCTTTTCTCAGGCAGGCGTTGGGCCAGGTGGCGTACTGGAATCCGGGGTACGGTGGGTAGGGGTTGCTGGGGCTGGCCTCCGCGGCTCCGTCCCCAGTAGCTGGTGAGCCGCTACCAATCCGCGAGGTGGAATAGATGGGCGGCACCCGCTTGGGGCGCTGCCTCGTCGTTTTGGTCTGCCCCCATGAGCACACCGTCGATACCATCTCCGTCCGGATCCCCGGCGTTCGAGACGGCGTAGCCAGCACTGTCCCCCGTAACCTCCCCGATGAGCCTCACGTCCGCGTTTCCCAGGTCGAAGCCTCCGCTGATCGGACCCAACACCACGTAGGTGGTCCCGGGCTTGGTGCCCTGTGCCTCGTGACAGACCGCCGCCATGAGGATGTCGTCGTAGCCATCGCGGTTCACGTCTCCCGTGCCCGAGACAGCGGTGCCAGCGTATTCCCCCGCCGCTTCGCCGAGGAGCCGGGCGTCGGCGCTGCCCAGGTCGCGGTCCCCGCTGACCGGCCCCAGCAGCAGGTAGGCGGCGCCCGCTTCGGTACCCACCTGGCCATTGTGGAACGCACCCACGATGATGTCGTCGAAGCCGTCACCGTTGGAGTCGCCGCCTCCCGAGAGCGCGTTCCCGGCCCAGTCGCCTGCCTTTCCGAGCAGCCTTGCGTCGGCATCGCTCGCGTCGATGTCGCCCGTGCGCAGGCAGAGCGGCGTGGCGCCGTCGCAGTCCATGCGGACCGCGTCGGGCCATGCCGTCGCCGCAGATCTCCGGGGCGCCGGGGTGGGTGTTGGCGTCGCTGTCGTCGCAGTCCGTTGCGTCGGCCACGTGGCCTGTAGGCGCAGCGCATCCGGTGGCGTGCACATCGGCGTCGCCGTAGCCGTCAGCGTCGGTGTCGGCGTACCAGGTGATGGCGTCCGCCGCGTCGTCCTCGTCCACGGCTCCGTCGCAGTCGTCGTCCATGCCGTTGCAGCGTTCCTGTGCATCCAGGTGAATGTCGGGATCGGTATCGTCGCAGTCGGTGGCGTCCGGCACGAAGCCCTTGGGCTGCTGGCAGGCCTGGGTGGAGCTCGTCATGTCGCCATGGCCGTCGCTGTCGGCGTCGGCGTACCATGTACCGGCATCCGTCGCGTCTATCCTCGTCCACGGTCCCGTCGCAGTCGTCGTCTACGCCGTTGCGGCGCTCCTCGGCGCCTGGGTGGATGTCGGGATCGGAATCGTCGCAGTCCGGACCGGACTCGCGTCCGTCGCCGTCGCCGTCCATGGTGACTGAGCCGGTGTTTCGGGCCTGGGTTCCCCGTCGCTGCAGGCGGGGGCGAGGACGAGCGAGGAGAGCAGCAGCGGGAGAGAGCTGGTCAGGGTGCGCCAGCCCCCCCCGGCCAATCAGCCCGTCTACCCATTGAACTCGCAGATGAAGCCATCCTTGGTGCTGGTGGCCTGGGTGTCGTTCCAGTGGTTCTCGGTGCCCTCCACCAGGCAGTGCTCATCCCCTCCGTCATTGTCGGGCGCGCCGTCGGCCCAGGTCTCGTAGATCCAAGCCTCGCCCGTGATCCAGGTCCAGGTGCCCTCCTGATCGGCGTCGCAGCCGCCGAGGAAGAAGCGGTCGTGTTGCCCGGCCAGAAACTCGTTCTCTTCGTCGTCAGCCACCGTGGCCAGCCAGCCTCCGGCAGCGGCGCAGCTGGTCCTGGCGTCGAGCCAGGTGGCGCTCAGGTCCCAGACGGCGAAGTAGCAGTGATCCCCGTAGGAGACGTAGCCCTGGCCCGCGTTGCAGTTGCCCGTCCATGTGGGCACGCTGCCCAGGTCGCTCCCGGTGAGCCCCGCGCAGATGCTGCCATCGTCCTCCAGCGTCTCGACGCACTCCGAGCCGCTCACGTTGTCCACCGTGCCGTCGCAGTCGTTGTCCAGCTCGTCGCAGTACTCTTCGGCGCCAGGGTAGACGCCGTTGTTGTTGTCGTCGCAGTCGCCCTCGTTGGCGCCGTAGCCCGAGGGCTCGTCGCAGGCGGTCAAGGTGTCGCCCTCCACGCCGTAGCCGTCATCGTCGTCGTCCAGATACCAGGTGGCGGCGTCTACGGCGCTGCTGGGGTCGACGGCTCCGTCGCAGTCGTTGTCCACGCCGTCGCAGAGCTCGGCCGCCACAGGGCTGATGGCCGCGTTCAGGTCGTCGCAGTCGCCGCTCGCGGTGACGTAGCCATCGGGTACCGAGCTGCAGGGTTCCGTGATGGAGACGTCCGGGTTGCCATAGCTGTCGCCGTCGGCATCCCTGTAGTACGAGCACTGAGCCTCGCCCGTGTCCACAGGCGCGAGTCCGCCGGCGTCGGTGCAGCCCAAGAGCAAGGAAAGGAACAGGAGCTGGTGTGTGCGCATGGGATCCTCCTGGACGGTCCTGCGGTGGGCGTTCGTCCTGCCACCGCGCTGCGTCCCATTGTCGCCGAACGGTGGTGCGCTGGCAAGTGCTTGCTGGTGATCAGGCGATTTGCATGGGCGGGCTGGAGGCGCTGGAGCTGCAGCGGCAGAGTTGGGCGCTGGGCGGCGTTTCGCTTCGGGACAACGAGGAAGCGGAGCCCTTGTCCCCCATCCGCGGTTGGCGAGCTCCTTCCGGGCCGTTGTCGAAAAGACCTCACGTGGTGGGCTCTGCATACATGGGCTTGCAATTTCATTTTCGATGAAATAGTAATCAAATCAACCTGACCCCCTCTGCTCTGCTTCGATGAAATAGTAATCAAATCAACCTGACCC
>CAYVQL010000311.1:0-13186 GCA_964454135.1 uncultured Enterobacterales bacterium | reverse complement strand
CGCGGACCTGCGACGATTTCAGACCTTGAGCGAGGGGGTTCCTACGAGGGGCTCATGATTTCGTCGTAGCCCAGCTGGACGGGGTTCTGGCCCCAGCGCCACTCGACCACGGGGTCGAAGGAGCCTACGGTCTGCTCGGGCTCGCGGTAGCAGGTCTCGTCGCGGCTGGCCTCGTAGGGCTCGGGCGCCGCGAAGCCCTCGCAGCTGGACTCGACAGGCGGGTCGCTGTCGACGCTGTCGACCGGAACCTCGCTGTCGACCGGCTCCGGGGGCGGGGAGTCGGCGGGAATGCCAGCCAGCTCGATCATCGCGTAGTCGGTGCAGGCGCAGAGGGCGAGCGTGGGTAGCAGGCGCATGGGGGCTCCAGCATGGGCCGGACACAGCTGCAGTGTAGCTGAAAAGCCCGCACGACGGGGCCTGCGACTGCCAGGGTGCGACCCGAATGTCCCCGCTTGACGGTCCTGGAACCAGGAATCCCCGTTTTCGGGGGGTACGCTTCTTGCTTCGAAGGCGTGCATGAAGTGCGCCCCGCCGCTGCTGGCCCTGACGCTGCTGCTGCCCATCGGTCGGGCCCAGCAGGCCGAGGGGCAGTGCCTGGCCGACGCACAGGATCTGGGGCTGCCGGTGCTGCTGCCGGCCATGACGGCCCTGGAGCTGGAGGTGGGAGCCCTCGAACAGGACCCCCAGGGCTTCGAGCTGCAGCCCGACACCGCGGTCCGCGCCCGGGATCTGGCGGGCGTCGACGAGCTGCACGCCACCTGCTACGACGACGGCGATGTCTGCCCCGGGGGCTGTGACAGCCACGTGGTCACCAACCGGGCCGACAACGGCACGGCCCGGGTGCACGCGCCAGGCTCCCAGCCCGGCGACTGGCGGGCCTGCCGCAACGGCCAGGAATGCGAGGTCTGCTTCGGTGACGATCCCGCCGGCTGCATCCCGGGCGGTTCATGGGTGCGCGATCAGGGCCGTCGCTCCCAGCCCATAGTCCCAGCCCTCGCCGCCGTCCCCCTGGATCGCGGCCTGCCCGAGGGCGCGGTGGTGCTGGGCGTCGGCGTGCTGGCCGTGGTCCTGGCTGCGCCGGCGGGCGTGTTCTCGCTGCTGCGGGGCGTGCCGCGGATGTTGCGCGGCATGGGCGCCGCCTGAGGCCGGGCGCAGGGAACCCAGCTGCGGCGCTACGCGCTACGTTCCCTCTCCCGTGTACGGAGGTCCTGTCCCATGATCCGCGCTCTGCTGCTCTCGCTGCCTCTGCTCTTCGCATCGCCCGCGCTGGCCGATGATCTCGAAGATCCCCACCTGTGGCTGGAGGATGTCACGGGAGAGGAGGCGCTGGACTGGGTCCGGCAGCAGAACGAGGTGAGCGTCGCGGCCCTGGCCAGCGACGACGAGTTCGAGTCCCTGGAGCAGCGGCTGCTGGCGGCCTTCGACTCGGATGAGCGCATCCCCTACGTGACCAGGCGCAATGACCATTACTACAACTTCTGGCGCGACGGGGAGCACGCCCGCGGCGTCTGGCGCCGCACCAGCCTGGAGGAGTACCGCAAGCCCGAGCCGGCCTGGGACGTGGTGCTGGACCTGGACGCCCTGGCCGCGGCCGAGGACGAAAACTGGGTCTGGCACGGTGCCACCTGCCTGCCGCCGGCCTACGAGCGCTGCCTGGTGTCCCTCTCCCGGGGGGGCGCCGACGCTTCGGTCACCCGCGAGTTCGACGTGCCCTCGCGGCAGTTCGTCGAAGACGGCTTCGTGCTGGAAGAGGCCAAGGGGGGCGCCAGCTGGATCGATCCGGACACGGTCTTCGTGGCCACCGACTTCGGTGAGGGCTCCCTGACGGACGCGGGCTATCCCCGCATCGCCAAGCGCTGGCAGCGCGGCACTCCCCTGGAGCAGGCCGAGCCGGTCATCGAGGGCGAGACCCAGGATGTCTCGGTGGGCGCATACCACGACCACACGCCGGGCTTCGAGCGGCATGTGGCCTACCGCAGCATCAACTTCTACGCCACCGAGATCCATCTGCTGAAGAGGGGCTCCCTGGTGCAGGTCGTCAAGCCCGAAGACGCCAAGGCCACCATCCACCGGGAGTGGCTCTTGCTGGAGCTGCGCAGCGACTGGACCCACGACGGAGTGAGCTACGTGGCCGGCAGCCTGCTGGTGACTGAGCTGCGCAAGTGGATGAAGGGCAGGGGGCGGCTCGAGCTGCTCTTCGAGCCCGACGAGCGCAGCTCCCTGGCGGGCCTGTCCACCACGCGCAACCACGTCATGCTCAACATCCTGGACAATGTGCGCAACCGCATCGAGGTGCTCACCCCGGGCAAGAAGGGCTGGGAACGCCAGCCCCTGCCCGGGCTGCCCGAGTACGGCACGGTCAGCGCCTGGGGAGAGGACGACCACCACTCCGACGCCTACTTCCTGAACATCTCGGACTACGTGACCCCCACCACGCTGTCGCGGGGAGAGATCGGGGCCGACGGCGAGGTGCTCAAGCAGCTGCCGGCCTTCTTCGACGCCACGGGCCTGGTCATCTCCCAGCACGAGGCCACCTCGGCCGACGGCACCCGCATCCCCTACTTCCAGGTGGCGGCCGAGGACCTGGCAGCGGACGGCCAGGCGCCCGTGCTGCTGTCGGGCTACGGCGGCTTCGAGATCCCATTGCTGCCGAGCTATCGGGCGAGCGTAGGCATCGGCTGGCTGGAGCGCGGCGGCGTGTACGCGGTGGCCAATATCCGCGGCGGCGGCGAGTTCGGCCCGCGTTGGCACCAGGCGGCCCTCAAGGAGAAGCGGCCCCGTGCCTACGAGGACTTCATCGCCGTGGGCGAGGATCTGATCCGGCGCGGCATCACCAGCACGGAACACCTGGGCATCAGCGGAGGCTCCAACGGCGGCCTGCTGGTGGGCAACATGTACGTCATGCGGCCCGACCTGTGGGGGGCCGTGCTCTGCCGCGTGCCCCTGCTGGACATGCGGCGCTACCACACCCTGCTGGCCGGGGCCTCGTGGATGGCCGAGTACGGCGACCCGGACGAACCGGAGCAGTGGGCGTTCATCAAGGGCTTCTCGCCCTACCACCTGGTGGACCCGCACGCGGACTACCCGCCCATGCTGATCACCACCTCGACGCGTGACGACCGCGTGCACCCGGGCCACGCCCGCAAGATGAGCGCCCGCCTGCTGGAGCACGACAAGGACCTGCTCTACTACGAGAACATCGAGGGAGGGCACGGCGGCGCCGCCAACAACGCCCAGGCCGCGTTCATGTCGGCCATGGGCTACGCCTTCTTGTGGCGCGAGCTGACGGCGGCTCCCGAGGCGGACGAGCCTGCCGAGGAGGCCGAGTAGGGACGAACGGCGCGCGGCTTGGCCTGGCACGGAGCTTGAAACAGCCCTCACCTCCCACAGGAGGTGAACGTGAACCCTCGCACCCTGTCCCTCGCGTTGCTGGCGCCCGCGCTGCTGCTGGTTCTCTGCCATCAATGCTGGCTGCTGGCCCGTCGGCCCGACTTTCAGCTCTTCGGCGAGCTGGTGAGCCGGGTGGAGGTGGGGCAGCCCCTGGTGGCGCTCAGCTTCGACGATGGGCCGCAGCCCGTCTACACGGAGCAGATCCTGGAGGAGCTGGCGCGAGCCGACGCGCGGGCCAGCTTCTTCATGGTGGGGCGCCAGGTGCAGGCCCATCCCGAGATCGCGCGCACGGTGCTGGAGGCCGGCCACGAGCTGGGCAACCACTCCTGGAGCCACCGGCGCCTGCTGCTCATACCGCCGAGCACCGTGCGCGATGAGATCGAGCGTACCGACGCGGCCCTGCGCGTCGTCGGGGCCCAGGGGCCCCTGCTGTTTCGGGCACCCTTCGGCAAGAAGCTGGTGGTGTTGCCTTGGGTCCTGTCGCGCCAGGAGCGCACCCACGTGCTCTTCGACATCATCCCGGATCCGCCCGACTACCTGCGGCCGGATCCCCAGCTGATCGCGGACGACGTGCTGCGCAGGACGCAGCCTGGCTCCATCATCGTGCTGCACGACGGCGGGGGCCTCAGGGACGAGACCGTGGTGGCCACGCGCCTGATCCTGCAGGGCTTGGCTGCGCGGGGCTTCAGGTTCGTGACGGTCTCGGAGCTGATGGAGGCGGGGGGCGGACTGTCAGCCGCCCATCGGTCCGGAGAAAGCGGATATCAGGGGGATCCCCCAGCTCTTTTGCCCCCACAGGTCTTTCGAGGCCCCGGCCGGTCCTGGGTCCGTCAGGGGCGCCGGCCCAGGAGCTGGAGAACGCATGGAACCGACGATGGCATCGATTGGCGAGACCCAACCGCCGGAGGTGGGCGCGGGTCCTGGCCTTGCCGGAGGTCCCCTGACTGCGGCCCTCGTGGAGGGGGGGCTGTTTCTGCTGCTGCTGGCGATGGCGGCGGTGGCGGGGCGCCGCATGCAGCCTCCCGCTCTCTCCCCGGACCCGCTGGGGCGCTCCTCCCGCACCCGCAGCAAGCGCGGGCATTGAGGCACGCTCCTAGGGCATGCTGACCCAGGCGCCGAAGCCACCCGCATTGACCTGTCCGCCGCCCGACAGGCAGCGCGCCACCAGGTTGCCGGTCGCCAGGCCCGAGGGGAAGGAGACCGAGGCGTCCGGGGCCAGGATGTTGACGTGGTGGTCGCCCTGGGAGAGGTCGATGGATGAGGCCTGGTGCAGGTTGAGCAGGGTGGTGTCGCTTGTGACGCCGCCCTGGTAGACCCACAGCAGCGCGTCCAGCTCCACGGTTTCGTTGGGCACGTTGATGTAGACCACGGCGTCCGCCGGACCGTCCAGGGTGATCCCCCAGGCGGCATCCAGATCCAGGGCGGAGATCTCCGCCACGTTGGTGCCGGCCGTCACCTGTAGCTTCAGCTCTCCCCATTGCTCGCTCACCGCGGTGGTGGCGGGCATGGCGGCGATCTCCGCGCTGACGCCCTCGAAGTAGGCGGCCAACAGGTCCAGGTCCAGCTCCGCCAGTGCGTAGGAGCGTTGCAGGCCCTGCAGGCTCTCGATGATCCCCAGCGCCTCGCTATGGGTGCCCGCCTGAGCGAAGCCCTCGGCGACCCGCAGGCGCTGGTCCTCCAGCAGCGGTCGGGCCATGGCCGCCAGAGGGCTCTCGGCGGGGCTGTCGTGGACCTGCAGCGCCTCGGACAGGCCGGCCCGCGCCCCCCCAAAGAAGGCAAAGAGCTAGCTCATGGGCGACGCATTTCGCTGTGAACTGTAACGATCCGCTGCTTTCGCCAGTAGTGGGAGATGAACGGCGCCCCTCGCCCCGAGGCCGCGCTATCCCAAGAGGAGCCACGGGGGCTGCTTGCCACCTGCCAGGTCCGGAGAGCCCAGCGACCAGGACCCGATGCGTCGGGTGCAGGCCGGCGAGCGCGCAGCCTACGACGAGCTGTATCGACGCTGGCGGAAGCCGGTCTTCGCCTTCCTGCTCCGCAGGACCGGCACGAGGGCCTCCGCCGAGGAGGCCCACCAGGAGGCTTGGCTGCGGGTGTATCGCTTCCGCTCGCGCTTCGACCTGGCGCGCGCGTTCCAGCCCTGGCTGTACGGCATCGCGGCCAACGCCGGCCGGGGTGCCCGCCGGCCGGAGCGGGACCTGTTGAGCCTGCCGGCCGATCTGGCGGCGCCCATGGATGCCGTCGAGCTGCGCGATGCGCTGGTGCAGGCCCTGTTCGGGCTGTCGGCTCGGGACCGGCGCTTGATCCTGCTCGAGACGGAGGGCTTCGCTCCTCGCGAGATCGCGGCCATGCAGGGGCTGCGAACCGGCACCGTCCGCGTGCGGCTGCGCCGCGCCAGGAAGCGGCTCGCAGCGGTCCTGGGAGGACCCGATGATTGATCCCCACCGCTATCTCCGCGCCCTGGAGGGGCCCCCGCCCCCCGAAGAGGCCCCCGCGTTGCCCGCCGAGCGCCCCGCGAGGAGGGGCTGGCTGGTTGCGGCAGCGGCCGTCGCGGTCGGCGCTTGCCTGCTGCTGGCGATGCCCTGGGAGCCGCCCGCCGACGAGCCGGACCCCCAGGCCGAGTGGGCCCTGCGGGGCGCCGAACCCCCGACCGTGGTGGACCTGCGGCTGGCCGTGCAGCGAGCCGGGGTGATGGAGCGCGCCAGCGCGGGCGAGACCTACACGGTGGGGGACCGCGTCTTTCTGCAGCTGGCGGCCAGCGCCCCGGCGCATGTGTCGGCGTGGGTCGATCACCTCGATACCCGGGAGGCGCTCGGCGCGCTGGACGCGGATCGCGAGCCCAAGGGGCTGCGCAGCGATGGCGGACTGGTGGCCTACGACCTGGGCGAGCCCGGGCGCTTCGCGTTCTGCGCCTCGACCGGCGATAATGAGGCTTGCGCACCGCCTTCCTGCACCTGCTGGGAACTGGAGGTCCGATGAGCACCGCCCTGCTCCTGCTGACAGCCGCCGCCCTCGCCGCGCCGAGGGGCGTGGTCACGGACCTGCCCGAGCCCCAGGATCTCGCGCGCACCTTCGCCCCCCGTCGTGTGGCGCTGGTGGTCGGGGTGAACGCCTACCAGGATCCGCTGCTGGGCGATCTGCGCTTCGCCGCCAAGGACGCCCTGGACCTGCAGTCGGTGCTGGCGGATCCCGCTTTGGGTGCCTTCGACGTGCTCTCCCTGACCGAACGCGTCACCCGCGACGAGCTTTGGGAGCGCCTGGCCGAGGTCACGGCCGACCTGCAGCCCGACGACACCTTCTTGCTCTACCTGGCCGGTCACGGCACCATGGAGCTGCGGCCCGCTTCCCCCGAGCACAGCTTCGCCACCGAGCCCCACCTCTACCTGCTCACCAGCGACTCCCTGCTGGACGACGCAGGCGACACGGGTGTGGCGCTAACAGACCTGGACCGGGCAGTGGCCGCCTTGCCCGCCCGGCGGCGGGTGGTGGTGGTGGACGCCTGCTATTCGGGCAAGGGCCGCTCGGCGCTTTCGGCGCGGGAGCTCATCGAGCGGGAGCAGCTGCGGGGGCCGGTCCCCAATCCGGCACTGGCCATCAGCCGCTACGACGTGCGTCTCTTCGCTGCGGACGTCAACCACCCGGCCATCGAGGCGCCGGAGCTGCAAAACGGTGTCTACTCGCACTTTTTGGTGCGTGGCCTGACCGGCGAGGCCGATCTCGACGGCGACGGGCTGGTGGACGTGCGCGAGGTGCGCCTGTGGGCCAGGGACCAGACCATGGCCTACACCGGCGGCGCCCAGGTGCCCTGGAGCCACGAGACCCAGGTGGGCTGGGGCGAGATCTACCTCACCGGCGATCCCAACTCCCGCCAGCAGGCCGAGCACGCCATCCTGATGGGCCTCGAGGCCCTGCCGCATCAGGCCGAGCTGTCGGTGGACGGCCAGGCCCGCGGGGCCGGGGCGCTCGAGCCCGGAGAGCACGAGGTGGTCATCCATCTCGACGGCGTCGTGATCGGGGCCGGCAGGGTCCGGGTGGTCGCCGGAGAGCGGCTGGACGTGATGGACGTCGTGGGACGGGGGGTGCCGGCGGACAACCTGCGGCAGGCGGGGCTCGATCCCGTGGTCTACGCACAGGACCAGCCCCTGCCGCCCGTCGGGTTCAAGGAGGGGCTGGGCGCGGGCCACACCTGGAGCCAGGATATCGCCCCCGGGCCTGCCCAGGCCCAGCAAGCCCAGACAGGCGAGCTGTACGTCCAGTCCGATCCACCCGGTGCCGCGATCCTGCTGGATGGCGTCGACACGGGCCAGGTCACACCTGTCTTGCTGCGTGAGCTCGAGCCCGGCGCCCACGCCCTGCGCGTGGAGCAGGGCTGCCAGGTGGCCGAGGAGGAGGTCCTGGTCCGGCCGCGTCTGGTGGCGCGCTCCGAGCTCGAGCTCGCTCTTGGCGTGGGTAGCCTCGAGTTGGAGTCGATTCCCACCGGTGCCGCCGTCAAGCTGGACGGCGACCCCAGGGGCGACACGCCTCTGTCCCTCGCTGAGGTGGCCTGCGGCGAGCACGAGCTGGCTTTCTCCCTCGCGGGATACGCGCCGGTCGTCCAATCCCTCAGCCTGCCCGTCGGCCAGGAGCTCGCCATCAACCTCGAACTCGAGGCCTTGGACTACGGCACGCTGGTGGTCATCCCATCTCCTCTGGACGCGGAGGTGGTGGTGGACGGCGACTCGGTGGGCCAGGGCGCCCTGACGCTCGAGGGAGTGATGGCCGGGAGCCACGAGGTCGAGGTCCGCGCCGTCGGGCTGCCGCCCCAGTTCCGCACGGTGCATGTGCCCAAAGACAACGTGGCCCGCCTCGAGCTCTCCCTGGTGGCCCCCTACGCCGGGCCCGCGGGGGAGGCCATCGTGAACCCGGACGCCAGGGCACGAACCCGGGCGCTGCTGGGACGGCGCGTGCTGGCCGGGGTCATGGTGGCTGCCGGCGCTGGCCTGGCCGGCCACGGCACCCACAGCTGGATCCAGGCCAAGGATCTGCACGACGAGTACATGGGGATCGAGACCATGCACCAGGCAGAGGACTTCTACGACGACAACGTGGCGCCTCTGCGCGCCGTGATCATCGTCGACCTCAGCGCAGCGGGCCTCCTGCTGGCTTCGGGAACGGCCCTGTGGATCAAACCCGTGCGCGCCTGGTTCGGCCGAGAGGAGGGCGAGTGATGGTGGCCCGAAATCTCCCCCTCCTGGCCTTGGCCGTCGTCTTGACCGGCTGCCTCGGGCGCCGGGACTGGCTGGACACGGGGCACTGGAGCGACAGCGACGGCGACGGCTACGGTGACGGTCAGGACTGCGATCCCACCGATCCCGGCGTACACCCCGGGGCGGGCGAGTACTGCAACGGCGTGGACGACGACTGCGACGGCCTGGTGGACGACGAGGACGAGAACGTGATCGGCTCCACCTCGTGGAGCATGGACGGCGACGGCGACGGCTTCGGCGGCGAGGCCGACGCGGTGGTGGCCTGTGAGCAGCCCGAGGGCATGGTGGCCGGCTCCAGCGACTGCGACGACTCCGATCCGCAGGTCAATCCGGGGGCCGATGAGGTCTGCGACGGGGTCGACAACGACTGCGATGGCGAGGCGGACAACCAGTCCGTCGACGCCACCGAGTGGCACTACGACGAGGACGGCGACGGCTGGGGCGTCGATGAGTGGAGCCACTGGGACTGCGAGCAGCCCACCGACTTCGTGGACGTCGGGGGCGATTGTGACGACGAGGACGCCGAGATCAACCCGGACGCCAACGAGCTGTGCGACGGCGAGGACAACGACTGCGACGGCGAAACGGACGAAGACGTGGTGGGCGTGTTCTACCGGGACCGCGACGAAGACGGCTACGGCGACCCCGACGTGTACGTCGAGCAGTGCCCCGCTCCCAGCGGCTACGTGGCCGACAACACCGACTGCGACGATGGCGACGGCGGCATCCACCCGGATGCCACCGAGTACTGCGACGGCGAAGACCACGACTGCGACGGTGCGAGCATGGAGGGCGACTCCATCGACGCCGAGGACTGGTATCCCGACGCCGACGGCGACGGCTATGGCGACTCCAGCGCCCTTGTCACGGCCTGCGAGCAGCCCTCCGGCCACGTCGAGGACGGCGCGGACTGCGACGATGCCAACGATGCCGTCAATCCCGACGCCTACGACTACTGCGACGACTACGCCGACGGTGTGGACGACGACTGCGACGGCACGCCGGACAACCCCGATGCCGCGTACGAGTTCCACGAAGACGCCGACGGCGACGGCTACGGCGACGCCGCGGTGGCTGCCACGGGCTGCTCCCCCCCCGAAGGCATGACCACCGACGCCTCGGACTGCGACGACACCGTAGGCGATGCCCACCCCGGAGGCATCGAGCGCTACGGCTGGGGCATCGACTACGACTGCGACGGCGACCTCATCCACACCGTGGACGACGCCCAGGCGGCGTTGCTGGGGGAGTCCTCCGGAGACGAAGCCGGCGACGCGCTGCTGGCCCTGGGCGACTACGACGGCGACGGCGCGTACGACCTGGTGATCGGCGCCTGCAACGAAGACGCGGGCGGCAGCGGGGCGGGCGCGGTCTACGTCCTGCTGGGTTCGGCTGGTCCGCCGTCGGGCAGTCAGGATTTGAGCTCGGCTTCGGTGAAGCTGACGGGCATGGCCGCGGGCGACCTGGCGGGTCAGGCCCTGGCCCTGCTCGGGGACGTGGATGGTGACGGACTGGACGACCTGGGCGTGGGCGCGCCGGGCAACGACGACGCCCACAGTGGCGCCGGGGCCGCGTTCCTGGTCACCGGCGCCACGATCAGCTCCGGCACCAAGACCTTCGACCTCTCCTACGCCGACGGCTCCATCTTCGGCGAGAGCGCCAGCGACGCGGCGGGCAGCTACCTGGCCGCAGCGGGCGACACCGACGACGACGGTCTGGACGATCTGTGGGTGAGCGCCCCCAGCTACGACGGCTCGGCCGGAGCTGTCTACCTCGTGCAGAGTCCAGCCTCGGGCGAGGTGGACCTGTGCTTGGCCAGCGCTCTGCTCGAGGGGGAAGCCTCCTCGGACGCGGCGGGGCCCGTGGCCGGAGGTGGCGACGTGGACGGGGACGGCCAGCCCGACGTGTTGGTGGGCGCCCCCAAGAACGACGAGGCCGGGACCAACGCGGGCCGCGCCTACCTCTTCCTCGGTCCCGTCTCAGGCACGGCGAGCCTGGGTGACGCCGACACCATCCTCGAGGGCGAGGACAGCCAGGCCTACGCGGGCTCGTCGGTGGGTTACGTGGGTGACGGCGATGGCGACGGCCTGGACGATGTCTTCGTCGCCTCTCCGGGCGGCACCACCGGAGGCTGGACCACGGGCAGCGCCTACCTGGTCGGCGGCGGCACGCTGTCCGACTACGTGGGCAGCGCCATCTCCCTTGCGGGAGCGGATGCCAGCTTCGAGGGCGAAGCGGCAGCGGACAACGCCGGCTGGTTCATCGCCGCTGGCGGCGATCTGGATGGCGACGGCGCCTCGGATTTCCTGGTGGGCGCGCCGGCCGAGGACGCCACGGCGAGCGATGCAGGAGCCCTCTACCTGGTCCTCGGGCCCGTCTCGGGAACGGAGGACCTGGCCACTTCCTGGATCAAGATCGGCTCGGAACAAGCCGGAGACGCCCTGGGCAGCACAGCGAGCTTTGCCGGCGACCTGGACGGCGACGGCCTGGACGACCTGCTGCTGGGGGCCCCGGGCGATGGCACCACGGCCAGCGACGCCGGGGCAGCGCTGCTGTTCCTCGCCGGAGACCTGTAGAGAACCATGTCAGAAAGGGGAAGCACCATGCCAGAGCTTCGAAGACGGATTGGCGGAATCCGTACCACGGCTTGCCTGCTCCTCGGCGCGCTCGCGCTGGGGGCCTGTGACGAGGAAGCCGCCGCCGAGGAGGAGGAGGCCTGGACCTTGTCCTTCCTGGCCTCGACGGACTCCGTGGATCTCGGCTACGTCACCTACGAGGACGAGCTCCCTTCCGCAGGGGTGACGCTCACCAACGACAGCGGCGTGTCGCTGCTGCTGCGCAGCGTGGAGCTCGTTGGCTATGGCTCCGACGTCGTCCTGATGAGCGGCGTCCCCGGGGCCAACAGCGCGCTGGGGATGGGCGGATCCCTGAACCTGTCCTTCCAGGCCACCGACGAGGTGGACTGGCAGACGGGCTGGTACACCCCCGAGCTCGTGATCACCGCGGCCAACGACGAGTCCGCCGACGGCGACCAGGACGACCAGACCTGGAGCCTGGGGGTGCTGTTCAAGGTCCGCTGCGACCTCGACGGCGACGGCTACGATGCCGAGATCTGCGGTGGCACCGACTGCGACGACGACGACGCGGACGTCAACATCGGCGCCGCCGATGTCTGCAACGAGCAGGACGACGACTGCGACGGCACGGTGGACGAGAGCCCGGACACCGTCTGGTATCCGGACAGCGATGGTGACGGCTACGGTGTCGATGGCGAGACCGAGGTCAGCTGCGAGCAACCCTCTGGCCTGGTGGACAACGCCGACGACTGCGACGACGAAGACGCGAGCGTCCACCCCGACGCCGACGAGTACTGCAACAAGGCGGATGACAACTGCAACGGCGAGATCGACGAAGAGCCCACGGTGGATCCCCTGACATGGTACCAGGACGCCGATGGCGACGGCTGGGGCAGCGACGAGGTCACCACGGACGCCTGCATCCAGCCCAAGGGCTACCTCGCGGACAGCGGCGACTGCAACGACGCCGACGGCAACATCCATCCCGAGCTGGGCGAGATCTGCGACAAGGAGGACCAGGACTGCGACGGCGAGATCGACGAGAACCCGGTGGCAGAGGGCGACGACTACTACGCGGACGTCGATGGCGACGGCTTTGGCGACGCCACCTCGGCGACCTACGCCTGCTCACTCCCCAAAGGCTATGTCGAGGACGACAGCGACTGCGACGACTCCGACGCCGGCCCCCATCCCGACGCCGTGGACGACTGCGGCGTGGCCGCGGACGGCGTGGACAACGACTGCGACGGCGTGGCGGACAACACCGACGACGCCCTGACCTACTACGCCGATGACGACGGCGATGGCTACGGCGACTCCAGCTCCACCGAGGTGGCCTGCGCCGGAGTCCCCTCGGGCTACACTCAGGACGCCAGCGACTGCGACGATGACGACAGCGCCGTGAATCCGGGGGCATCCGAGGTCTGCGGCGACGAGCTGGACAACGACTGCGACGATCTGCTGGACTGCGACGACGGCGACTGCGACGGGAACCTGCCCTGTTCCCTGGACCTGGCCAATGCCGACGCGGTGCTCGTGGGCGAGGCCGCTGGGGACCTGGCGGGCTATGCGGTCGCAGCGGCCGGCTTTGTGGACGGCGACGGCTTCGCCGACATCCTGGTCAGCTCTCCGAGCGAAGACAGCAACGGCGCCGACGCGGGCGCGGCCTATCTCCTGCTGGGCCCCGTGAGCGGCACCGTGGACCTGTCGGCGGCGGACGCCAAGCTGATGGGCGAGGCCGCCAGCGACCAGGCCGGAATCGGCCTGTCCTGGGCTGGCGACTTCGACGGCGATGGCTACGACGACCTGCTGGTCGGCGGCCCGCAGAACGACGCCAACGGCAGCGCGTCGGGCAGCGCCTACGTGCTCTTCGGCCCGGTCAGCGGCACCTCGGACCTGGCCAGCGCCGACCTGGTGATGGTGGGCGCGGCGGCCGGAGACGAGGCGGGCACCTGCGTGGCAGGCGTGGGCGACACC
>CAYVQL010000310.1:0-13217 GCA_964454135.1 uncultured Enterobacterales bacterium | reverse complement strand
CCCCTCCCCCAGATCGCGCTACGCGCTCCCCCTCCCCCGCGATGTCCCCCACCGTGGGTGCGCCAGGCCGCCCCTGGATTCGTAATCCAGGGACGACCAGGCTGGCCGGTGGGGGACTATCGGGCGCAGGGAACCCCGGCTCGTGAGCCAGACAAGCCAGGCTCCCTCCCGAGGCTGGACCGCGCTGGTTCTGGCGCTGGGCGCCCTGCTCTTCACCTGGCCCCTGGTCCTGCATCCGCTGCTGCTGGGTGGCCATCCCCATGGCGAGACCGACAACCACTTGTGGATGATGTGGCGCGCCATCCAGGGCTGGCTGGGCCAGCCCGGACCCTGGGCCAACTACCCGCAGGGCCTGCCGCTGCCCATCATGGACCCCGTCAACCTGCCGCTGGCCTTGCCTGGAGCGCTGCTGGACCCGGTGCTGGGCTACAACGGCATGCTGTTTGGCAATGTCCTGCTGGGCATGGCGGCCGGCTACTGGCTGGCCCTCCAGTTCGTCGGTCCGAGAGCCGCCTGGAGCGCCGCCGTCGCCCTGGGCTGCAGCCCCTTTCTCTCCGGCGAGATCGAGTTCGGCATCACCGAGTCCTGGCCCCTGTGGCTGCTGGCCCTGCACGTGGCCTTTTTGTGGCGCTACCAGGAACGAGGACGGCGCCTGGACGTGCTGGGGGCCGGCCTCTGCCTGGGGGGCTACGCCTTGTCGGGCTGGTACGCGGCCTTCTTCGCGCTTGTGGCCGAGCTGGCCATCGTGCCCTGGTGGGCGTGGCGCTCGCGCCGCTGGGCCGGCTTCATCGCCCAGGGCGCCCTGGCGGCGCTGATCACCCTGCCCAGCTTCATCCACTTCCTCGGCATCCGAGAGTTCTGGGGCGGACGCTGGCACTGGCCGACCCAGGTGCCCATGGCGCACCTGGACAACTGGCGCTGCCTGCGCAACTACGGCACGGACGCCCTGAACCTGGTGCTGCCCAGCCTGGAGCCGGCCCCCATCTCCCACTCGGTCTACCTGGGCCTGGGCGTGCTGGCCCTGGCTGCCATCGGCCTGCGCGCCCAGGGGCGCCGGGCCCTGGGCCCCCTGGTAGCTGTCGCGCTGCTGCTGGCGCTGGCGTTGGGGCACTGGGTGCGACTCAACGGCCAGGTGCTGGAGCTGGCATCCCAACCCGTACAGGGACCAGCGCGGATGCTGCTGAAGGCGGTCCCGCCGCTGGTGGGGCTGTCCCATTGGTATCGCGCCGTGGGGCCGGCCACGGTCTTTCTGGCCTTGCTGGCGGCCATGGGGGCCCAGCGCCTGCTGAGCTGGGTGCCGCGCCAGCGCACGGCCCTGGGCCTGGTCATCGCAGCGGCGCTGCTGGCCGAATCCCTGGCCGTGGGTCAGACGCGCTGGCCGCGGATGCAGTACGATCCCCGCCCGCCGGCCATCTACGCGGCCCTGGAGCAGCCCGGCGCCATCCTGGAGCTGCCCTTCGACAACGGCCGGATGCCCTTTTCCCAGACCCCGGCCCGCATCTACAACCGTTGGCAGCCCTTCCACGGTCGCCCCGTGGCGGAGAGCTACGAGTCTCGCGACGCCATCCTGGCCAGCAATCGGCTGATAGCCGTGGCGGACGCCGCCTGCGGTGTGCGCCCCACCCGACCGAAGCACGAGCTGCCCCCGGCGAAGATGAGGGACGCCGCTCCCCTGCATGAGCAGGGCGCGTTGGAGCGGCAGGTGCAGGATCTGGCGGATGCGGGCTTCGCCTACGTCATCCTGCACCGCGACCGGGCCCCGAGCTCCGAACGCGCTGCGGCCTGGTTGGAGCGGTCCTTCGGGCCGGCCAGCTACGAGGTGGGAGAAGCCAGCGCCTGGAGAATCCGCAGCGCAGAGGGGACAACGGCGCCATGAAGTGTACAGCCGCGCCCTGATCCCATAGAGGATCATCATGGGCGAAAGCGACCAGAACACCGAGGCGCGCGTCGCTGCGCTGCACCGCGCGCTGCTCGAGACCCAAGACGACGCGCAGCGCGCCGAAGCTCACCTGTCGCTGGGCCGCATCGCCCTGTCGCAGCGGCGCGTGGACCTGGCCATCCGCCACTTCCGCGAGGCCCTGCTGCTGCGACCCGACATGGACAGGGCCCGCCAGGCCCTGGCGGCGCTAGGGGAGTTCAGCCGCGTGCAGAGTCGCCAGAGCCCCATCGGCCAGGGGCGCAGCCGCATTCGCCAGATCCTGGCGCGCTTCAAGCGCAAGAGCCCCGTCGAGAAGCCCCCGGAAGCCAGCTCCTAGGGCAGCTTGATGTCCTTCTCGCCCTTGGTCTTGACGGCGTAGCCCTTTTCTTCCCAGCTGGGCAGCACGGTCTCGATCCAGGAGGACGCACCGCCCTTCTGCTCGAAGGGCTCGGGTGAGACGAGCACGGGCCAGGGCTCATCCACCTGGCACTTGCCGAGCTTGGGCTTGAAGGAGCGCAGCGGTTCTTCGGAGTCGTTGACGATGATCCAGCGCTTGCCCGGTTCGGCGATGTTGGCGAAGTGGATGACGGCCGTCTTCTCGCCTTCGCAGTCGCCGGCCTCCACCGCCGCGCCGCCGTACCAGTAGTAGCCCCCCAGCTTGCGCCCCTCGTAGACCGTCTCGAGCAGCTCGGCGGCTCGCGAGTCGGAGCCGGAGTTGGCCAGGCGGTCGGCCACGGAGCGGGCCTTGTCGGGCTCGAGCTCGCGCGCCATGCCCACCAGGGATTCCTCGAGGGCGTTGCGGTCCTCCGGGTTCATCTCCTCGCCCAGGGAAGGGGCCACCGCGTTCTCCATCTGCATCAGGATGGCCTCGAAGGGCCCCCCGTTGCCGGCAGCCACCACCGCCCCCTTGGCCAGATGCGGCAGCGAATCGCGACCGCGACGCTTGACCAGCGCGTCGACGATGGCGCTCCACTTCTCGTCGTAGAGCTTGGGTGGCGGGTCTTCCACCAGCTGGATCATCCACTCCTCGAAGCTGGCGGACTTGCAGGAGACCAGCGCGTCATCCCACTGGGAGAAGTCGATGTCCCGCAGACCGAAATAGGCACCTTGCAAGAAGCCCACCACCTTGGGGTTGTACTCGCAGGACAGGCCCACGCGCTCCGCGACCTCGTCGCGCGCGTCATAGGACGACAGCTTGCCGATCATCTCCCAGACCGGATTCCAGATGTCGTACTCCATGGCTGCCAGCGACAGGGCCACCAGGGTGTCGGCATCGCCCGCCGCCCGCATGAACTGAGGGAAGACCTGGTTGGCCACCTTGGTGTCGCAGGCGATCACCTTCTTGTACTGGGCCACGAGACGATCGGCACCGGCACCGTCGATGCCGCGCAGGAGGTGATCGCACTTGGCCTCGGCGCTGGACGACCAGGCGAGCAAGCCCAAAGATAAGGAAACTGCGAGGAACTTCATGACGGTTCCGGCATCTGAGCGTGGAGAGGGGAGTTGCGAAGGGGGTTCATCTACTGTTTTCTGCGGCTTTCGTCGAACGCCCGCCGCCGTCCGCCGGCCGACGCCCTGGAGACAACCCCCGGAGAGCCTCGATCTTCCTGCCCCTGCGACGCAGCGCCGCCGGTCACTTGTCCCACTCGGAGAAGAAATCCACGCGCCGCGTCTCTTCGCTGGCCCGCCGCGCCCGCGGCCTGGCCCACTCGCGCAGCTCCTTCAAGCGGTCGTCCATGGTGACGGCCAAGGGGATGGTCTCGCGCACCACCTCCAGCAGGTCCTCCTCCTGCAGGTCGCGCTGGGCGTCGTAGGCCAAGAAGAGGGCGGAGACGACGACCTGCTCCAGCTCCGCACCCGAGAAACGCTCGCTCTCCTCGGCGATGCCGGTCAGATCGTAGCTGTGCGGATCACGGCCCCGCCGCCGTAGGTGGATCTCCAGGATCGCCAGGCGTTCGTGCACATTGGGCAGGTCCACGAAGAAGATCTCGTCGAAGCGGCCCTTGCGCAGCAGCTCCGGAGGCAGCATGCGCACGTCGTTGGCCGTGCCCACCACGAACACCGGTGCGCTCTTCTCCTGCATCCAGGTGAGGAAGGCGCCCAGGGCGCGCCCGCCGCCCTCGCTGCGGGTGGCCAGGAATCCCTTCTCGAGCTCGTCGATCCATAGCACCACCGGCGCCAGCCTCTCGGCCACGCGCACGGTCTCCCGCAGGCCCGACTCGGCCTGCTCCTGGACCTGGAAGACGGCGCCCACGTCCAGCCGCAGCAGCGGCACGCGCCACATCCCCGCCACGGCCTTGGCCATCAACGACTTGCCACAGCCCTGCACACCCAGCAGGAAGAGCCCGCGCGGCGCGGGCAGGCCAAAGGCCCTGGCCTCGTCCGAGAAGGCGGCGGAGCGCTGGCGCAGCCAGTTCTTGAGGTTGTCCATGCCTCCTACGGATTCCATGTCCTCGCTCAGATCCCAGAACTCCAGGAAGCGCTGCCGCCGGATGGCGCGCCCCTTCTCCTCCACCACGGCAGCCACATCCGCCTCGATGAACTCTCCGCCTTCCGCTCGGATGCGGTAGAACATCCTGCGGATCTCGCTGGTGGAGAGCCCCAGGGAGGCACGCACGAGCTTTTCCTTCGTCTCATCGTCCACGAAGAAGTCGTGGCTCTCGGCGAAGTCGTCCAGGATGGCGGTCACCTCCTCGGTATCTGGCAGAGGGACATCGACGACCGTGATGTCCTTCTCGATCTCCAGCGGGATCTCGAGCTGGGGCGAGAGCAGCACAAGGGCCTGGCGGCGCGCAGCCAGCACGGGCTCGAGATCGCGCAGGTGGCGCACGACCAGGGGATCCTGCAAGGCGCCGTGAAAATCGTTCAGCACGAAGAAAGCCGCTTCTGGCACACCCAAAACGTGCCGCAGAACCCGCTCGGGGGCGCGCGTCTCCGGGACGAGCTCGCCGTCGGGCCGCACCAGGCCGTTGGTGGCCCGCCAGCGGTAGAGGGCAAAGCCTTCACGGGAGGCGACCTCGCCCAACATGCGCTCCACGCGCTGCTCCTCGTGGCTTAGCAGGTAGAGCAGTGCGTAGCGGGACCGCACGAGCAGACCGAGCTGTTGAAGCGCATGGGCCATGAAGGGATCCTACACCGTCGCCGACTCCCCGGCACTGCATCTCTCCAGCGCGGAAGCGCAAAGACGCTCAAAACCTCGTTGCGCCCACGCCTGCAGACGACTAGGAGCCAACGCCATGCGGCTCATCATCGCCATCAGCCGGGCCCTGACCCTCGAGCCCACCTACACCACGGTCCACATCGCCGCCTGCGCGCTGGAACGCGGACACCAGGTGCGCTTCGTAGAGCCCTGGGACTTCGAGATCGACAGCAACGGCCGCCTGATCACCCGTGCCCACGCAGTGGACGAAGCGCTGACGGACCGCGAGGCGCTGGTGGAGCTGCTGAACAAGCGCCGGGCCATGAGGCGCTACGTGGAGATCTCCCCCACCGACACGCTCCTGCTGCGCATCAATCCGCCGGACCACGCGGTCTTCGCCTTCGCGCAGCTGGCCCAGCGCGTGGGCTGCCTGGTGCACAACGAGCCCTCCACACTGATGCTCACCGGCCACAAGGGCTACCTGGCCACGCTCTCGGGCGTGCCCCGGCCCTCCACCCTGGTCACCCGCAGCCGCGCCACGGCCCTGCTCTTCGCCAAGACGCTGGCCAGCGGGGCCGTGCTCAAACCGGCCCGCTCCTCGGGCGGACGCGGCGTGGGCCTGGTGCGCAATCCACGCCGGGTGCAGCAGGTGGAGCAGGTCTTCGACGCGGCGCGGCGGCAGGGGGATGGCTACGTTGTCATCCAGGAATACCTTCCTGCAGCGTCTGAGGGCGAAAAGCGGCTGGTCTGGCTGGACGGGAAGCTGATCGGTGGATATTTGCGCCGCCGCCCACCCGGGGAGTTCCGGCACAACCTGGCTCGCGGAGCCACTCCGGAGCCCTGTGTCATCGGTCCCCAAGACCACGCGCTGGTAGAGCGCATCTCCCCGCACCTTCTTGGCGATGGCGTCTGGCTGGCTGGCCTGGATGTCATCGACGGGCGCATCGTCGAAGTCAACACGCTCAACCCCGGTGGCGTCCACTACGGCGACGCGCTCAACAACACCCGCATGGCGGTCCGGATCGTGAAGAAGATGGAAGACGAGAACGCTGACCGCCAGCAAAGAGAGGCTGACGAGGCATGAGTCGCAGGAGAAAAAAGGGAACCGACCCCCAGGCCGGTACGCCCCTGACCAAGAAGCAGGTGCTCGAGCGCCTGCGCCGTAGGGACAGCCTGGCCCATCAAGACATGCGCGGGCTGGATCTCTCCGGCGTCTGCTTCGACGGCTTCGACGTCTCCCACGCCAAGATGGCCGAGACCGATCTCTGCCGAGCCTCCTTTCGCGGCGCCGACCTCACCAACACCAGCCTGTGGCACTCCAACCTGCGAGATGCCTCCTTTGACGAGGCCGTGCTGGACGACGCCGACTTCGACATGGCCAACCTCGACGGCGCCACCTTCCACAACGCCAAGATCCGCCGCACCCTCTTCCCCCTGCACCATCTCCCCCTGACCCGCATCCAGGAGAGCATCCGCACGGGGCGCAGGGTCGTGATGGACAAGGGCGATCCGGAACAGATGTAGGAGGAGGAGTCTTCGGTGGCGCGTTAGCGAGATCCGGCCCTCGTTCGCCAGCAGCCCCAAGAGCCCGGCTCTCCATGTTCGCGATACTCCTCGCCATGATCGCCAGCCCGCCAGACGAAGAGCTGGTGCAGCGCTTCAAGAAAGGCGATCGGCAGGCCTTCGCCCAGATCGTCCGGCGCTACCAGGACCGCGTCTACTCGCAGTGCCTGCGCTGGATGGGGGAACCGACGGTGGCCGAGGAAGTGGCCCAGGACGTATTCCTGGCCCTCTACCGCTCCCTGGCACGATTCAGGGGCGAAGCCGCCCTTTCCACCTGGATTTACCGCGTCACGATCAACCACTGCAAGAACCGTCGCTTGTACCGCCGCCGGCGCGCGCGGGACCGGCACGAACCCCTCGAGGGGCAGCCACGGGATGACGCGCCCGGCCGTCAGCTGGCCGCCAACGGGCCCGAATCCGATGTGCTGACCCATCAATCCGAAGCCTCCGCCCTGTTGCAGCAGGGCCTGGAAGCCATCAGCGACGATCACCGGCAGGTCATCATCCTGCGTGACATCCAGGATCTGGATTATTCCGAGATCGCGAGCATCCTCGAGCTGCCCCGAGGTACGGTGAAGAGCAGGCTGCACAGAGCGCGCAGCGAGCTGGCGCGCGTTTTGCGGAACCGAATCGGCAAAGAAGATGTCAAGCCCTGATCATGGATGAGTTTTTCGCCCGCAACCGGCTCTCCGCCTACCTGGACGGCGAGCTGAGCGACGCCGAGATGGCCGAGGTGGCCCGCGCCATCGAGGAGAACCCCCAGCTGCGCCAGGCCTACGGCGAGCTGCGGCGCGCGGTGGAGCTCACGCGCAGCCATGGGCGCGCCAAGGCACCCCCGCATTTCTTCGCCGAGGTGATGCGCCGCAGCGACGAGCTGCCCCTGCCTGGGCGCTGGTACGACCGCCTGCTGCGCCCCTTCGCCCGCTTTCCGGTCCGCAGCCTTGGCGTGGCGGCCGTGGCGGCCGCCGTCTTCCTGGTCATCTGGCGTGTCCCCATGGAAAAAATGGGCGCCGACCAGGCCCTGCCCCCCAGCAGCGACGTGCATCTCGAGGACCGCAGCGCCGCGGCGCCGCCCGCGGATCCGGACCAGGAGCTCAGTGAGCCCCTTTCGCAGGAAGAACAAGCAGCGCAGGAAGAACAAGCGGCCAAGGGCGAAGACCAACAGCAGGGAGATGGCGGCGAGCTAGAAGGCGCGCAGCCGGCCGCAGCGACGAAGGTCGGAACCGCGAAGGACGAGATCCCCAGCGAAAAACCCCTGTCATCCAAGCTCGGGCGTATGAAAGACACCCGCGGCCAGGTGGAGAAGGAGCCCGCAGCGAGCGAGAACCTGAAGCAGGAGTCGCTGGGCAGCGACCTCGACGAGCTGCTGAAGGGCGGCGGCACCTACATCCCCTCCTGGGACCAGGAGCAGGGCGAGCTCGGTGCCGAGCAGCAGCAGATGCAGGAGGCAGAGAACCAGGAGGCCGATGGCTCCCTGGCCACCAGCCCCTTCGCCTACCGCCTGAACCCGAACAGCCCCGACGCCCTGCGCCGGCTGGTGGCCCTGGCCGAAAAGCTGGGCGGAGGCGTCTACGGTGCGGACGGCCAGGCGCTGGAACCCCACATCCTGACGGTGGAGCGCAACCACGCCCAGGTGTACCTGCACCTGCCCGCCTCCAAGCTCGAGCACGTGGAGCCCTACCTGAAGCTGCTGGGGGGCATCGTCACGGTGCGCGAAGACGGCGATCGGCTCTACGCCGCCGACTCGGTGCAGGTGGCGGTCGAGGTGATCTACCAGCCCTAGCGGGGAACGACCGACACCCATTCGTCACTTCGTCGTTTTTTCGACGTTTTTTCGTCGCGTCGACCATGGAAGGCCGCTTTTCAGGCGGCACGCCTCTTGCAGAGTGGCCGCATGCCCACAGGCCCGCTCCGCAAGAGGTGAAGAATGCGACCGAGGGAACGCTACGCGCTGCATGGATCCGACGAGTTCGGCGACGCCGACCTGCTGGCCCTGGTTCTGGGCACCGGCTGCGTCGGTCGGCCCGTCGAGCGCATCTGCGCCGACCTGCTGCAGGCCGCGGGCGGGCTGCATCGACTGCCGGACCTGCCGGTGGCGGCCCTGGCCAAGGTGAGCGGCGTCGGGCCCGCTCGGGCGGTGCGGCTGCACGCCGCCCTGGCCCTGGGGCGCAGGGCATTGGCCGCGGGCTCTTCAGAACCGCGCGTGCAGGGGATCGGCGCCGCAGTGGACTGGTTCCGACCGCGCATGTGCCAACTGCGGCAAGAAGAGCTGCACGGTCTGTACCTGAACAAACGCGGCGTCGTGTTGGCCTACCAGGTCCTGACCCGCGGCAACGACAGCCACACGATCGTGGATCCGCGGCAGGTCTACCGGCACGCCCTGCTGCACAACGCCTCGGCGGTCATCGTGGCGCACAATCACCCCAGCGGGGATCCCACGCCCTCTTGCGCGGACGTGGACGTCAGCGTGCGGCTGGCCCGCGCAGGCGCGCTGCTGGGCATCGACCTGCTGGATCACCTGGTCTTGGGGGACAACCAGCATCGATCCCTGCGAGAGGACGGGCTGATGCCCGCGCCCAGCCACGCGGGGGCGTCCATCGCTGCCAAGGAACGCGTTAGGGGAGCGCCGTCCGAAGCTTCGGCATCACAGCCATGTGGCCCAACCTCTTCACCATCGACACCGGCCAGGGCGTGGTCCCGGTCCACACCTGGGGCCTGATGATCACCCTGGCGTTCCTGGCGGCCGCCTGGGTGGCCCAGAGCCGCTCCCAGCGAACGAGCGTGGACGGCGACAAGCTGGTGGGCATGTACCTGGTCGCCTTCCTCTGCGGCCTGGGCGGCGCACGCCTCTTGCACTTCGCCATGGCCGAACCTGGGCGCTTCTTCGCGGATCCGCTAGTCTACTTCCGCATCTGGGAGGGTGGCTTCGCCTTCTACGGCGGCGTGATCATCGCCGCGCTGGGCTGCATCGCCTACGCCATGGTGCGCGGCATCCCGGTCTGGCAGCTGGCCGACCTGTGCTCGCCAGCCATCATGATCGGCCTGGCCGTGGGGCGTATCGGCTGCTTCTTCGCGGGCTGCTGCCACGGCGCCGCGCACGAGCTGCCTGCGGACGCCTTCAACCTGCTGCCGGACAGCTTCTCGGGCGGGGCGCTCTACCTCTTTGGCAGTCCGCCATTCCTGCTGCAAGAGGTGGCCCACGGCGTGGGGATGAAAAACCAGCCCATGCTTCCCACGCAGCTATGGGCCTGCGCCACCTCTTTCGGGCTCTTCCTGCTGCTGTCGTGGCGCTGGCGAAATCGGCGCTACGACGGGCAGGTCTTCGTCTGGCTGCTGCTGCTCTACCCGCTGGTGCGCTCCACCATCGAGCACTTCCGCGGCGACACCATCCGCGGGGTGGACTGGCTGGGCCTGTTCACCACCAGCCAGCTGGTGAGCATCCCGGTCTTTGCGGTCGGGCTGACCATCGCCGCGCTGCGCCGGGGCAAGGGGCGCGCCGAGGTGCGCAGGGATGCGCGCGATGAAGAGCTGCTGAAGGACCTGCTGGGGAAGAACTGAGGGGCCCCGGCGGATCAGTCCTTGTCCTGTGGGGCGAAGCGCTCCAACCACTGGCCTATGAGCGGGTAGATCTCTTCCCGGGCGTGGTCGCCGATGGGCAGGTCCAGGTGTCCGTAGTCATGGGCGAAGCCGTTCTCGCGGGCCGCCACCACGAAGCGCTTGTCGGGGCTGCCCACGGCGTCGACGTAGGCCTTGACACGATCCGGTGGCGCCACCCGATCGGCACGCCCGGCGATGGCCAGCAGCGGCGCGCGGATGCGGGCCATGTCCGGCAGGTAGTCCACCTCGCCATCGCGTGAGACGAAGCGTTCTGCGCGCAGGATCTCGGCGAACTGCAGCATCTCGCCCGGCCAGAGGGGGCTGACCACCGTGGCCATCATGCGCTGGGCCGCTTCGGGCGCCATGTTCTGGCTGTTGTAGAGGTAGGCCTCGATGTCCAGGGGCAGCATACGCCCCAGGGGATCCGCCAGCTTGGCCAGCGGCGGCGTAGCCAGCATGGGCAGGGCAGCCCCGCTCAGCCTGAAGCTGCCGCGGGCGAGACTGAGCACCGGGTCGGGATCTGCGAAATCCACCGGGCTGCCAACCACCACCATGGCGAAGAGCGCCTCGTCGCCCAGCTGGGAGGCGTAGATGGCCCCCACGATGCCCCCCAGCGAGTGCCCCACGTAGCCGACCTGCCGCGCGCCGGTCTCCTGCTGCAGGTGGGCGATGGCGGCGGGGATGTCCTGCAGCCCGTAGTCGTCCACGGCCCAGTCGCGCTGCAGCCGTCGTCCCCCCGGGGCCTCGCGGGCGTCGCCATGGCCCCGCAGGTCCAGCAGCCACGCGTCGAAGCCCTTCTCCGCCAGGTAGTCGCCCAGGCTGCGTTCCGCGTCCAGGTCCCAGCAGTAGTGGTTGCTGGAGATGCCGTGCACCACCAGCACCGGAGGACCGGCGGCCTGGTGCCGATGCAGATGGATCACGGCGCCGTCGGGCGTCTCCAGGTAGCGATCGTCGGTCACGCCGCAGGGGGAGACCTCGGGCACGGTGCCCGCGCAGCCAGGCTGAACCAGGAGCGCCGCAGCCGCCAGGCCGATGGTAGGGAGTCGCTGCATGGGCCTCTCCGCACGCAAAAATAGCAGAAATCCGCAGCAAGACAATATTTCTCATTTCACAAATCCCCCAACTGGTCCGAAGAAGCCGTCAGCACCCCTTCCCTCCTCGGAACCATGGCCATCACCATCAGCAACATCAAGCCCCTCACGCCGGTCGTCGAGCCGCGGACCAAGACCGCGCCGATCGAGTCGCAGGGGGCGCCCGAGCAGGCCAAGGAGGCCGCGACCACGGCCAAGCCGGTCCCAGGGGCGGCCGGCACGGACCGCAGCCTGGAGCTGCTCCGCCTGCTGGCGGCCGGCCTGGACGGCAAGTCCGTCGTGGGGCCGCAGCAGCCGCCCGGTGAAGCCGACGCGGGCTCGGGCGCACGGGTGGAGCTGATGGCCTGGATCTCCAGCACCGTCACCCAGATTGGCCAGAAGCGGCAGGCCCCGGCCCCGCAGGAGGAGGAGGGCGAAGCCCCCAAGGCGCAGCTCGCCGAGGACGAGGAGGAGGCTGTCGAAGCAGCCGAGGTAGCCGCGCCGGCAGCAGCCATGCCCGATGAGGGCGAGCCGGACAAGCAGGTCGCGTCCGCCGAGCAGCCGGAGCAGGCCGACATGCCCTCCAGCTATGGGCCGAAGGGGCAGGTGGGAGAGGGTGCGGAGCAGGGAGCGCAGGTGAAGCGCTGGGCTTGAGGGGGGGCTCGCTTCCCGTCTTGGGGGGCTCGCTATCAGGTGGATCGGCAGCAGACCCGGATCGCGTGACCTACCTCCACGAGGATGCAGGCGGCACGCATCCGCGCGCTGGATCTGCGGTCGTCCCATCGCTCGTAGGCTCGCGCTCGCCTGAACCAGCTCCCGGCGAGGAGCCCGGATTGCGTGCCGGAGAAGCGCTGCCGCGCTTGTCGTATGATCCAATGTCAGCGTATGCCTCTTCCATCGAGCCATACTCGCCTGTGAACACCCGCCGCCCTCCCCTCCCGCCCTTCAACGGCAGCTCCATTCCGAACAGATGCCCGCCAGAGACCAGAGCTCAACGAATACGGCGCAAGGCCCTGTGCGTCGTGTTGGCGACAAGCAGCCTTCACCCCGCCTGTTCTCTGTACAATGGAGACACGCACAATGGCACTGGCTGGCACGGACCTGTCTGCACCGGCTCCGCCGCCACCGACAGCCTCGTGGCCTACTACCCCCTCGACCACGACGCCGACGACGCCAGCGGCAATGGCCACCATGGTAACGTGATGGGTGGCGCACAGGCCGAAGACGGGGGCTTTCGCTTCGGCGGAAGCGGCGGGTATGTCGTGGTGCCGAGCAGCAAGCAGTTCGGCTTCGGAGAAGGAGTCTTCACGCTCGCGCTCTGGTTCAAGACCACCGCCCAGACCGGCGTAGGCACAACTCGCGACGACCTCCTCGCCAGAGGAGATCCAACGGTCAGTGGTTTCTCACTGTCCCTGCGCGAAAACCGTCCGACGATTCTTGTGGGCGACGACGGGGAGTTGTCCGGGGGCGCAGCGCTGAATGATGGGACCTGGCACCACCTGGCCGGCGTGCGTGACGACAGGGGCACGCTGACCATGTACATCGACGGCGTCCCCATCGCGTCCTTCCTGGCAGAGGAATCTGTGAACTCATCCACGAGACTGTTCATCGGCAGACACGGCACGAAGCAGGAGAGCTATTTCAACGGTCTTTTGGACGAGATATGGATCTACGACCAGGAGCTGGCGGAGGAGGACATCAAGGCCATGTTCGACGCTCGGCGTTGATGACCGGGTGCCAGGCACGCTCGATCCACGGCCCCTCTTTCGCATCAAGAACGAAACACACACCCCTCAATTCGCATCAAAATCCGCTTTTCTTGCACTGAAACCAGCGATGCGCCGCTCCGGGTATCGCCGCACGACGATGGAAGCCGCCGGCCTTGGTCATCGTTGCGGCCATTCGGCCGCAACGATGAGTCGGCCTGTTT
>CAYVQL010000309.1:0-13263 GCA_964454135.1 uncultured Enterobacterales bacterium | reverse complement strand
CCCCCCCCCCCCCCCCCCCCCCCCCCCCCCCCCCCCCCCCCCCCCCCCCCAACGTGCTCGTGGATGATAGGCTGGCCAGCGCTGAAGAGCACCTACCAGTTGATCTCACGCGCCTCCCAAGTGCCAGGATCATCGGCCAGGCTGGCCCACACGCTCTGCCCGGACACCGCCAGACTGTCGATGTACGCCGCACCTGTGTCATGGCAGTCGACCGAGGCGTCCTCCGCTGCCAGCCGACAGATTTCCACCTCGTCGTCACTGGAGAGGCGAGCCCAGTAGAGGCTGCCGTCTTCGGACCAGCTGGCGGACAGATGCCCGAAGACCAAGCCGGTCTTGTCTGCTGGGACCACGGCGGACCACTCTCCCGAGGAGGTGTCGTAGCTGGTCGTCAGCAAGCTGGTGCCGTCATTCCCATAGGCCTGGATGGCCAGCTGCAAGCGATCCTCTGTCGTTCCGAGCACCGGGCGCTCCATGCGGCCGTACTTGTTTTCCTCGGAGTCATAGGTTCCGGATTGGAAGACCGGCTCCCAAGCGCTCGTGCCGTCCTCGCTCCAGGAGACCTGGTGTACCTCGACGTGGCGAGTGTAGCGCCCCTCTTTGTAGTTGTCGCTGCCCGCGAAAGCCACGAACACGGTGCCGTCCAGCACAGCTATGGACGGCTGTGTAGGTTCGTCGATCGAGTCGGCGCCTTCGTCGCTGTCGTCCCAGCCGGTAGCGGCGCTCCATCGCAGGACACGGATGACGCTGTGGCTACCAGAGAAACTGGCGCCATCGTCAGTCGCCGGGTCATCCGCGAACGCCAGCAGCAGATCGCCCTCCGGCCCCAGGGTCATGGCGGGGGAGAAGTGCGGCCAGACGACCTCTTCGGGAAATCCCATCTCCATCCAGGATGCACCTTCCTGGTACTGGCAGCGGGCCTGCCAGGTCCAGTACTGCTCGTCGCCCCCTACGGAGACCTGGCGCCAGCAGGCGTAGTTCACGCCACCGGCCTGCAGCACCCGTGGCTCCTCGACGTGGATGGCCCCCGGATCCGCGAAGACCTCGCCGCCGATCCGCGCTTCGCTGCGACTGCCCGGGGTGTCCCTCCACTCTTGCCAAGCCAGCAGGTCGCCGGAGAGTCGCACGCTGACCTGACCGCTGCGGTTTTCGACGGCCGGAACGCCCTGCAGGATGTCGCTCATCACCAGACCCGTGCCATAGGGCATGTCAAAGCCCATGGACCACGCCAGCGTCTGGCCAAGGTCCTCCAGGATGTGGGGGCCGCCCGCGACGGCGCCCGGGAGGATGCCCGTCCCCAGCAGAAGCATCGGGATCTCGCGACAGCCGGAGCAGTGGCAGTCGTGGTGTTGCCAGGGCGTCTCGTTGTCGACGAAGCGATGCCGTCCGTGATCGGAGGTGAGCACCAGCATGGAGTCGCCCTGCAATCCGCTCTCATCGCTCTGCATCCATTCCCAAAGCTCGGCGATGGGTTGATCGACTTCTCTGATGGCGCCTGTCTGCTGCTCGGGGTGCGCGTGGCCGGTACGATCGATGTCGTGCAGATTCGCAAATACCAATCGCGCGCCGCCCTGCAGGTGGTCGCGAACGCTGTCGAGCACAGCGGGATCATCGGCCAGCTCAAGCTGCCCATCATCGCCCGTCGTACCGATCAGGTCGTACATGCCCCCCAGGGATTCGCCCAAGCCTGGATATGCGCTGTGTTCGAGGCCCTGGAGGATGTTCGTGTTGGAGGCGATCACCACCTGGCTGGCGTCCAGGTCGAGCTGCAGACGCGCCTGCTCGAAGAAGGTGGGCAGATCTGGCCTGTAGAATTCCGGTCCGCTTGGATTCGGGTAGTTGCCCATCTGCTGCCGGGCGCCCGTGAAGAGGTCGTTGTGGGCTGGGAAGGTGAGCGTAACACCAGTGACGAAGCCGGGTCTTGCCTGGGCACCCACAGGAACGAGCTGCGCCCACGTGTTCGGCATGATCTCCGCTGTCGGACCATCGTAGGCGTCCGACCAACCCTGGCCCCAGGTCTGTGCGTCCCCGAGGGTCTCTTCGATGCGTGCGCCGTCGAGGACCAGGAACACGACGTGCTGCGCCATTCCCGAAACGGCGATGGTCTCGACTCCGTCACCTGCCGGTGAGCCGCAGGCGCTGCAAGCGAGGAGTGCGCACAGGCAGGCGAGCTGCAGCGGATGGGGGCCTCTCGAAACGAGGGTGATGAGTGCGGGCGCAGAAGAAGAGAGGCGTATGTCCATGTTTCCGCCATGATACCGCGGCGCACTGTCTGCCAGCCACCCGCCAAACGAGCCCCCACGGGCGCGTCCTCGTGCCTGCTCGTCGCGCCAGCCGTCCCGCCGCTTGGGCATGGACCTCGAGGTGCTGCTCGAGGCGGCCGGGGCCGAGCTGGTGGAAGTGGCGCGCTAGAATGCAGGGGTGACCGTGCTTCGCCTCCTCCACCGCACCGCGCCCGCGCCGGACCACAGCCTGGTCCAGTACGCCCTGCACCGCTCGAGGGCCGCGGCCGTGACCAGCGCTCGGGCGTTCACGCTGGAGGACGGGGGGCGCGCGCTCGCCCGTTCGCTCACCGACGGGAGCATCATCTGGAGCCAGCAGGCGCGCTTCGGCGGCCACCTGGTGGCCGCCTCGCCGAGCGGCGCCCGGGTCGCGATCACCGGCCGCAAGGAGCTGCTGGTGCTTGCTGGCGAGGACGGGCGCCAGCTGCACGAGTGGCCCCTCCCGGCTGCCGCGACCTGCCTGGCCATGGGCGAGGGGGGCCAGATCGCGCTGGGGACCCACGGCGGGGCCATCCTGGTCCGGACGCCGGAGGGCTGGCGAAGCGTCCAGGCCTTCCGCGGCAAGGTGACCACGCTGGGCCGCCGAGCTGCCGCCATCGTGGCCGGTGGCGCGGGGGGGCAGCTCTGCCACCTGGTGCTCGGAGGAGGGAGCCATCGGCAGCTGTGCGACGAGGGACCGGCCGTCACCGCCGTCTCGATGCTCTCCGACGGAGCGCTGTTGGCGGGGAGGGCGGACGGCGTCATCGAGCGTTGGGCCCTGGGCGAGGAACGTCCGAGCCAGACCTTCACCGGCGCAGAAGGGCCGATCCGCGCCCTGGCCATCGCCGGGGGCTGGATCCTGGCCGCCGGCGAGGAGCGCCTGATCCACCGCTGGGACGCGCTCGCCGCCCAAGCCCTGGCGCCGCTGGCCGGCCACGCGCGCCCAGTCCTGGCCATGGGCATCGCTGGCGACGGCCGGCTCTGGACCGCGGGCAAGGACCAGATCCTGCGCTGTTGGGCAGCGGACCAGGCTGCCCCCTTCCCCGCCTTGAGCGGTCACGGCGGGGGTGTCCGAGCGTGCTGCCTTGTCGGCGACGACGCCTTCACCGGCAGCCGCGACGGAGCCGTGCGTCGCTGGTCTGTGGCCACGGGGAGACCCCTCGAGACCTGGCTGCGGGGCTCTTCGGCGGTCACCGCCATGGTCCTCACCCCGGACGGGGGCCTGGTGGCGGGCCGCAGCGACGGCTCCATGGTGCGGCTCGACGCCCCCAGGCGCACCGCCTGGCAACAGCGGCGAACCCACCAGGGGCCCCTGGCCTGCCTGGCGTGGCTGGACGGCCTGGTGCTCAGCGGCGGTGCGGACGGGGTGCTGCGGATCTGGGACGGCGCCAGCGGAGCGCCCGTGAGCGCGCGCCTGGACCACGGCTCACGCCTGCGATGCCTCGCGCTCTCGGCGGACGGCGCCCTGGTGGCCACCGGAGGCTACGACGGCAGCCTGGTGGTCGCGTCCCCGCTCGGGGGTGGGACCCTCGGTCGCGCCGCAGGCCACCAGGGGCCGGTGGTGGGCTGCGCCTGGGTCGGTGAACGCGTCGTCACGGTGGGCATGGACGGCATCCTGCGGAGCTGGAGCGCCCGCGGCGAAGCGCTCGGGAGCGTCTGGGCGCACGGCGATGGGGCGGTGGGTGTCAGGTCGCTCGGCGGCAGACGCGCCGCGAGCGTCGGGGGCGACGGGCGGCTGTGTCTGTGGGGGTTCGGGGCTGTCGAGGGCGAGCCGGCGCTGCTGGCCGAGCTGGATCTGGGCGTGCCCCTCGACGGGCTGGGCGCCGATCCTCGCGACGCGAGCGAGCCCCGCTTGCTGGTGGGGGACCGCTATGGAGGGGCGCACGCGGCTGCGGTCGCCCCGTCCGCCTAGAGAGCGTTCCCACGATGGCTGCGGCTAGCGGTTGTCGCTGGGGTGTCAGGCCTGCGGATCGAGGATCGTGATCTCGTTGCGCTTTCGGAACTCGGTGAACCCGTAGAGCGGCTTGCCCATGTAGCTCATGGTCACTGCCCCCACCGGGCAGTTGTTCAGGCAGCCCAGGCAGGACAGGCAGCGGCGCTTGGCCACGGTGCCGGCGCGTGGATCGATGGCGCCGACCGGGCAGGTCCGCTCGCAGGTGCCGCAACCGATGCAGCGCTCGCTGTCCACGCCGTGGTTCGACACGAGCAGCTTGTTCAAGGTCACCTGGGGCAGGGCGCGCATCAGGCTGTCCCGGCCGAAGGCGGTCCTCACCACCACGGGCTCGCCGGTGCCGACGCGCCCGACGAGCCGACGGGCGAAGGCCCGCGCCGCCTCGTAGGTGTCGGCACCGGGTCGGTCCTTGTACGCTAGGGTGCGCTTCTCGTTGCCCAGGGACCAGGTGGGCGCGAAGACGGACATCGCGCCGAAGCTGTCCGCGCCGACGGGCACGCCGCCGCGGGCGGTGGCCAGGCGCAGCAGCTCGGCAGCGGTGTGCTCTTGACCGTCACCGGGCCCGCCGAAGCAGGAGAAGGCGCCCACCGGCGTGCCGCCCAGATCCGGCAGCTCATCGAGCCACCAGCGCAGGTTGTCGGGTACGTCGGCGTAGAAGACCGGCGTGCCGAGCACGATCAGGTCGACGCGGGGCACCGCGGCGATGTCGACCTGGCGGTAGTCCGAGGCCTGCACCTCGAGCCCGGCCGCCTCGAGCCCCTGGGCAACGGCCTGGCCGATCCGCCGGGTGTTGCCCGTCTGGCTGTACCAGACCACGTGGGCGGTCCTGGGCTCGGTGGTCTTCATGGGGACGCTCGCCTCGATCTCGGAGGAGCAGGAGCTGGCGGCGGGGACCGCCCCCACCAGGCAGGTGGTGGCAGCGGCCTCGAGGAAGGTCCTACGGGTCGGCACGGTACACTCCCAGTGGTCCAGCGCGATGTCGAAGCTGCCACAGCTGGGGAAGCGGTCGCACGACGCGCCTCGACGGGCAGGCCCCATAACCGTATCCAGCCAAGTGCATCACGAGCGTCCAGGACGGTTGGCGGGCAGGCTCACGGGCCTCACCACAGCTCTACCCACCACCCGAGCAAGCCCGCACCAGCGCATCCTCGTGCCCACTCGCCGCGCCATCCGCGCTGCCGCGCAGCCAACGCGCCGCTGTCAGGCGCACCGGCAGGGCGGGGTGCTCCAAGGCCTCCCGCAGCAAGGCCTCGCTGCTCTCCGACCGTCGGGCTGCCGCCTCGAGCAGGCAGATCAAGGCGTCGTCGTGGGGATCCAGCGCCACCAAGCGCTCGCTCTGCCCCAGGTAGCCGCTCCAGGTCAGGCCCGGCGCTTGGCAGCTGCCGCGGGCGCTGGGCGTCACCCGCCAGCGCTCGCCTGGGCGCTGGCTGGGCGCCTCCTCACGGCTGTCCAGCAGCTGCTGCAGGCGCTCCTGCCAGTGGGCCAGGCTGCGGACCTGCCGACTCTCCAGCTGCCACAGGCGCCAGGCCGCCGCGGCCCTGATGTGGGGCTGAGCTTCGGATGGCAGGTGGTCGAGGGGCGCGCCGCTGGGGGCTGCCGTGCGCTGGTAGGCCACCATGGCGATCTCGGCCCAGCAGCGCTGCGCCAGGCGCTGGGCGAGCTCGGCATCCCAGGCCTCGAGCGAGCTGCGGGCCAGCTCGACGTTGCGGACCAGCGCCAGCCAGGGGCCTGGGGCCGCGGCGTTGGCCGCCGGCGCCAGGCGAGCCATGCGCATGGCCACGTGGGCCAGGCAGTTGGAGTAGAAATCGCCGCTGCCCAGGCAGAGCTGCAGCGCGGCATCGGCCGCTCGTCCGCCGTGGCGGGTGATGGCCGTGTCCGCCGCCTGGAAGAAGCACTCCCAGCTCCAGCGCGGCTCCTCGACGGCCAGGCAGGCCGCGGCGACGGCCGCCCAGTCCTGGTCAGCGGCCCTTCCGAGGGCGTGTTGGCCCTGACAGGCGGTGCGCAGCCCTTCGTGGGGGCAGGGGGCCAGCAGGGGAGGGGACGACCAGGGCAGGGCCGGCGGACCAGCCCCTTGGCTGGGGGACAGGGACTGGACAGCCGGCGCCTGATCAGCGGCAGGTGAGGTCTGCAGGTGGGGGCGCTGGTTCAGGCGTACGCAGCGTTGGTGGCTGGCCTCGTCCAAGGACAGCTGGCAGAGCTGTTGGGTGTGGCCCGGGTGCGCCTCGACGAGCCGCAGCGCGAGCACGGCGCGTTCCAGGGGGTCGTCCATGGCCGCCAGGCTGCGGCTCAGGGCCTGCGGATCCTTGCGCCAGCTCTCCTCCAGCTGCAGCTCGCGGCAGGACAGGTCGCGGCAGTCCTCGAATCGCTCGGGCCTGCCGCTGCAGGCCAGCGATATGGACAGGGCTACCCACAGAGGCCGGCTCGGCAGCCGGACAGCGCTGGACCTATTTCTTGAACATGGCGTCGAAGGCATTTTCTGCCGACTTGCGCTTCTCGTACTCCTCGGCCGCTTCAGCCTGCGCCGGATCCAGGTAGGTCCACTCGCCCGGGTGCCGCAGCACGATCTTGCCGTTCTCGTCGGGCTCGGTCTTGTGCTGGGCTCCTTCGTAGGGGATGTCGTCGCTGGCAGGGACGCGGCCTGGCTTGGCCGGCGCGGGGCTGGCCGGTGCCGCGCTGGCCGGTGCGCTGCGTGTCGGAGTCGGCTGGCGCATCGGTGCCCTGGCGGGTGCGCTGCCCGGAGGAGCCGGCTGCCGCGCTGGGGCGTTGGCCGGCGCGTCGCCGTCCTTGTCGCCGACAGTGTCGATCACCGTTTCCACGGCGTTGACCAGTAGTTTTTCCAACCAGCTCAAGTTCGCTCCGGGGCCTGGGACCCAGCGGGCCTGGACGCACCTAGGGTAGTCGGCTGTCAGCCAGTGGGTCAAGTGGACATGGGCGCTTCTGGGATCCGCCGGAGCTGCAGACCGCTTCAGGGTTCGTCTTGCAGCGCCTGCGCCAAGCGCAGCGTCTCCGCTGCCGTTCGGTAGCTGGCCGCTTCTCGAGGATCGGCGGCCCCCAGGAAGACATGCACCTTGATGGCCGAGATCCTGGGATGGGGGATGATGACCTCGTAGAAGAGCACCGCCTCTTCCCCTGGCCTCGCCAGGGACCAGCCCTGCCAGGTGATGTCCTGGTCGAAGATGCGCCCGGCCGTGGTCACCGTCTCCACCTCGGCGCCCATCTGCCGCAGCTGGGGCGAGGGATGGTGACCCATGTAGATGCCGGCGAAGCCGCTGTCTTCACCCAGGCGGCCCACGCGCGAGATGCGGAAGACATCGAAATCGGGGCCGGGTTGGTGGGTGAGAACGGTGCCGGGCGGGATGTCGATCTCCAAGGCATGATGGGGATCCCAACCCAGGCTGCGCGCCCCGCCGGCCAGGTCCAGACAGCGCTCGCCAGGGATCAGGCTGCGGATCATGCGATGGGCCAGGTCTGTGCAGCCCTGCAGGTCCAAGGCCGCCTTCTCATTGGCGTAGAACGACAGGTCCAGCAGGCTGCCGTCTTCCCGCGCCACCAGCGCCTCCAGGACCACGGTGGCGGCCTCGGGGGGATGTGGCGTGGCTGGGACCATGGCCACGGCTCGCAGGGGCGGCTTCAGCTGCAGCGCCTCGACCTTCATCGGGTGCATGCCGTCGGAATCCATGGCCAGCGCCAGCTGACGAGCGTCGGCACTCAGATCCTCGTTGGCCAGGGCGAAGAGCTCCGTGACCAGAACCACCAGCCGCTCCTCGCCCTGCTCGATCACCAGGCGCATCTCCTCCTCGCTGGAGGGCGGCGCGCCCATGATGTTGCCCGCCCTGCTCTCGAGCGTCGCGCCCTTGGGAGCCCTGATGCGCAGGCGGTCCGAGATCAGCTGCGTGGGCTGACGTTGCAAGCCCAGCTCTCCCAGCTCGCCAGCCAGAGCGGCCCTGCATGCCAACCACGGGATGCAGAGCGCGAAGAAGACGAGATGCAGGCGCATGAGTACTCGCTTTGGCAGGCGGCGCTGCCTGCAGTAGCGCGCCGAGGCGCGGGGCGCATGGACCATCACCCCCGAAGGTCGGTTACGGGCGCCGGCGACTGGAGGTCCCTTGGCGCAGCTGGGCAATGTCTTGCAGGGTGGAGACGGAGAGGGCCCGCGCGGTCCTGATCTGCGGGTGAAGGTGCAGGTGCCTCCGGGTGCCCTGGGTCATGTGGACGGCGTCTACGTGCGTATCCCTTTGGAGCTGCCCGCGGGCGGCCGGCGCTGGCGCCGAGCGCCCTCGCCCTTCGACCAGCAAGACCGCGTGCTGCTCAGGTTGCCCCCGTCCCTGCCCAGTGGCGCCGCCATCGCCCTGCGGGGCCAGGGCGCCCAGCAAGAGGGCTGCCAGCCCGGCGACCTGCTGGTGCAGGTGCAGGTGGTGCAGGGACAGCCCGACCAGACCTGGGCCGGCTACGCCGGCGGGGGGCCCCGGATCCACCTGCCTGGAAACCGGCTCTACTGGGCCGTGGGCATCGCCTTGTTCCTGCTGATCGCGGGCCTGGTGGTGGCCGACCTGATGTAGCGGAGCCTCGGGGAGGGCCTCAGCCCGCTCGCTCCCGTGCGATCAGGGCTGCGCCCAGCGCGCCCACAGTGTCCGGCTCGGGGGGCACGCGCACGCGGCAGCCCAAGGCGTCCGCCAAGGCCCGCACCACGCCGGCGTTGCGCGCCACGCCCCCGGACATGGCTACGGGGAGGCCGGCATGGCCGCCAGCCACGCGCTTGGCCAGCGACTGGGTGCGCGCCGCGATGGCGCGGTGCAGCCCGTGCACGATGCGCGGCACCTCCTCGCCCTCGGCGATCAGCGAGACCACTTCGCTCTCGGCGAAGACCGTGCACATGCTCGACAAGGTCAGGTTGGAGCGCACCCCCTCGTCCAGCTGACCCAGCTGCTCGATGGGGACCTCCAGCGCGCGGGCCATGGCCTCCAGGAAGCGACCTGTGCCCGCGGCGCACTTGTCGTTCATGGCGAAGTCCAGCACCCTGCCCTGGCGAGAGAGCAGGATGGCCTTGCTGTCCTGGCCCCCGATGTCCACCAGCAGCTCGGTCCCCGGGAGGAGCTCCCGGATGCCCCGGGCGTGGCAGGTGATCTCGGTCACCGATGCCAGGCGGCCCTGCACCCGGTCGCGGCCGTAGCCCGTGGCCACCACGGCCTCCAGGTCGGTCTCGCTGGCCCCTGCGGCCTGCAGCACCTCGGCCTGCACCCGCTCGATGGCCACCAGGTTGCGCGCGCCGGTGGGCAGCACGCGCCAGGCCAGGCTGCGCCCCTCGGCGTCCAGCAGCACGGCGGCGCAGGTCATGCTGCCGATGTCGATACCCATGTAAACCATCTGTTCCTCCTTCAGGCCTCGGTCATCGTTGCGACCACCATAGAGAAAACGCTCTCCGGATCTCGTTTCCTTTTCCGGGGCACCTCTGGTGCCCCGGCGCGCCCATAAGGCGCGGGGAGGGGGGAGCGATAGCGATGCGGGGGGAGGCTGCCTCCCCCCGCCAAAGAGCATGGCCACGTCCTTGTTCGGGCCGGCTGGCCCTAACAAGGATCGTGGCCCTCCTTCAGCTGGCTCGAGCCTGCTGCAGCATCTCCACGAAGGCCTCCATGCGCGTTCGCAGCTGGCCCGGTGCGAACTGGCGCGGATCCACGCAGTCCACCTCCAGGTTCAGCACGGGGACGCCCTCTTTCTTGAGGGCGCGCTCCAGCAGGCCGCGGGCGCCGCTGCCCTGGCGACAGCCCCAGTGGCAGGGATTGACCGCGCCGTGCACGCCGTACTTGCGAGCCATGCCCCGCAGGTGGGCGATGCGCTGTTCCACGCCGCGCCCCAGGGGCACGCTCAGGGTCCGGCGCGCGAAGCCTGGAAAGGGATCGTCGGGATCGATGGGCTGCCAGGTGATCTCGTTCAGCTCGTCGGCCACTACCACGGCGCCCAGTTCCTCCTCCAGCATCAGCTCCAGGGGGGTCTTGAACTGGATGCGGTTCTGCAGCCACAGCAAACGCAGCTTCTCGTGCGCGGAACCGGCCTGGCCGGCGGCCAGCTTGCGGGCGAACTCGTCCCGGTAGCAGCGTGCTAGCGACACCCCTGTCTCGCTGCCCATGTAGAGCGAGATCACCACCCCCAGGTTGACCAGGTCGCGACGTCGAGCGGGCGTGGGCACGGCCGCCGCCAGTTGGTTGACCTGCACCCAGAGCTCGCGCGCCTGGTTGGTGAGCTCGACGGCGCGGGCCAGGCGCGCCATGTCCAGCTGCTGTCCGCTGTGCTCCGAGACGAAGGCCGCCATGGCGCGGTACTGGTCCGCCAGGTAGGCCACCGCCCGCTCGTCCTGGCGCTGGGGCACGTGGATGGCGAAGAGGGGCTTGTCGTAGAGGCGGGCCAGGTGCTCGATCACGGCCTGCCCGCCGCTGCATGGGCAAGACGTGGCCACCAGGAAATCGGGCACGGGCATCAAGCCCTGGGCAGCCGCGCCGCAGACGGCGCGGTGGTAGGAGCAGGAGTCGGTGGCGAAGCCGCCCTGCTCGGCTTGCTGCAGGATGGGCTCCACCGTGCCCGAGGAGGCCAACATGGCCCCCACGAACTCCACGAAGCAAGAGTTGACACCCATGGCATTGAGCAGGTCGAAGGGGACCATCAGGCCGCACCAGGCCACGCGTTCGCCCGGCGTGTAGAGCTTGACGCCCAGGCGGGCGCTCTCCAGGGCGAAGCGCTTGCGCGCCACGATGGAGCCGTCGGCCTCTCCGCCTTCCTCCCCCGCCCGCTCACCCCCGACCGCCCTTTGCTCGGCCAGGCGCGCCTGCAGGCCCGCCTCCAGTTGCTGAAAATACGAAAGCATGGCGCTCATGTTCCCAACATCTCCACAAAGGCCTCGAGGCGCGTGCGCTGCTGGCCCAGGGAGCGCAGACTGCCGTCGCCCTCCAGTACCAGCAGGGGCAGATCCGCCTCGCGCAGGGCGCTTCGCACGCCAGGCAGGCGCGCCAGGTAGGGATCGCAGAACTTCATCACGTGGGCCACCACGCCGCGCGCGCCACAGGCCAGGGCGCGCTCACGCAGCTCGTCGGCCAGGACCAGGGGCGCATCGCAGCGCATGGTGCGGGCGCAGGCCGGGCGGTCCAGCAGGGCCTGCGCCAGCTGGTCCAGGGCGACCGAGGGATCGTCCAGGCCCAGGGGCGTCAGCTGGCGCGCGCCCGTGCACAGGTCGTCCCCGGCGATGTGGGCGCCGCAGCGCGCGAAGAGCTCCAGGGCCTGCGGATCGGGCAGCACGTTGCCGAAGAGGAAGATCGGCACGCCGCTGACGGAGCGCTCGGCTCGCTCCCTCAACAGGTCTCCCAGGCGCTCCAGGCTGCGTTCGAAGGGCTGGCTGACCGAGCGCAGGCGCTCCTGTTGGCAGGTGACAGGATCCGCTCGCCTGTCCAGCTCGGCCAGGGCGCGGGCCAGCTCGTCGTGCAGGCGGGCGCTGTCCAGCAGCGCCTGGCCCAGGTGGGCGCGACCGCCCCAGTCCGCCAGCAGCTGCGCCAAGCGGGCCAGCTCTCCGCCCAGGTAGCGCCTGGCCGCAGGGCCGCTGTCCGTGGGCAGGTCGATCAGGGCCAGCCGATCGGCGGGCCGGGCCACGCGCCAGGCATCGGCCAGCCTGCGCATGGCGTCGCAGCTGTTCATGAAGACCATCCCCGCCATGGGCGGCAGGTCGCCGGCCATGGCCCGGTCCAGCAGGCGCTTGACCTGGGGGCAGAGGTTGTCGTGCAGCAGGGCTCCGGCCTGGTCGGGGGCTTCGCCAATGGGGAGCACGCGGTGGGGATCGAAGCCGGCAGCGTGCAAGAGCGCCACGGGGGTGTAGGCGCAGGCGTAGCCGATCTTGGGTCTGACGCTCATGGGCGGCTCATCCTCGAGGTGTTCATCAGGATCTGGCGCAGGGCCGACTTGGCGGCCTGCAGCTGGTCGGCTGGAATGTCGCGCAGCACGCGCTGCAGGGTGCCTTCCACGGTCGTCATCACCGGGGCCCGCAACGCCCAGCCGCGAGAGGTCAGGCGCACGCGCAGGGCGCGGCGATCGCTGGGATCGGCCTGGCGCTCCAGCAAGCCGTCGCGGCCCATGCGGTCCAGCAGGCCGGTCATCGTGGAGGGCTCCAGGCCCGCTCGACGACCCAGCTCACCCACCTGCAGATCGTCTTGACGCCAGAGCGCCATCAGCACCCCCAGGTAGGAGGCGCGCACCTGGCCTACGCCTGCCTCGCCCAGGCCGCGCCTCAGCTCGGCCGTGACCGCCAGCGTCGCCCGTGAGACCAGGTAGTAGGGGCAGTCTGTGGGATCGGGTATGGAGGGATCGGTTCTGGTCATGGCCTCGCTTTTGCTTTTGAAGAGTATATTACGTAACCGTAACAACCCGTCGAGTGCAAGCGAATTCCAGGCAGCGGTGTGCGGGGCACTACCCGAGTGGAGGTGGTGGTGGAGGGGATGGGATTGGGGTGCGAGGGGAGGTGGAGGGGGGGGGGGTGGTGGTGGGGCGGGGAGGGGGGTGGGAGGGGAGGTGGCGGGAGGCGGGTGGGGGGTGGAGGGGGGGGGGTGATGGGGAGACCCCGATGAAGGACCGCGAGAGCGAAGCTTTGGGGGCGCGGCTTCGGTGAAGACTGACCGGACCTCCTGTCAGCGCCGGTCTCACCCCCGCCCGGCAGGTGTGAGGGCGGTGTCTCGCCCGACACTGACAGGAGGTCCCATGTCATTCATCACGTCAACCCACTTCCCCCGCCACAAACTGCTCGCCTATCAGAATGCCCTTCAACTGCTGGTGCTCGCCAAGTGTCGGGGCGCACGCTCACCTGCAGCAACCGGCCTTGGTCATCGTTGCGGCCATTCGGCCGCAACGATGAGTCGGCCTGTTTTTTTTGCGGGGGGAGGCACAGGGCTGCGCCTGCCCTGCGGGCACCGCGGCTGCCGCCGCTGGCTTGCCCCTCAAAGGTCCGCAGGACCTTTGAGCCCCGCGCCTTATGGGCGCGCCGGGGCATCCAAGATGCCCCGGAAATTCAATCGGCTTTCAACC
>CAYVQL010000308.1:0-13302 GCA_964454135.1 uncultured Enterobacterales bacterium | reverse complement strand
GAGGAGAAAAAGGTCGCCTTCGTCTCCACGGGCACGATCCGACTGGAGGCGCCTTCCCTGGCGGACCTGGCGTGGCCCATCCCCCTGCCCCGGCACGTCCCCGCCGTCGCCGTGCCCCTTTCGCCGCTGCCTGCGTTGCCCTTGGCCTACCGACAGGCTGGGTTCAGCCGCGTCCTGCGAATGTTCGGCGAGCACGGCGCCGTGACCCACGGCGTCCTGCGTGAGGAGCGCGACGGCTTCTCCGTGGTAGGCGAGGGGATGCTCGACGTGGTGGATCCGATGACCATCAGCGCCGAGATCGACACGGCGATGAATGCCCAACGCGCCTGGCACGCGGACATGCCGGACGGGTTTCCCAACCCCTTCGAGGAGCAGCACCCATCGGAAACGCACGTCTTCAAGGGATGGGACGACGCGCGGCGGCAGCGCGAGCCGCTCAAGCACATCGGCGGCTCCTGGGGCGAGTTCTCCCCACGGAACATCAACGGGGACCAATGGGCGTGGGCCGTGGTGCGGGTATGGCGGTGCGGATGAGGTCAAGAGGCTTGACGGACCTGGCCTGGGTGTCTCCTGTCAGCTCGAACGAAGGTAGAGGCAGGAATGACTGCGGCCGCAAGGGCCGTCCATGACTACAATAGGTGAGGATAGAGGATTCATGTCACCCCGCAGCTACCCGACCCCGCCCATCCCGGAGGCTCTCGTCGAGTTCCGCTTCGGGGACGACGAGAGCTGGGAGTGGACGCTCCCGGGTCGTTTCTGGAGCCTGATGGCCGCGGACTACGATGGTCCGCCGCGGTCGGAGCAGGTCATCACCATCGCTGCCAGGCAGCAGGCTCGCCAGATCTCTCCGCGGGCAGCAGGAGGGGTCGGCCGGGTATTCCTGACCCGAAAAGACGAGACAGGCCTCGTCGGATTGGCGCCAAATACTTTGAGCGTTCACGTTATGCACCCCTACCCGGGCTGGTCACGACTGCTCCCCCGCATCGTAGAAGTGCTGGAGCAATACCCGGCGGTGCAGCCCCTAGCCAAGGTGAACCGGGTTGGTCTCCGCTACGTCAACCGGATCGTCATCCCTGAGACGGACGTGAAGCTCGACGAGTGGTTTTGCGGCGCCCCGACTTTGCCGGCAGGCGTGGGCACAACGATAAGCGCCCTCATGAGCCGGCTGGAGACCAGATTCGACGATGGCGCCCACATGTCCGTCACGCTGGCCACGGTCAACCATGACGATGAGAACTCGGCCGCCTACCTGCTCGACATCGACCTCAGCTGGATGCCCTCGGAGCCCGTCTCTCTCGACAAGCGGCTCGTCGGTCTCCTCGAGAGCCTCCACTCCCGTGAGGGCTCTGCGTTCGAGGCCATGATCACCGACAAAACCAGGGGGTTGTTCACATGAGCAGTGCTGCGCTATCTGCCTGGGAGCCGACCATCAGCCCCCTCTCTGGTGAGTTTCCGACATTGCGTGAGCTGTTCCAGCCCAGGAGGCGTGGGCAGCCGATAAATACCCCTTCCGCCGCGGCAACAGATGATGCGCGCGAGGTCGACACCAACTTCCAGCGCCTTGACGGAGAGGTACGAGGGCTCGACGAGCACCTTCGCGAATTCGCTGTCGCCGCCTCTGCTCTCTCCGCCTCTTCTTCCGACGACATGGAGATCGAAGTGGCACTGCGCATGCCGCGTACCGTGTCGCGCAGCTTCAAGGCCCGGCTGAAGCCAGTGGCCACCAGGAGCCTCGTCGTCGGCCCATCGGCTCGGGAGTGGGAAGCTATCGAGGCCGCGAGCGCTCACGATGACCGCTGATTCATCCTGGTACGAGATCGTCGATGGGGAGGCGCTCGAACAGGGCGACATCCTGACCGCGTGTCCACGTTTCGCTGTCACAGGAATTCCATCCTGGCCTCCCCCGGAGGAGGCAGAGGTCGAAGTGGAGATGGAGTCCTTGACCGCTGTCGTGCTGACCCAGACCTGTGACCTTGTCCAGGAACACGTGGAGAAGGTGCTCTTGGGTGCGGTGGTCGACTGGCCGGCAGCCCGACAACAGATGGTCGAGGCCGGGAACGAGAAGGCCAAGAGCAGAGCCTTCCGTGAAGCGCTGGTGCGAGGCAACCTGCCATCGCTCTCCCTCCTGCACAAGCATGAGCCAGAGCCGTTGTTGAACTGGTCGATAGTAGACTTCCACCAGCTCTTCGCCCTGCCGAAGAAGCTAGTGGCAGATGTCGCGATGGCCGCTGGTCCCAGGCTCCGCTTGCGCTCACCCTACAAGGAGCACCTGGCCCAGGCTTTCGCGCGCTACTTCATGCGGGTAGGCTTGCCCCTGGATGCGCGCGATTTCATCAAGGAGGGGAAGTACTGACTGACGATGCGGAGGCCAGCAGCCACGTGGTGCTGACCCGGCTGCAACTTGACGTTTGAGGGGGGGATTCCCCGGGGATTATCCCCTCCCGCTCGGCGGGCAGGCGGGGAGGCTGTCTCCCCGGCCCCCGCAGAACCGGCCGCGCGGAGTTCCCGCATCCGGCTCCCAAGGAGCATCTCGACTGGTTGACTTTCCTACGCCACCTCCCCTTCCTCGTCCCCCACCAACCTCACCACCAGGCCCTCCTTGGCCTTGACCCCCGTCCGCACCACCGCATCCCGCACATGCTGGCTCGTCACGTGCGCGTAGATCTCATCCAGCACCCGCCCGTCCTTCCACCCCCCCAGCTGCATCAGCGTCCAGCGGTCCACCCCCTCCATCGCCAGCCGAGAAGCCCACGCATGGCGCAGCGCATGCGGGTGCACCTTCGGCAGCCCCGCGCGCCCACAGGCTCGCGCCAGCGACTTGTTGAAGGTGGTGCGCGGCTTCCAGGGATTGCGCGGGCTGGGGAAGATCCACCCCCGCTCCGGCCGGTCCACCCTGGTGTGGGCGCGCTCCAGTTCGGTGCGCAGCTCCGGTGAGAGGGGGATGGTGCGCACCCGGCGGGTCTTCACCTTGAACCCGATCTCGGGGTGGGCGGCCACCAGGATGGAGCCTGTCTCGCCGTCGTGCCAGCGCACGTCGGCCCAGTTGCGGGTCAGGGCCTCGCCCTTGCGCATGCCGGTGTTGAGGATCGTGAAGATGACTAGGAAGGTCAGCGGATCCCGGTTGATGGGCGGCCTGCCGCGTGTGACCCGGTGCGGCTGGACGTCCAGGGGGCGCAGGGCCTGCAGCAGGCGCTCGGTCTGCTCGCGCGTCAGCAACGGGATGGGGCGGCGATCGGTGTCCTTGAGCGTGGGGAGCTTTGGCGCCTCCTCGAGGGCGCCGTAGTCCACCGCGTGCTGCAGGGCGCGCTTGAGCAGGCGCAGCTCGATGATGACGGTGCGCGAGCGGCGCCCCTGGCGCTTGCGGTAGCTGATGTAGGCCTCCGCGCTGCGGAAGTCGATCTCCTCCAGCCTCCGCCTGCCCATCTTCTTGATCAGCGCGTTCGCGGCGGTGCGGCAGGTCTGCCAGGTCTTGTGGGCCTTGTCGCGCTTGACGATGGGCAGGTAGACGTCGTCCAGGTAGCGGCGGAGGGTGCTGGCTTCAGTCCTCGTCATCTCCGAAGAGGAAGGCTCGGTAGGCGGCGGCTCCACTGGGAGCCCGGCTGCCTGGCGCTGCTCGAAGGCCCTCAGTAGCCTGCGAGCCTCCTTCGCCGTCACGAAGCCCAGCCCCTTGGAGCGTACCCGGCTGCTCTCCTCCCTCCAGCAGATGTTGAAGTAGGTCGCCTTGCGGTTGGTCTCGCGGTTCAACCTCTTGTTCTTGGCGAGCCACGCCATCGTTCTCTCCTCTCGTCGCGAGCAGCACCTCCTCAGCGCGGCTGCGGTGGATGCGCCAGAGACGCCCGTGGTGCGCGGCCGCGCCTTGCAGGGCCCCACGCCGCAGCAGGTCGCGCAGGTAGCGCTCGCTGATGCGGAAGTGGGCAGCCGTCTCGGGGACCGTCATCCAGGGAGAATCGGCCCCCTTGGGTGTTGCGCCGCCTTTGTGCAGCCCGAGCGCGATCTGGCAGCCCGGGCAGGTGACCTGCGCCGGGATGCAGGTCAGCTCGTCGGGCACAGGGACCGTGCCGCAGGCGGCCCGGGCGAAGTCCAGCCCACGACGCTGGGACTCTATGAACGCTTCGGGCCTGACGTGGTGGAGGATCACGGGGAGCCTCCCGCACCCCCGTGCGCCGGCACCAGGCCGGCGTCGGTACGCACCCTGGCGCTCCAGACGTGCATGAGATCGACCGACTCACCGGTGACGTAGACCCGCTCCACCTCGATGCGCTCCTCTGCGAGCAGCGCGCAGAGCCCATCGGACCCCGGGAAATGCGCCGCCCCTACGGCGAAGATCACCCGCCCGCAGCACCACTCCGCCATCTCCACGATGCGCCGGGCGATGGCGGGATTGCGCTCCTGGGCGAGCTGCGGCAGGAAGCGGCTGATGCCCAGCGGCTCGAGCAGGGTCGGAGCGCTGGCGTCGTAGGCGGCACGCGTGGTCCAGTCGGCCATCTTCAGCAGCTGGCTGAACAGTTCATCGGGATCGGTCAGGAGCATCTCGCTGAGCTCCATGAGGCTCTCGCACTGGATGTGCAGGGGGACGGCGGCCAGCGAGGCGCTGACCCTGGCCACCGACTCCAGGGCGGTGACGGCAACGTTGTGCTGGATGGCCACCTCGACCATCAGCTCGTCGAGGACGGGCAGGGTTTCGCCCAGCTCGTGGATGGTGGCTCGGAGCAGGTAGAGGGCCAGCCCGATGGGCACCATGGAGCGGTCGAGCCGAGCCGGATCGAGCCCGATCCGGCGCACTGCGGCCAGCACCACAGACTGCTGCTGCCGTTCCAGCACGACCGGCCAGGCGCGCTCGTCATCCGCCAGCAGGACACCTGCCAGGCTGCCCGCCAGGTTGGTGGGGATGGTCTCCACGGCCAGGACGCGGACATGGCGGAGGATCTTGTACGCACGCCCGCTGATGGGCGGAGCCAGGGAGGGCGGCAAGTGCGCCGTGGGCTGCAGATGACCGCAGCACCGGCCTCGCTGATCGATCATGGCGAAGACGGGCAAGGGGCGCATGTACATGGCGGGCCTCCGATAGCGGAACTACATTAGCATGGTCGTTGATATCTCAGCAAGAACCTTATATAATCGTGCAGTGCACGATATCATGCAACAAAGCACAGGAGGCTCATATGCCCTGGTTGAGAGACGGCATCGCGGCGCGCGGCATGGTTCTGGGAGACTTCTGCCGTCAGGCCGTCGCCCACCCCGCCTGGTCCGCCAAGCCCATGGGCGCGCGCACCCTGGAGAACAGGCTCCGCGCCCACGAGAGAGGCTCGGATCCGTCGTTCATCGAACATCGCCCCTTCCTCGTAGACATCGTCGCGCAGCTGCTCGGGCTGAGCCTCGACGAGGTGCGCAGGCTGGACCAGCGGCATCGTGGATTGGGCGATGACTCTCACTTCGAACTGGCGGACGTGCCCGGCGTCCGCTTCCCGGCTGCCCAGGAAGACGCCCTGCCGCCCCTGTGGCCAGAGCTTTGCTTGACGCCGGAACGTTGGCGCCGCGAATGGTGGAATGCCGAGGCGGGGAGCGGCAGGAGCATGCTGGCTCATGTCCTTCGCTCGCTGGGGCGCATAGGAAAGGCGGTAGAACTCACCAGCACCGGGCAGTTCGAGGAGGTGTTGCGAGCAGGAGCGCCCCGCTTCGTGGAGATCGCCGATGGCGCCCTCGCCCAGGAGCTGGAACCCGAACTGGCGCGCTGTGAGGGCATCTTGGTGGCCGCACCGCTCCCTCCCCCCATGGTCGAGGGGCCCCACGAATTCGAATCGTCCCGGCTGATACCGGCTACAGCCCACCGCGGGCGCTGGATCGTGCATTCCGTTCACCTCGACCGGATGCGACTGGAATCCATCCTCCGGTGGCTGGGGCGCTTCACATCCGACCAGCACATGGAGGTCGCGCACGACGCGGCACGGGATGTCCTCCTCGACCTCTTCGACAGCGGAGACTTCACGCTGCGCGTCGCCGGCGATGTCCTGTCCGCCTACGGCATCCTGTGCCAGGTGGGGGTCGAGACCTTCCTGGGCGCCTTCAAGGGCCGGCCTGGCATCCCCTTCCACTGCGAGCTCGTCCAGCTGCTGTTTCGGGCCCGCGAGGGGCTCTACGATGACTGCGAGCCCGGGAGCAGGATCAGCAGCTGGCTTCGCTGGCTGTCTCGAGAGGGCCACGGCAGCACCGCGGTCGAGGCCATGGTGCGCGGCAGCCTCGGCCAACCGGCGATGGGCTGCCGCGAAGCTTCAGCCGAGCACTGGGCCTCCGCGCTGCGGGAAGTGGCCGTCGAAGGCGAGCCCTTGGGGGAGCGGGCAGCCGATCTGGTTGCCACCCTGGTGCACATCGGTGTGCTGCGGCGCGTCGGTAGCCGCCTGCTCACCCTGCGACCACCGTGGTTGGTCAGGGTGGTGCAGCCTCAGGTGCTGGCTGAGCTGCTGGCGGTGCCCGAGAGGGAATCCTGGTCCGTCGCCATCGCACAACAGGCAGGCAGGCAGGCCCTGGCAGTCGCGCGCCAGGAGTGCCTCGCTGGTCGGTTCGACTCGGTGTGGGCGGCGGATCAGCTGGCAGAAGAGGCCGAGGCCTCCGGGGATCCGGAGCGGCAGGTGGAAGCCGCGGCTGCCGTGGGGCTGGCCGCCCGGGCGCTGGGGCTGGCGGTGCTGCAGGGAGGGCATCCATTCCTGCCCACCGACACGGGGCTGTACGAACGGGAGATGGCATCGACGTGGCAGCCGCCAGACCTCGACCTGCCAGGTCCGTTGATCCGATTCGTCTCCCCGGAAGAACCATCGGATCAGGCCGACACCGGAGGGCCCACTCCTGCGGTGCGCACCGACCTCGCCATCTGGCTCCTGGCCATGATGGGCCTCTCCTCGCTGGCCAAGGGCGCGCGCCGGGTCAACGAGGATCCGCTCCTGGCTCCATGTTCGAGCGACCTGTCCAACTGGACCGACGGCCAGCGCGCACGCATGGGCCGGGCGCTCGGTTACGTGTCCGACGCCCTCGAGCAGGGCCAGAGCGACGACCTCGAGCTACAGCTCGCAGTGGAGGGCCTGGCGCGGCTGTTGGTCGAACGAGCCGGGCACTGCATCTACGTGCTGAGGAGCGAGGCAGCTCCAGGTGCGGGTCCCTACGTACAGCCTCTGCTCTGGCCAGCGGCCTTCGCCCGGCTTCTGCTACGGAGCCAGGGCCGACCCTCCCCGCGCCACCTCGACCTCCTGGCATTGCCGGATATCGGCATGTATCCTGCTCTGCCTCAGATCCACGCCGAGGTCGAGCACTACGACGCACCCTCTGCAGCGATCATCCCTGCGCTGTTCCGGCTGTGGGAGCGGCACCACCGCTCCCGCCTCGCGGAGCTGCTTCATGAGCGACTCGTCCATGGCGAGCTCGAGCTACTCACGCAGATCGACCCGCAGGCCCTGGGAGGTCCCCTCGGCGACGCGCTCCTACGTGTGGCCGCGCTGGGCTCCGAGGTTCATGCCAGGCTCGCGCCTGAGGAATGGCTGCAGCTGCTACGCCGCTCCAGGTGCTCCAAGGTGGCTATCGACTGGGCCCAGCTCTGCGAGAGGATTCCATTGGGCGCCCTCCCGGTCTTGTTGGCGCAGGGGCTGCTGGCGGCGTGCGGCCAGCAGGGTTCCGGCGTGCTGTGGCGCCGCTTTCCTTTCGAGCTGACGCGCCACCTCCGCGAGGCGCTCTGGAGCGCCGAGTCCCTCGACGGTCTGCTGCACGTCCTCGCACTGGCGCCACCGTCGCGGCTCGTGCAGTTGGCCGGCGACATCACGGTGTTTCTCCGGGGAGCCCTGCTGCGCGCGCAGGAGCGCCGAATGCTCTCGTCCGTGCTCGTCCGCGCGGTGGACCTGCGGCCAAAAGGCTGGCCAGCCCTGCAGGTGGCGCTGCTGGAGTCACTGGCCCACGCCCCCGGCGATATCCCTGCAGCTCGAGCGCCAACCACGGCTGTTCATGGCAGCGGCGCAGCCCTGCTCGGCGCTATTCGGGTCCGCGCTGGCGCGAAGATCGAGCTGCGCCTGGCGGGATTGTCCGACGACGACCATGGGGTGCTCGTCGTCGCCTCAGAGGTGGGCTTCTCTCCACTGGGCTCCAGGCTGCGCCACGGGGCGTTGCGCACATCTCGAGGCATGCTCGCCCCGCTCGCCGAGGCCATGCGCTACTGCGAGCACGGCCCGTTGCTGGGCTGCGTCCGGAATCCTCCAGGCAGCGCCCATGCCGCGGTCGTGCTGGTCCAGACCGACCGGGGGCCCTGGTTCGAGAGCGCCTATCCAAGGGGAACCGAGCGGTGGACCAAGGCCGTCCGAGCGCACTACCGACGCATGATGTTGGCGGTGTTCGAGCTGGTGGGTCGTATTTCCAGCGCCGAGCGCGCCCTCACCCTGGCCCATCCCATCGGGCATGGCTGGCCTGACGAGCTGGTGGCCGTCGTGGTGAACGCCCTTGCCGAGGCAGCCGAGGGAGCCAGCTGGGCACCCGAGGCAGTTTGGCTTGATCGCTGCTGCGTTCGGGACCACGGGCGAGCCTTCTCGCGTGCGTTGGACGCGCGTATGAGGCATAGGATGTCAAGGCGAAGGCCAGGTTTCGCACTCGAATCCCTGCCGCTCGTGGAGCTCGGGCTGGATCTTGGGGAGCCTGGCGCGGTGGAGCTCTACAGCGTTCGGGAGGAGTAGCGTCCGTTCTCCCAGGATGGAGAAGTCATCTCTCGAGCGCCAAGTGATTGGCGCCACGGATTAGCTCAAACACTACAACCACTTAGCCTGGAACGTCGCCAACCTCTTCCCCCGCGCGCCAGACCGGAGCGAGAACTGCAGCTGCACGCAGAGGTAGGGGTCAGGTTCGAGCGAGAGATTGCGCCGCAGGAACCGATCCAGGTGGATCAAGAACTCTGGTACGTCCTCATCCAAGGGCTTGGTCCTGGCATGCACGAAGGAGCTGACCTTTTCCTGGCGCTTTCTCTTTCCCTTTCCGGTCCATATGGTGTCGATGAGAACGACCGTACACCGGATCCGGTCAGCAGCCTCGGGCTCCCGCCCCTCACGTTCGGCCACCAGCATCGCCTCCTTCCTGGCCGACAGGTAGGTCAGTTCGGGACGCCTCTGGATGAAGCGGGCGAGCGTGTCCCTCGCAGAGCTGGACGGCCACACGTGGGGGCCGGAGAAGTTGAGGTCATCGATTTCGAAGTGTCGGGGCAGTCTGGGCATGCTCGTCCTCGATGGGGCGAAGGAGTTGGCGGCCGTGGCCTCCGACAGGCCTCGGTCACCTGAGATTCTCACCACGTTGATAGAATCGTCAATGGGTGATTACAAATAGGGAAACCATGCCACCAGCAGTAGCTGGCGCATCCATGTTCGGAGTCGTCAGCGTTCCAACTTGGGATGGATCATATGAAGGGAATGAAGTGAACTATCTGCCATTCCACTTGGTTGTGGGCATTCGCAGCTCAAGTTGTATTTCACTCCGTTTCAGCAGCCTTGAACCTCGGAAATCCAGACCCTGCCTTCCTTCCCGCACCTCACGACATCGCCCATAGTGGCTGTTTGCCTTCCATTTTCATTCGTTTTGCAGCTTGGCTGCTGATGCAGGAGGTCGATCGACAGACCATTCCTCCAAGAGAGTTCCTGCGGCTATCGTGATGCTCGTAGGCGCCGCGGAACTACTGTCTTCGTGGCCAGTTTGCAGGAGAGCACATGATCTACGACGAGAGACAGCTCACCCGTTGGAGCCACGCACTCCGGCTCGGAAGCCCAGAGGCAGGCCGCAGGCTGGCCTGCCATCGCTGGAGCGGAACCAGGACCGGTGCACCAGCCTCTGGAGAGGACGAGGAGGATAAAGCGAAGACCCTCGCTATCCTCCTGGTCGTCGCGGCCCTCTTCTCGCGCGCGGTGTAGACGAGCCTGGCGACCTCGGCAGTGACAACAACGTCCCCGGCCTCGGGATCGGTCCATAGATCCGTAGAGTGCAACTCGACGGCACCCACCTTCCAGTGAGGCTCCTGGGGCATGTCCAGGGACCTGGCGGCCCTGAGCGTCGGGGACGCCATGGGCTGTCCGCTGCGCGGGGGAGAAGCGAATAGGACCTGCGGCTGGGCGGGCAGGTCCCGGCCGTCGGCAACGCCCACGTGCTCATGCGTGGGAGCGCGTTGGCTGAGGACGCAGAGGACCGTCGTACGCACCTCGACCTGATCCAGACCGACGCCAGCCTCAACCCCGGCACCTCTGGAGGCGCGCTCTTGGACCGCAGGGGCCGGCTGGTGGGGATGACGCAGGCGTGGATCGCGGCAAGCTGGTGGAGAGAGCCTGGCTACGCGGTTCCGGCCGACCAGGCGGTGGCGGGCGCGCGAGTTCCAGGCCCGCGGCTTCTGCGGCCCGAATGCCACATTTGCAGCATGCGCCCTGACACCGGATGTTGTACAAGAGAGTACAACAAGATTGTATTGCGCTTGAAGGAGGGCTCGATACGCTGCGAGCCATCTCCTGGAGGCAGGCATGAACTACTCCCCACCGAATCTCGGCCGTGCGGCCGTTCTGCGCTGGCAGGCTGACTTCAATGCAGCTCTGGTACGCGCAGGTTTCACGAGCCAGATCGGCCTCGCCGTCGATCTGGCACGCCGTCTCCAGATCGTGGACTCCACCGCGGAATCGTATCTTGCTCGGCTGCGCAATGGCGGAAACGGCGCTGCCCGTCGCCTACTGAGTAACGACGAGAGGTGCGCGGTTCTGGCAGGACTGCTCAAGCTGAGCGTCCCCGAGCTGCGAGAGATGTACGACCAGGCGGCCGATCCCCTGCTCGATGATCCTTGGCAGTTGCTCTTCGGAGACGGAGCCCCCGAGACGATCCCCGCACGCCTGAAGCACAAGCAGGAGGTGAACGACGCTGCGTCCTGGGTGGAGGAGCTCAGCGGTCTGGAAGCACCTCCATATATAGAGATCACGGGAGCGCCAGGCGCGGGGGTGGACGTGGCCCGCCAGCAAGTGGCAACGGTGCTCTCCGCCCTCGGGAAGGATGCCCTCCACTGTCTGCCACCAGGCGGGGATCCAGGCGCAAGGCAGGTCGTTCAGCTGCAGGTCGAACCCTGGGACAGCACGATGCTGAGGAGGCTCGCGGAGCTCATCGGCGCACCGCAGCGTATCGTCGCCCAGCTCTTCGAACTCGCCAAGCTGGCCGACCGTGCGCCCGCAGCCCTGGCGCCGCTGCTCCGCCCAAGGCGCGTCCTCGGCTGGCTAAGGGAGCTGCGGCAGGCACCCGCGGGTTCGCAGCTCCCCCTCCATCGGTTCTGGATCGAGGCGACCTGGCGTCGAGCGATGGAGCGCGCCCGAGGCCTGGAGGCTGTGGACATGACGATCCTCTGCTCCTTCTCCAAGCGATGGTGCCTGGAAAGCCGCGCTCACGGGCCGGAAGGATGGGTGCTGCCAGAGGGGCGAGCCATGGAACTTCTCGGCGAAGCCCTGGAGGCCCGTGGCGGCCGTCCATGGAGCGCGTCTCGGCTGGACGAGCTGATCGAGGCCACGGGTGAGGCCAAGAGGAGCAGGGACAGAAAGGCCGCAGTCGAGGACCTTCGGGCCTACATCGCCTCCAGTCCACGCGCCGTCGCTGGGTATCTCCAGGCCGCGGGGCTGGTCCAAGGCGGGGAGGAAGGTTGGAGACCGGCGGATGTCGAACTCCTCACCGCGCTCGCCGCCCGCGAGTTGGTGCGCGGTGAGTTCCCTCCCGAGCTGCTGGATCCCACGCGAGTGGAGCTGTTGGAGTGGTTGGGCATCGAGGGCGTGACCGTCGCCCAGCTCACCGATGCGCTCGATACCAGTTCGGCGGGCCGGCGACATAGGGCCTACCAGGCTGCAGCCATCTGCCTGACGGTCAGGCCGGCACCAGAGACGCTGGACGAGGTGCGCAGAGCCGTGAGGATCTGGGCGGGAAGCCTCGTCAGCATGGTGCGGGCAATCGGAAACGCGATTCGACCAGGCCACATCCCCGGCGGCCCAAGCCCTTTCCTGGAAAAGCTGGCCACGCGGATGCAGCAGCTCTCTGAGCGCGGGCGGGAGTGGCTCCCCGAGCTCGACAGCACTGACCTGCTGGCCTCGCTGCAGGGGCACGCTCCCGGCGAGATCCTCCACGCCGCAGATCGCTGGGATCATGGAAAACCTCCATTGAGCACATTGGAGCTCGACAGGCTGGTGCTGCACCTCGCCCCCTGGCAATGCGATCCCCTCGCTCTGGAAGGAGGGTTGATGGAAACAAGCGCGCATGACGAGCTCTTCGGGAGGATCGTCCTCTGGCAGGCGAAGAGGGGACGTACGCGATCACGCAAGGTCCTAGCAGGTCTGGAGACCTTGCCCGACGCGTTTCCCTTTGCGGCCCGCGAGCTCCTCTGGGAGCTGCCACGCAGCCATCGAGGGAGGATGCTGCTGGCACTGCCTGACGAAACCCCGGATCTCCACGAGGCCAGGGTGGCGTTCATCAAATCTGGATGGCCATTCCTCGAGCGAGTCGACGATGAGGAGGAACAGGCGGTCATCGGGGTGGCCCTCTCGCTGCCACCGACCGCTATCCGGCCCTGGCTGCGGGCGGGCCTGCTGTCTGCCGCGATGGGTGATCGCGGAGCGGCCTTGCTGCCCGAAGACGAGAAGCACCTCATCTATTCGTTCAGAGGACGAGACGACTACGTTGAGCGGCTCTGGCAGCTGGTAGAGAACCTGGATGATCATGAGCTCTTGGTCGAACTGACGGAGCTCCCCCAGCGGGCGGTCGGCGATCCCGTGCTCGTCGATTCCCTCGTGGCACCGCCGCGCCCGGGATCCCAGCTAGCTCTTTCCTTCAACAGCTCCAGCGGAGGACAGGTGGAGAACATGCTGCGCCACCTGACGGCGCTCGACTCCATCGCGGAGAGAGCAGCCCTGATCTTGAACTCCGTGGGAGATGCAGAGGCGCTGCGCCACCGTTGGCGGGTCTCCTTCACCTTCCCGGATGGGCTGATCCGACAGCTCTGGTTCCGGTGGCTCCTTCATGTGGTCGGCGAGGCGGGGACCGCGACATGGGAACGCTATCCACCGCCTGAGGAGATCCGAGACCTGGAACGCGAGCTCCGACGGGGTGCATTGCAGGAACGGGAGGAAGAGTTCCAGGTCAGGTTCTTCGTTGGGCCCCGCGTCCTGAAGAGGCATCAGATTCCAGACGCAGCCTTGCCGACCCTGAGCGCGCTCGACGCCATCCACAACATACTCGACGAGGCGCTGGGCGAAGCGCTGCCCGAGGAGCTCCTGGGCTGGTTGGCGA
>CAYVQL010000307.1:0-13310 GCA_964454135.1 uncultured Enterobacterales bacterium | reverse complement strand
CTGGTAGCCGAAGCCGTGCACATGGCCGCAGAAGACGCCCTCCACCCGGTGGCGCCGCAGCAGCGCCAGCAACCAGGAGCGGGCGGGTTCGGCGATATTGTCGTAGTGGGCCGGCTCGTTCGGTTCCAGCAGGAAAGGCGGGTAGTGGCTGAACAAGAAGATGCGCTCGTGGCCCACCAGATCCTGCTCCAGCCAGACTCGCATGCGGGCCTCCATGGCCAAGCCGCTGTTGAGCAGGGGCGAGTCCAGCAAGACGAAGTGGCAGCCCTTGCAGTCGAAGGAGCGCCACGGATCTCCCCAGAGACGCTGGAAGACGGCGTGGCTGGCCTCGTCGGCCACCGGGGCGGCCACCAGTGCGCCCGGCTTGTCCCCCACGTCGTGGTTGCCAGGGGCCACGTGCAGGGGACAGGGCATGGCCCCGAGGATCTCGCGGGCCGCGCCCATGGTCTCTTCGAAGCGCCCCAAGGCGGGCAGGGAGTGGGTCAGGTCGCCCAGGTGAACGGCCAGCCGGGGACTGCGCTGGCGCAGGATCTCCACGACCCGCCGTGCGCGCGCGTTGTGGAGAGCGTCGGAGGGATAGCCCGCCTGCTCGTCTCGGCCGGGCGGCCGGATGTGGGTGTCGGCCAGGACAGCGAAAGTGAAGGGCTCGTTCTGCATGTCGGGCCACTATCCCGGGCCGAAGGACCTGCGGAGGGGCCTCCGACCGATGAAAGAGAACCAGATATACGCTCCATGTACTGCGAGCGTCCCGAACCATGAGTCCGCGCAAGAAGCAGCACCGTGACCGATACGCCATGCTGGCCGCCCTGCTGGACGTGGGCATCGCCGAGCTGGACGCCCAGCTGCGCGTGCAGGCCTGGAACGCCCAGCTGGCACGCTGGTGCGACACGACTTCCGACGAGGCCATCGGGCGCACGCTGGGCAGCCTCTTCCCTCAGACCCCACTGCTGAAGAAGACCATCGCGCGCATCGAAGTCGCCATGCAGCGGGGCCGCAGCTTCCGCCTGGCCCCCCTGGCGGGGGAGGCCTTCCTGCCCGTCGCCCTGCACGATGACGGCCCCTTGGCCTTCCAGCAGCAGCGCCTGCTGCTGCGTCCCTTCATGGAAGCGGGACAGCGCCGGGCCATGCTGGTCGTGATGGACGTCTCCGACGTGGCCCAGTGGGACAGGGCCATGCAGCTGGGCGTGCACGAGTTTCGCACCGCCGCCCAGGGTGCCCGCAAAGAAGCGGACCGCGACGCCTTGACCGGCCTGCTGACCCGCAAGGCCTTGCTGCGCTGGGTGCGCCAGCACGGCGACCAACCCGACTGGGAAGGCGGCAACCGGGAGTTGGCGCTGTTGATGCTGGACCTGGACCACTTCAAGCGGGTCAACGACAGCTACGGCCACGCCGCTGGCGACGCCGTGCTGAGCCAGACCGCACGCCGCATCAACGCCAAGGTGCGCAGGACCGACCCGGTGGCCCGCCTGGGGGGCGAGGAGTTCCTGGTGGTCATGCCGGGCGGCACGCTCTCAGCTGGGCTGCGGGTGGGACGCGGCCTGGTGGGCGCCATCGCAAGCGCCGCCTTCGCCATCCCCACCCCCGACGGCAGCGGCGCCAGCATCCCGGTCACCGTCAGCGCCGGGCTATCCCACCGGCCGCAGGGATCCGCGAAGAGCTTCGAGGAGCTGCTCGCGCGAGCCGACAAGGCCCTCTACGCCGCCAAGAACGGCGGCCGCAACCAGCTGCAGGCCTTCGAAGAGTAGTCCCCCACTTCCTTGAGCCTCAAGCCTCCAACGCCACCAACGTCAGGCCCCCCTGGGGACTGGGTATGGCCCGGTAGCCGAAGAGGGTCGCCAATTCGGCGGCGCTGCGACCGAAGAAGAAGCCCAGGGCGGAGGCGGGAAGCTGCAGCCTGTCCGCCACGAACTGCCGGAAGTGGGCCTCGAAGGCGATGGCCTCCAGGGCGTCTTCGTCGTCGCCGCTGCGCCGCAGCCGCTCGAAGCTGCGTTGCAGACGTTCGAAAGAGCAGCGGCGATCGTGCTCCTCCAACAGCTCGAGCAGCGTATCGGCCCCCGCCAGGATCTGGGCGCGGGTCGCCAGGGGGCGCTCAGCCAGCGCCTGGGCCAGCGCGGGATCCCAGCAGGCCTGGGCCTCGCATTGGCTGGGGCGCTGCTGGTAGATGCGGCAGCGGTCCGTCTCGGGATCCAGCATGATGCAGGTCGTGCTGTCGGGGCGTTGCCTCAGCTTGATGCGCTCCTGGGGCAGGTGAAAGGGCTCGGAAGCGAAGGCCGAGTGCACGGGCTCCCCGCGCCGCAGGGTCAAGAGCGCCGAGAGCGGGATCTTCTCGCTGCGTACCAGCTGCACGTCCTGCGCGTGCAGGGCCGGAGCGCCCAGGCGACAGCAATCACCGCACAGGATGCAGGTGGGCACGATCTCCTGCAGCACCTGCCAGGCCCGCTCCTCGAGGACCGCCCAGGCCTGGGCTCGTTCTTGCGCGTCGGCGGGCCAGTCGCGCAACGCGTGGCGGCAGCGCTTGTCCAGCTCCACCTGGAAGCGCACACGCTTGGCGCTGTGCCGCAGGCCCGCGGCCCGCGCCCGCTGCAGCAGGCGGGCCAGCAGCTGTCCCTTGGCGGCTACGGCGTTCCAAGCGCCGGGCTGGGCGGCTGGGGCCGGATGCGGAGCGCGAGCGGAGCTCATGGGGGCACCTCGGAAAAGGGGCCCACCCCTATACCTCGCGGCTGGCGCAACCGGGACCTGCGCGGCGACGCGCCTCAGGCAGCCTCGGCGTAGTGTCCCTTGGCCTTGCGGCGCTCGTACTCCGTCAGATGCAACGCGAAAGCCGAGGTATAGCCCGCCGCCTCCAGCAGCTGCATACCCGCCAGATCGGCCAGTTCCTCGTTCTCGCCGTACTTGATATGGGCCAGCTCATGGGCCATGATGACCAGCAGATGATCCTGGGTATACCAGGATTCTCTGGTTATTCGCTTGTCTATCACGATAAAGGGGCGCTCCACGTCGGGGCCATACACCGCAAAGGCGTGGCTGCCGCGAAAGCGCTCGACACCGAGCGTCTCCGGCTCGATCAGGATGACAACGACCGTGGGGTCGAGGGGACAGGGCATCATGGTCCACCTCCTCAGCGGTCCCGCCGAGGCGGGGTTTCGTCGACATGACGCACCGCCTGTTCAAAGCATCGGTCATCACGCCCCGTTTCCGAAGCCGCCCGCCCGCCCATCCCACGAGAACGGAGTTGCGCCGCGGGCAGGTTTTTTTTTCGCCTCACGGCTTCTTGACAACTGATGACGGGGCACTGTCACGAAATGTCATCGCCGGCACGACGGAGGCTGAACACCGAGACCTGCTGCTCCAGCCCCTGCAGCCGCACGCGTTCCCGGATCTCCCGACAGGCGAAGCCGCGCCCCACCAGCCGCCCCAGGAAGCGGTCGATGGCCAGGCGCCGGCGGTCCGCCAACAGGATGCGCCCCCCGGGCGCCAGCGCCCGCTGCAGCACGGCCAGCAGGTCGTCGTGGTGGAAGTAGTCGTAGGCCACCTCTGCGCCCAGCAGCAGGTCGTAGCGCTCCAGGGCCCCGGGGCGCTCCCAGTCCAGCTGCAGCACGCGGGCTCCCCGCAGCCCGTTGCGCCGCGCGTTGTCGCGCGCGAAGCGCAGAGCCTGGGGCATCATGTCGCTGAAGGTGACGGCCGCGCCCTTGCGGCCGGCGGCCAGGCCCGCCAGACCCAGCCCGCAGCCCAGCTCCAGCGTCCGCTGCCCATCCAGTCGAGGGCCCGCAGCCAGCTGTCGTGCCAGCGCCACGGCCGCGCATGTCAAGCCGAACCAGAAGGAGATGCGCTCACCCGGCTCTTCGTCCATGTCGCGCGGCACCAGCAGCTCCAGCTCGAAGGGGCCGCAGGGCACGCGCAGCAGGTCCGCGGGGACGGCCGAAGGGTGGTCGTCGCTCAAGGGGTGGCTCGTCACGCCGCTGACCCTATCGCGGGGCCGCATGGGGCTGCACGATCTCCCAGTAGCCGCGCTCTTGCAGCAGGCGCCGATGCGCTTCGTCCAGCTCGATGACCGCTGCCTCGGGGTTCTGCGCCGGCAAGCTCTCCAGCCAGGCGAAGAGGCGCCCTTCCAGCGCTTCGGCCAGCTCGGGGCGGCGGGCGTACAGGTCCCGCTGTTCCCTGGGATCCCGCTCCACGTCGTAGAGCTCGAGCTGCAGCCCTCGCTGCGTGTCCCCGACCTGCCGCAGCAGCAGCTTGTGGCGCGCTGTACGCAGCGAGGCGTTGGCCCGGTTGGTCACCGAAAAGACATCCCGCTCCTGGTAGCTGCCCTCTGCCAAGCCCAGCAAAGGCAGCAAGGAGGCGCCCTCCATGCCAGGCGGGGCGGGCAGACCGGCGCGCGCCAGGATGGTGGGGGCCAGATCCACCGTCTGAACCACTTGATCGATCTGCAGGCCGCTCACCTCGAGCGCGGGATCCGCGATGACCAGGGGTATCCGCAGCACACTGTCGAAGTGCAAGCCGTGGCCCAATACGCCATGATCGAAGAGATCCTCGCCGTGGTTGGAGGTGATCAGGACCACCGTGGGACGCTCCAAGGCCAGCTCGCCCGCCGCCTGCAGCAAGCGCCCCAGCACGTCGTCGTAAAAAGCCAGCGTCCCGTCGTAGTGGCCCCGCACGTGGACCCCGGACCAACGTCGACCGAGCCGCGGAGTGAGTATGTCCGAGATCTCGTCCAGGTTGCAGTAGTCGGCGCAGGCCGGATGGGGCAGCACGAAACGATGCAGCCAGGCCTCAGGCGGCCCTGGCAGGGGGCTGTGCAGATCCATGTTGTGCAGCAGGACGAAGAAGGGCTCCTTGGGAGCTGAGCCCAGCCAGCGCAGAAAGGGGCCTTCGAAGGGCGCCTCCCCGGGCTCGGTTCGCACGACCAGATCGAAGCCAGCGGAGAACTCCGAGAATTGCGCCGGCGCCGTCTCGCCCCAGAACACGGCCGTGCTGTAGCCCCCATCGGCGAGCAGGCCTGGCAGGCTCGGCGCCTCTTCGCTCGTCAGCCAGGGCAGGCCGAGCTGGCCGAGCTCCATCAGGGGAGGGCTGCGGCCCGTGAGCAAGGCGCAGAGGCCCGGCAAGGTCCAGGCGGACTGGCTGAAGGCATTGCTGAAGCTGGCCCCTTGGCTGGCCAGGGCCCGCATATTGGGCGCCAGGGGTTCCGTCTTGCGAAAGGCGCCCAGCCTGTCGGCCCGCATGGATTCGACGTCGACCAGGATGAAGTTCGGGGGAAGGCTGGGATCGGGCGCCGTGACAGCGGCAGGCCGCTGCACGGCGGGGGATGGGTCCTCGCGGCCTCCGCAGGCCGTCCCCACCCAGGCGAGCGCACAGCAGAGGCAGGTTCGGACGAGAGAGGAGGCCACGCCCATTTCCTATGACCTCCAGGATTGGGTGTCAGGCACCCGATTACCCAGTTCATCGTGCTTGACGCCAAAAAAGTGAAAAAGGCGCCCGTTTGTTATTCGAAAGTCGTTTCCATCCTGGAAGAAAAAATAAAGTCCTTTGCGTCGTCGCCGCTTGACAAGCGCCACCCATGCCGTGACTCTGTGTGACCTTCGCGCAGCTGAAATCCGCAGCTCAGGAAGCAGAGCGCCTTCCAGGCAAAAAAATGGAGGAAACCGCCATGTTCGCTGCCCTCTTTGGCGGCCCGAAGCCGCGAGGCGCCGCCCTGCTGACCGCGGCGCTGGCGCTGGCGGCCTGCAAGGACCCCATCATCTACCTGGAAGATGCCAACAACTTCTCGTACGTGGGCACGGTCGACGTGCCCTCCGTCGCGACGGCCGACGCCAGCGATCTGGAGATCTGCTGGGACCAGCTGCTGCAGGACATCCAGTGCCACGACCTGGACGCCGCCCAGGACATCGACTGGCTCTCGCTGGTGCGCTTCGGTCACCTCTCGCAAGAAGAGGTCGAGCAGAAGCTGAACGACGACAACCTGCTGCAGTCCGACCAATCCGGCTACGTGGAGTACGAGAACGAAGACGCCAGCACCTGCGTCTCGCTCTCGGACTTCTCCTTCATGGGCACACCGGTGGACGTGCCTGCCGAGTACAACAGCGAGCTGGGCACCTTCATGGTGCTGCTGTCCACGGGCGACGTGATCGGCGTGGGCACGCGCATGCTGCTCTTCTTGGAACCCACGCCCAAGTCCAAGAACACAGCGGTGGAGATGCCTGACGGCTGCGGCGTGCTCGATTTCTCCGCTGACCTGCAGTCGCTGGAGCCCGTGGTGGTGCCGCGCGAGGAGCCCTGGTCGCTGGACTGGTGGAACTTGACCACAAACGGCCTGGGCAACGCCATGGAGCACGAGAACATCGACGGGCTGATGCTGGGCTTCTACGAAGGCATGAGCGCGCAGGATCTGCAGGAGCAGTTCCTGGACCTGCAGCTGATCACCGACCAGATCTGGACCATGGACATCGACGGCGGGGCCACGGCGGAGCTGAGCGAGGCCGACAACAACGGCTCCGCCTTCACGGGCTTCGAGGGCAACGGCACCTGGGTGCTGGCCATGACCTGCAGCCGCTGCGCCAACCCGGCCCCCCTCTTCCTGACCTTGCTCGAGCCGGAGGAAGAATGAGCACCGCGTTTCCCAACTGGCTGCCCCCCCTGGCCCTGATCCCGCTGCTTATGGGATGCAAAGCCGACATCGACGACGTACAGGCCAGCGTCAGCGAGCAGATCCGCACGGTGGTCAACGTCAGCTGGACCACCAGCAAAGAGACCACTGGCTACGTGGAGTACGGCCCCAGCGAGTCCTACGGCTTCAGCACGCCGCTGGAGAGCGAGGCCGCTTTGGAGCACCAGGTCTCGCTGATGGGCATGACCGCCGACACCGACTGCCACTTCCGGGTGGTCGTGCCCACCGATGACGGCGACGAGGTCAGCGAGACTGGGGAGATCATCACCGGCTCGCTACCGGCCGAGCTGCCCGGCCTGACCGTCAGCGGCCAGGGCCAGGACCACTTCAGCGTCGTGCCCATCATCGGCTCCACCACCGGCCCCATGATCATCAACTCCGAGGGCGAGTTCATCTGGTACCACATCGAGGAGCGCGAGCTGGACGTCTACCGCACGCGGGTGTCCGTGGACGGCCAGAGCGTGCTCTACAACGCGGCCAGCGTCTCGGGCGAGCCCGACGAGGGCTCGGAGATCGTGCGCGTGGCCTACGACGGCAGCTGGGAGGAGAGCATCCCCATCCCGCTGCTGGCCCACGACTTCGTGGAGCACGCCGACGGCACCATCGGCGCCATGGTGGTGGAGTACCGCGACTTCGAGGGCGAGGACCTGCGCGGCGATCAGATCATAGAGGTGGCCCCCGACGGCACCCAGACCACGATCTGGAGCGCCTGGGACTGCTTCGATCCCAGCGAGATCACGGGCGACGACATGGAGATCGGCTGGACCTTCGCCAACGCCCTGGACTACGACCCGGACGAGCAGGCCTACTACCTCTCGCTGCGCAACTTCAGCAGCATCATCAAGATCGACCGCGCCAGCGGCGAGTGCCTGTGGGGCTTCGGCGGCGAGGCCAACAGCTTCGACATCGCCTCGGGCTCCGAGACCTTCATGCACGAGCACCAGTTCCAGGTGCTGGACGACTCGATCCTGATCTTCGACAACGACGGGGCCGTCACCTACGAATCGCGCGTTCTGGAGTACAGCTTCGACCAGGACAACCAGCAGGCCGAGCAGATCTGGGAGTACACCGCGGATCCCTCGATCTACGTCTTCGTGCTGGGCGACGTGCACCGCTTCGACGACGGCGACACCCTGGTCACCTGGTCCGTCTCCGGCCAGATGGACCGCGTGGACAGCGCAGGGCAGGCCGAGTGGACGCTGAACTCGGACCTGGGCTACGCCTTCGGCTTCAACACCCTCACCCAGAGCCTGTACGGCGAGGACTAGCTGATGCCCCCTGCCGCGTTCCGCCCCCTGCTCTCCGCGCTGCTGCTGATCCCCGGAGCCGCCCAGGCCGCCGGCTACTACACCACGGGCGTGGGCATCCGGGCCATGGGCCGCGGCGCGGCCTTCACCGTGGGCGCCGACGATCTCTCGGCCCAGTACTACAACCCGGCCGCCCTGACCCGCATCCGCAGCCAGGTCACTCTGCAGCTGGCCGGCGTGCACCAGTCGGTGCGCTTCAAGCGGGCCGACGAGACGGATCTGAGCTTCGAAGAGATCGAGAACGACGCGCCCCCCTTCCCGGTACCCAACCTGGGCGGCGCCTGGAGCTTCGGGCTCGACGATTTCACCCTGGCGCTGGGCATGTACACGCCCTACGCCCCCATGCTCTCCTACCCGGAAGGTGGCCCCCAGCGCTACGCCCTGACCGAGTCCACGGTCATCGCGGTCAGCGCCGGGCCCAGCGCGGCCTACCGCTTCGCCGACAGGCTCTCGCTGGGCGTGGGCCTGGCCTGGACCATGCTTCAGGTGGACCAATCGCTGGCAGCCATCGTCCACCCCACGGGCACCACCCTCACCGAAGACGCCATCTACGACGTGGGCAACCACATCTTCGTACGGGATCCCTTCGCCATCACCTGGAACGCCGGCCTGCTCTACGAGTCGCCCGACGGCTTCTTCGCCGCCGGCCTGGCCTACGTGCCCGCTGTCAGCTTCCACGCCACGGGCACGCTGGAGTCGGATTTCTCGCAGAACCACTACCACACCGAGGGCTTCGGCGAAGGCGACGCCAGGTTCCTGATCACGGACGAGAGCGCCAGCACCGACAGCGCCTACCTGGACGTGCGCATGCCCCACATCCTGCGCGGCGGCGTGCTGTTGCGCCCCAAGCCCAGCCTGGAGCTGGAGCTGGACGTGGCCTGGCAGGGCTGGAGCAGCCTGGACAGCCTGAGCCTGGAGGGCGCCCAACTCGAGGTGGCCACCAACAGTGATCCCCTGGTGATCGACGATGTGGTGGCCCTGCCCCTGGCGCTGCAGAACGCCTGGTCCTTCCGCCTGGGCGCCGAGGCCGATCTCAAGCCGCGCCTGACGGCCCGCATGGGCCTGCTCTTCGAGACCTCGGCCGTGCCCGAGGAGTACCAGGGCGTGCTGATGCCCGACGGCACCAAGTTCGGCTACGGCGTCGGCGCCAGCGTCTGGCTGGCGCGCGAGAAGCTGGCCCTGGACCTGGGCTTCTCCCAGGCCTTCGTGCCCGAGCGCGAGCTGGAACGCTCCACCATCTACCAGGTGACCATCGATCCGCTGGCCGCCGACATCGGCACGGGCAAGTACGTGGGCGATGGGACCTTCGCGGCCCATACCACGATATTCGGACTCGGACTGAACTGGGTCATCCGTCCCCCGGATGGCCATGGAGGAGAATGAGAATGCGCAAGACCACCCTGTTCTTCCTGCTGGCGACCGTCCTGGGCGCGATGCAGGCCTGCGCCTGCAATGGCGACAAGGACACCGCCGACACCGAGGGCGACACCGACGCCGACACCGACGCCGACACGGACACTGACGCCGACGCCGACGCCGACACGGACACGGACACGGACACGGACACCGATCCGCTGACCGGCCTGTTGGGGCGCGAGGGCGAGGCCACCGTCCTGGCCGGCAGCTACGAGGGCTGGGAGGATCGCTACTTCATCGCCGACTCGGGCGACGGCGACGACCTCTGCCGCATCAGCTACGACGTGATCTCCACCGGCTCGCGCGACGACTGCGTCAACGACGCGGGCGCGGAGCCCTGCGACTGGGCCTACGACGTTGAGATCAGCGGCGCCTATGTCGAGACCGATGTGGACGGCGCCTGCGCGGCGCAGATCGGCTACGACGCCAGCACCATCGACAGCCTGAACGGCGAGAGCTTCGCCATCGCCTACGTGTCCGACTACTACGGGCATGCCAACGTGCTCTTCTACTACGACAAGGGCGCCTGGGGCCCGGTGGCCAACGCCACCTACGACTCGGGTAGCGGCGCCTTCGCCTACATCTGGGTGCTGGGCACGGCCGAGTACTGAGGTCTCCCTCAGTTCTTCCTGCGCCCGCCTGTCATGTAGAGACCGCAGCAGCGGGAGCAGATGGGCAGCAGCCGCTGCAACATCAGCTTGCGAAAGGCGATGGCGCGCGCCCCGTTCCACAGCTCGGGCACGCGCGCCTGCGCCAGGTTCCCGATGGAGTAGTCCGGGAAATCCGGGCAGAAGGTCAGCTCGCCGTCGGGCAGCAGCAGCGCGTAGGTCCAGGGGGCGTGGCAGATGCCCCGGCCGAAGGTCTGGCTCAGATCGGTGAAGAAGGGGCCCAGCTCCTGGGGCTTGATGCGCGGGTGGAAGACCATCTTGAAGGGACGGCGCTTCTTGCGGGCGCGCGCCAGCACCGCCGCCAGCTGGTCGGTGTCGATGGGAGGCGGGCCGCAGGCGAAGCCGCGCCACGAGCTGGCCTCCTCCACCCCCAGCTGGCTGGTCATGAAGGCCTGGTACGCCCTGCCCGTCTCTTCATCGGTCCACCAGCGCAGGCTGCTGGAGACCGAGGCGATCTCCAGGTCCATGTCCGCCAGGGCGTCGTAGAGCTCCTCCAGCGCCAGGTAGTTGTCTTCGGTGATGGTGGTCAGGATGTGCAGCTTGGGCACGGAGCGACCAGCCGCCTCTCGCGCCCGCTGCACGTCTTGCATGCCCTGCACGACGCGCTCGTAGGCGCCCGGAAGGCCCCGCATCCGGTCGTGGATCTCGGCCGTACCGTCGATGGAGACGAAGAGGTCCTTCAGCCCGGAGCGAATGATCAGATCCGCGTGCCGCGACAGCACCAGGCCGTTGGTGATCAGGCTCAAGGGAACCTCCAGCTCCGCCGCCCGCATCATCACCCGCTCGAGCTGGGGATAGAGCAGGGGCTCACCGCCCCACAGGGTCATGGCGGAGCCGCTGGCCGCGGCGTCGTCCAGTAAGCGCAGCGCCAGCGCCGGGTCCAGGCTCTGGCGCCCGATGCCCTCCTTGTGAAAGCCCGTCTCTCCCCACTGCCCACACATCTTGCAGCGCATATTGCAGCGGTTGGTGAGCTTCATCTGCAGCAGCACGGGCTCACCGGCCCGGCCGTCGCCCCGCCGCACGTCGCGCTGCAGCTGCACCATGCGCAGCAGGAAGCGCAGGACGAACTTGATGGCGTGCCAGACGTTGCCGAAGAACTCGCGGATCCGGCGCTGTTTTTTCGGGGGGAAGACAGATTCTCCCCCCCCTATCCGAGGCGGACACCGCCTCTCCCCCCCATCTTCGCCGCTTGATGAGCGGCGCAGGACTGCTCGCGCAGCCCTGAAAAGGCGCTGCGGGAGCTCCCCGAACTGTCGGCAGGATCGGCGTTTATTGCTCAGTGCCCGAATCCGACTCATTTCTTCTTCCGCTTATGGCTGCAGCCCGCTGCTACTCTCCGCCCTCCGCCTCGTTGGCGGGCGCGTCGCCCTCTTCGACGGGTGCGTTGCCCTCTTCGACGGGCACCTCGTCCTCCTCGGCAGGCGCATTGCGCTCCTCGACGGGCACCTCGTCCTCGTCTTCTTCGTCTTTTTCGTCCTTGGGGGATTTCTTCTTGTCCAGCGAGTCGATGTAGACCAGGATGCGGCGGCTGTTGGGCTTGCTGATGGAGTCGAAGTAGGCCGGCATGGCGCCCCGACCCTCGCGGATCAAGGCCACCAGGTCATCGCGGCTCTTGCCGCGATCTTCGCGCAGCGAAGGAACCGGGACCTTCAGGGCGCTGGACGCCGGACCGTCGCCCCGCGCTTCTACGCCATGGCATTGCCAACAGGAGCGCAGGTAGCGGATCTTGCCCTCCTCGGAGTCGGACTTGCGCTTGGTGGGCGGGCCGGCCAGCGCGCTCACGGCCACCAGCGAGGCCACGACCAGGCTGATGAGCAGCGTTGACGCCGGGGTCTTCATGGAGCCTCTGGTATCACGCCCGAAGCATGGCCACAGGACCCGAGAACAAGAAAGAGCCCGCCGGGGGGAACCGACGGGCTCTTTGCATGGCGGGGTTGACGGGACTCGAACCCGCGGCCTCCGGCGTGACAGGCCGGCGTTATAACCAACTTAACTACAACCCCATTTTAAAGACCGGCTCAGCGAGAGTGGGCGGAACAGGGCTTGAACCTGCGACCCACAGCTTGTAAGGCTGTTGCTCTTCCGACTGAGCTATCCGCCCGCCAGCTTCTCGGCAACGACAAAGGCGGCGCTGCAGACGCCGGCGCATGTAACGCCGCGCGCAGGGCTGTCAAGGCCGGGGATGCGGGTTCTCCACCCTAAGGGACCCCTACATCGGCCCGGCGGATTCCCCTTCGCTGAAGTGCTCGTCGGACCAGAGCTCGGCCCAACGCTGGGGGTCGCTCAGCACCAGGGCCAGCGGCAGCACCTCGTCCATGTGCCGCACGGGGTGGATCTGCAGGGCTTCCCGCACCTGCTTGGGGATCTCGGGAATGTCCTTTTCATTGCGCGCCGGGATGATGACGTGCTGGATGCCCCCGCGGTGGGCGGCCAGGGCCTTGTCCTTCAGCCCGCCGATGGGCAGCACGCGCCCGCGCAGGGAGATCTCTCCCGTCATGGCGACCTCGCGGGACACGGGGATGCCCGTCAGCGCGCTGACCAGGGCCGTGGCCATGGTGATCCCAGCGCTGGGGCCGTCGGTCTTCATGGCGTTGCCAGGGTAGTGCACGTGGAAGTCGTGCTGCTCGTGGAAGTCGGGGGACAGGCCCAGGCGCTCGGCCCGCGCGCGGATGTAGCTGAAGGCGGCCGTGGCCGATTCCTTCAGCCAGTCGCCCAACAGGCCCGTCAGGATGAGCTTGCCCTTGCCGGGGATGACGGCCACCTCGACCGACAGCAGCTCCCCACCCCACGAGGTGACGGCCAGCCCCTTGACCAGGCCCACCTCGTCGTGCTCTTCGGCACCGCTGGACAAGAAGCGCGGCACACCCAGCAGCTTGTGCAGGTTCTGGCTGCTGATGCGCGCGTGGAACTCGGGCCCCTCGTCCACCACCCTGCGGGCCACCTTGCGGCAGATGGCCGCTATCTCGCGCTCCAGGTTGCGCACGCCGGCTTCCTTGGTGTAGCGCTGGATGATGGCGCTGGCGGCCTCGCGGGTCAGGGTGAGGTTGGCGTCGCCGATGCCGTTGGCCTCCATCTGCTTGGGCAGCAGGAAGCGCTTGGCGATGGCCAGCTTCTCGATCTCGGTGTAGCCGGACAGCTTGATGATCTCGAGCCGGTCCAGCAGGGCCGGGGGCACGCCCTGCACGGTGTTGGCCGTGCAGATGAACATCACCCGCGACAGGTCGTAGTCCAGCTCCAGGTAGTGGTCGTTGAAGGTGT
>CAYVQL010000306.1:0-13335 GCA_964454135.1 uncultured Enterobacterales bacterium | reverse complement strand
CGGGGCGGCGCATCCAGGGAATCAGGACGCGGGATTGCGCGGGTCCCTACAGGTGGTGACCGCCTTGCGATCGCTGGGGATCTTGCGGCCCCACAGCTGGGGGAGCAGCACGGCGTCGGGCAGGGGTTCACCGGGCTCGCGCCCGCCGGGGGGCTGGAGCAGCACCTGCAGCAGGTCGAAGCGCAGGCCGGGGAAGAATGCCGTGGTCTCTTCTTTCCCGTCGTGGACGGTCATCTGCCCGCCCGCCGGGGGCAGCGGCTGCAGCTCCACCTTCCACGGCAGGCACTGGCCCTCGTCGCCCATGGTGGTCTTCTGGCTGCGGGCCACGTCGATCAGGCGCACGGTCTCGCTGTTGTAGACCATCTGGTCCCCGGAGCGCAGCTTCAGCTTGCTGCCGAATACTGGCATCTGGCCGTTCAAGGTGACGCCGCGGGCCAGCACCGCTTCCCAGCCATTGGGGAAGCAGGGCGTGAGCTGGATGGCCGCTACGGGCCACTCCATCAGCCTCAGGTGGTCGTCCGGACCCTGGCCCACGCGAAACTCGTCGCGCGGCAGATCCGCGAAGATGGTGGAGGTCGGCTCTCCTGGCCGGCCGACGCTGTGGCGCAGCACCCAGCCCGTGGGCGCGTCGGCGGGCGGGTCTTGCACCTTCACGCGGATGTTGGTGCCGGGAAACTGCAGCAGATCCTGGTCCTCCAGGTTGCCCTGTTCGCAGACCAGCTCGCCGTTCAGGTGCACGGGGGCGCGCCCCAGGCGTACCAGCTGCAGCCCCGAGGTGTCCAGGTAGACCAGGGCCTGCCGGCGGCTGGCCGCCGGATCCGGCAGGTGGATGTCCGCCCCGACGCTGCGACCGATCAGCAGGCCTCGGCCATCGATGCGGAAGCGGTTGCCATTGTCCAGCACCAGCCAGCACTTGGCGTTCATCGTCGGCATGGAGCTCCCGCGCGCAGCAGCCCGGCAGCAGCGCCGAGCCTGGTCAATGTAGCCATCCCGCGCGGCGCTGGCAGCCCGGATTTGCGAGGGCCACCCCGCCCTTCGGGGCAGCCATCGGACCGATCGGCCTTTCCCGTCGCGGTCCCGCTGCGTTTTCTCGCGCATCTGACCCCAGTCTGACCCCCGATGATCCCGGCTGGAGACGACAATGAGAATGTGAGAAGGAAGCAACGGCACGGAAAGGAGCGAACCATGACCTACGAAGGAACAGAGCGCGACCTTTCCGATGATCCTGGGGATCTCTGTACCCAGGACTCGCTGGAGCGGATCGCCCCGATCGCATTCAGCGACCCCTGGCCAGCTGATGATGGACCGGTCGCGGAAGCGGAGATCCTCGATGGAGATTGCTGGGGTGCGTTGGAGCTGGATGCTGAGCTGGACGAGAACGCTGCGCTGAATGGATGGGAGCTGTGGGAGCTGGAAGCGGCATCGCTGGAAGACGCTGCGGATGAAGTTGAGGTGGAAGAGGAAGGCGAAGACCTGGCGGATGATGGCTGGTTTGGCTGCCCCCACTGCGGCAGTTGGGAGCGACGCGACGGCTGGGGTGGCTGTTCGCGCTGCGGAAGCTGGGAGCGCGCGGCTGTGACGGAGGCCGAGCCCGTCAAGCGCGGCCAGGTGCTGGAGCTGGCGGAGCAGTGGCACGGCTGCGCGCGTTGCGGAAGTTGGGAGCGAAGTGACGGTTGGGGCGGCTGCTCACGTTGCGGCAGCTGGGAGAGCGAGGAAACGGGGGCCCTGGGCGAGCTGATCGAGCTGGAGACGAAGCGGGATTGTCGCTGCGGTGGAAGCTGCCATGAGGTTCAGGGCGAAGTCGAAGGGAATGAACGAACGGACCTGTCGAGAAGCGATGAAGAGCGACATCAACCATGCGAAGGAGGGAAATCCCAGGCCGAGGATACGAGCTCGGTCTCTGTCACGGTTGGGTTCGCCGAGGAGCGGGTAGCGGAGCTGGTCGCCGTGCTATGCGATACGGAATCCCACGGTATCCGCGGGTTTTTGGAAACCGAGCCTGCGGATCGGCGTTCGGACGGAACGTCGGACCACGACTTTGGCCAGCAGGAAGAGGGAACCTGCACGCCATCGAGCCTGCGAAGCTGCGCCTAGGCGAGCCTGCATTCTGGGCCGGGTGACGCCCCGTCGCGGCGTAGCCCGGCCCTACTTGCTCCTGAAGAACGGTCTTCGGCTCCGCGCCCCCGAGGACCATGAAACGGCCCGCTTGCGTCCCGCCGCCATCCCTGCGGGGTTCGGAGCGCCAGCCCTCTCTTCTCCCCTCGCCCCTAGGCGGCGCCACTCGGCAGCCACCGAGGCCAAGGCCTCTGCGCCTCTGCTTCTTTGCGCCTTTGCGTTGACTTTTCAGCGCCCCGAGACCCAGGCGCGGCTGTTTCTTGATAGGGGAACTGCGACGAGGTGATCCGCTGAAAGAACCACGGACCGGGCTGGAGCTGCTGGGGCTGGTGCTGGGCCTGGGCCTGGTGGCTGGCTGGAGCCTGCAGCGCCTGGGGCTGGAGGGCGGCCCGCCGGTGCAGGACGAGGCACGCCACCTCGCCAACCTGCTGGACCTGCGCCAGGCCCTGGCCAGCGCCGCGGGCCTGCGCGCCTGGCTGGTCGCCTTGCTGACCAGCACCCGCGACTACCCCCCCCTGGTCTACCTGCTGACCCTGCCCTGGCTGGGCGCCGCGCCCTCCATGATCGCGGCGCGGGCCGCCGTGCTCTGCCATGGGCTGGTGGCGGCCGGGCTGGCCTGCTGGTTGGCGCGGCGTCCGCTGGGGCGCTCCGGCGCCTGGGGCTTCCTGCTGATCACGGTTCTCTCCCCGCTGGCCCTGTCTTACAGCCGGCGCTACTTCCTGGACGCGCCCCTGGCCGCGGCCGTGGCCCTGGGCTGGATCCTGCTGCTGCGTACGGAGCGCTTCCAGCGGCGGGGCGCGGCCGCCCTCTTCGGGCTGGCGGCGGGTCTGGGGCTGCTGGTGAAGTGGTCCTGGCTCTTCTTCCTGGGGCCTGCGGCCCTGGTGGTGGCGCTTTTGGGTTTGCGACGGGGACGCGGCGCCTTGGGCAACGGCCTGCTGGCGGCGGCCGTGGCGGCCCTGATAGCCGGGCCCTGGTACGCCCTGGCCTGGCCGCACCTGGCAGGGCGCTTCCGGGCCGAGAGCTGGAGCCTGCTGGAGGGCGGCGGGGCCTGGCAGGCGGTGCTGCGACAGAACCTGCAGACCGCGGCGGACGCCTTCCCCGGCCTGCTGCCCTTGCTGCTGCTGGCGGTGCCGCTGGCAGCCTGGCGCGCGCGAAGCGCCCTGGGCCTGTGGGGCGCCTCGCTGGGCGCGGCGGCCGGCGCCCTGCTGGCCTTGTCCTTGAGCCTGCCCCACGACCCGCGCTATCTGCTGCCCCTGCTGCCCATGCTGGCCTGCGCCTGCTGCTGCTGGTGGCCACGGTTGCCGCGCCCGGCTGCCGCGCTGGCTGGGATCCTGCTGCTGCTGGGGCTCGGCTCGGCGCTGCTGAGCAGCGTCGCGCCAGCCAGCTACGCGGCCAGGCGCAGCGCGCCAGCTGGCGGGCCGGCCATGGACGCCTGGCTGCCCTATGAGTGCATTCGGCTGGCGGGACTGCCCTTTCCGGTCACCCCGCCCCCCCTGGGACAAGACTGGAGCGGGCTGCAGGCGGCCATGCAGGCCGTGGAGCGAGACTGCGCCCAGCGGCGCTGCGCGGTGGCCATCTTCAACAACCGCGACCAGGCCGCCGTGCAGGCCCGGGCCGTGATCCTGCTGGCGCGGCTGGGCGGCTCGCAGGTGCGCTGGGCGCAGGGCGAGGGCTTGGGCGCCTGGACGCCCAAGCTGGATCAGCTGGGGACCACCCACGCCCTGCTGGTGCCCTGCGCCGCTGGCGGGCGCGCGGCGGGCGGGGGTCCGCTGAGGGAGCAGGCCCAGCAGGCCCTGGACCTGGAGCTGGAGCCGCTGGGCAGCTGGGACCTGCCCCAGGGCTGCCAGGCCTGGCTGGGGCGGGTTGTGGGGGGCTGAAGGGCTATTGCCCTCCCGCCGGCTTCTCGCAGTCCGGCTCCAGCTTGACGGCGTCGCAGCCCTCGTCTTGCTCGCTGCCCAGGCGCAGGTTGTTCAGGCCCGGGATCGCAGTGGGCTGCAGCAGACCACCGGTCTGGGGCGGGGCTGCGGCGGGCTCCTGCTGGGCCTGCGGGTCGAGGTAGGGCTGGGCTGCGGGAGGGCTTGGTTCTTCCGAGGTCGGGGCCTCTGCGCTGGGTTGGGGCGGCGCTGGCGCGGGTGCGGGCTGGGGCGCGGTGCTCGCGGGTTCGGTTTGCTGCTCAACGTGCACGGGCGCGGCCAGAGGCTGTGTCGGCGCTGGAACCTCTCGCTCCGGCGGAGCCTCCTCTTCGTCAGCGGGCTCGGGCGCTGGCGGGCTCACCGGCGCCGGCCCCGGTTCGCTGGCGGCCTGCGGCTCGGGAGGGGCGGTCATGTCGGATCCCGCCGGTTCGGGCTGCGGCGCGCAGGCCAGCAGGAACAGCCAGCCTGCCAGGAGCGGCGTCGAAGGGGGCATTCATCTCCCTCTCTTGGAGCATTGTCGGGAACCCCGCGCAGGCGGAAAGCTCCCCTGTCAGCGGCATAGCCCGTTGTGCGGATCGGCGCCTCGGTGCCTCGACGTCCCGGCGTGGAGGAGCTAGGCCTGGATAGGCCCTGTCGTCCGCGGCGGGCGGTGGGTGCCTGGAGGTCCGCCATGGTCGAGCTTCGCGGCTTCTGCCTGTCCCTCGCCCTGTTGTCGGCCTGCCTGGCCGGGGGGCCGGCCGTCCAGGACGAGATCCCTGCGCTGGCGGCCAGCGAGCAGCCCGAGCCAGCGCCAAGCGAGGAGGAGCCCGCGCTGCGCGGCTTGCAGCTGCGCCTGGGCGAGGTCACCGTCTCGCAGGAGGCCTCCCTGGCGGAGGCTGACGCCGTGATGGGCCTGCCCTTGTCCCCCAGCGAGCGAGACCTGCTGCTGGAGCGCCTGCCGGCGCTGGAGAGCGGGAGTGGTGACCAGCAGCCCTTCTCCCTACCAGCCTCCTCGCCGCCAGCGCCGGTCGCGGGCCAGATGCTGGAGCTGTCTTTCCCCGCCACCGGCGATGCCGAAGCGCCGCCTGCGGTGGAACCAGGCGCGCTGCAGGTGCTGCGCTACGCCCCTGAGGGCGAGGTGCCCCTGGCGCCCCACCTCTCCATCAGCTTCTCCCAGCCAATGACGGACCTGAGCTCCCAGGAACAGGCCGCCCAGCAGGTACCCTTGCGCCTGGAGCCAGAGCCGCCCGGGCAGTGGCGCTGGGTGGGCACGCGCACCCTGCTCTTCGAGCCCGAAGGGCGCTTCCCCATGGCCACCGAGTACCAGGTGCGCTCGCTGCGCCGCGTGCGCTCGGCCCTGGGAGAAGTCCTGGAAGCCCCCTTGAGCTGGAGCTTCGCCACGCCGGCGCTGCAGCTGGAGAGCAGCCATCCGCAGGGGCGGTCGGTCTCCCTGCAGCCCCTGCTCCAGCTGGTCTTCGATCAGCGCGTCGACGCCGCGGCCCTGCTGCCCCTGCTGCGCCTGGAGTCCCGCGGACCGACCGGGCGCGCCTGGTCTCTGCGGCTGGCCAGTCCCCAGGAGATCGCCGCCGACGAGGAGGTGGCGCGCCTGGCAGGCCAGGCCGAGGCGGGCCGCCAGCTCGTGCTGCGCCCGCTGCAGGAGCTGCCCCGAGACACGGCCTTCCAGCTGGTCCTGTCCGTGGGCTCGCCTTCCGCCGAAGGTCCGCGCCTGACCGCCGAGGACCAGTCCTTCCGCTTTCGCACCTACGCGCCCCTGGCCGTGGAGGAGCAGCGCTGCGGAGGGCGCGGGAGCTGCTCGCCTGACGACGATTTCGTGGTGATCTTCAACAACGTCCTGGCCGAAGAGCAGGATCTTGCGTCGATGCTCGGAGTCGCCCCCGAGGTGCCAGGCCTGCAGCTGCTTGCCCAGCGCGATCGCCTGCGGTTGAGCGGCCTAAAGCAGGGGCGCTGCCGCTACAAGTTGACCCTGCCTGCCGAGCTGCAGGACGTGTACGGCCAGACCCTGGGCAGCGAGCAGGTGCTGGTCTTCGAGACGGGCCAGGCCGAACCGCTGCTGCTGGGGCCGGAAGAGTCCTTCGTGGTGCTGGATCCGCTGGCTGCGCCGGCCCTGACGCTGCACAGCCGCAACCACGAGCGGCTGGACGTGTTGCTACACAGCGTCCGTCCCCAGGATTGGGGCAGCTTCGCCAGCTGGATGCAGCGGCGCCGGCGCTACGGTGAGCCCGAGGGCAGCCCGCCGGGACGCCTGCTGTGGCAGGGCGAGCTCGAGGTGCAGGGCGAGCCCGACACGCTGGTGGAGAGCACGCTCGACCTCGCTCCCCACCTGGAAGAGGGCCACGGGCAGCTGGTGGTCCTGGTGCGGCCCCAGGGCGCCGTCAAGGACGCGCGGTACCAGGAGGTGCTGGCCTGGGTGCAGGCCACACAGATCGGCCTGACCGCCCTGCACGACCAGCGGGAGCTGGTGGTGATGGCCAGCGATCTCTCCGACGGGAGCGCCCTGGAGGGCCTGCGCCTGGAGCTCTGGCCCAGCCGCGCGCGCCGCAGCAGCGACGCCCAGGGCATGGCCCGCTGGCGCCTGCCCCTGGAGGCAGAGGGAGCTGGCCTGGTGGTGGCCCGCCGCGGCTCCGATCTGGCCATCCTGCCCCGCAGCGCCTCCTGGTGGTCGGCCAGCAATCCCTGGACCGCGCGGGCCGAGAAGGACCGCGTGGCCTGGCTGGTCTTCGACGACCGCGGCCTGTACCAGCCCGGTGAGAGCGTGCGCATCAAGGGCTGGCTGCGCCGCAGGCAGGCGGGGCGCGGTGGCGACCTGCTGCTGCTGGGCGGACGTCGCAGCCTGCGCTGGAAGCTGAGGGACTCGCGCGGCAACCAGCTGGCCACGGGCCGGGCCTCGCTCAGCGCGCTGGGCGGCTTCGACCTGGAGCTGCAGCTGCCCGAGGCCGTTGAGCTGGGTACGGCCTGGCTCGAGCTGGAGCTGCGCGGCACGGGCCTGGAGCGCAGCGAGTATCGCCACGGCATCCGCATCGAGCAGTTTCGCCGGCCCGAGTACGAGGTGCAGGTGCAGGCTGATCCCGGCCCCTGGCACCTGGGAGAGCAGGCCATCTTCAGCGCGCAGGCCAGCTACTACGCCGGCGGCGGCCTGGCCGCGGCGCCTGTGCGCTGGCAGGTGGACAGCGGCCCGGCCAGCTATGCCCCCCCCGGGCACCAGGACTACCACTTCGGCCGCTGGCGCCCGCGCTGGTACTTCGGACCCTGGCAGGAGCGCGAGCCCGAGACCAGCTCCCAGGTCTTTTCGGCCTTCACCGACGCCGAGGGGCGCCACCAGCTGCAGGCGGACTTCCTGGCGCTGCGGCCCGCCATGCCCGTGCGCGTCGAGGCCGAAGCCACGGTGACGGACCTGAATCGGCAGGCCTGGAGCGCCAGCAAGTCCCTGCTGGTGCATCCCGGCCAGCTCTACGTGGGGATCCGGGTTCCCCGCCGCTTCGTGCAGCCCGGGGATGCCCTGCGCGTGCAGGCCATCGTCAGCGATGTGGAGGGAGCGCTGCAGGCCGGACGCAAGGTGGAGATGAGCCTGGTGCGCCAGGACTGGCGGCGGCAGGAGGGCCGCTGGCAGCAGGCGGACGGACAGCGGCGCAGCTGTCAGCTGGAGAGCGCCGCGCAGGCCCAGGACTGCGTCTTCGAGGAGCTGGATCCCGGCACCTGGCGGCTGCGCGCACAGGTGCGGGACGACCTGGACCGCCCCAACGCCAGCGAGACGCTGCTCTGGGTGGCGGGAGGTGCCCTGCGGGGCGAGGGCGGCTCGGAACGCCAGCAGCTGGTGCTGATCCCCGATCGCGAGGAGCACGCCCCCGGAGACGTGGCCGAGATCATGGTGCAGAGCCCCTTCTTTCCAGCAGAGGGCCTGTTGAGCCTGCGCCGCTCGGGGCTGGTGGAGACGCGCCGGCTGGTGCTGGAGGGGCCCACTACGACCCTGCAGGTGCCCATCGAAGAGCAGCACCTGCCCAACCTGCTGCTCTCGGTGCAGCTGCTGGGGCAGCAGGCCAGGCTGGACGAGCGAGGCGCGCCGCGCAGCGACCTGCCTCCCCAGCCCGCCTACGCCTCCGGAACCCTGGACCTGGCCGTGTCGACCGCGCCTCGCACGCTGCAGCTGGAGCTGAGCCCCGAGCGCAGCGAGCTGGAACCCGGCGCTCGCAGCAAGGTGGACCTGGTGGTGAGAGACGAGGCCGGGGCCCCTGTGGCAGGGGCGGAGGTGGCGCTGGTGGTGGCGGACGAGGCGCTGCTGGCCCTGAGCGGCCACGGCATCCCCGATCCCATGGACGTGTTCTACAGCCGCCGCGCCCCTGGCGTGTCCGAGTACGAGCTGCGACAGCACCTCTTGGTCAGCGATGTCTCGCGGCTGCTGGGAGGCCTGGGGGACCTGGGCCGCGGGGGCAGCACGCGCCGCGCGGCTTCGGCTCCCATGGGCCTGCCCATGGCACGCGCCATGCTGGCCGCCCCTCCGGACGAAGCCATGGCCATGGCCGACGGGGGCGACGACGACGGCGGCCGTGATGGGGGCGAGGACGGGGGCGAGTCGTCCGCGGCGGGCCTGACGCTGCGCAGCGATTTCGACGCGCTGGCCCTCTTCGCGCCCCAGGAGCGCAGCGATGAGCAGGGGCAGGTCAGCGTGGATCTGCAGCTGCCCGACTCCTTGACCCGCTACCGCGTGATGGCTGTGGCGGTGGATGGCGGACAGCGCTTCGGCTCGGCCGAGACCAGCATCACGGCGCGTAAGCCCCTGATGCTGCGGCCTTCTCCTCCCCGTTTCCTCAACTTCGGCGACCGGGCGCAGCTCTGCCTGCTGTTGCAGAACCAGACCGCCGAGCCGCTGCCGGCCCAGGTCGTGCTGCGGGCCGCCAACGCCGTGCTGGACGAGGAGGGTCCCGAGCCAGCCGTGATCGGCCGCCGCCTGCAGATCCCCGCCCGCGACCGGGTGGAGCTGCGCTTTGCCGTTGCCGCGCTCTCGGCGGGTACGGCGCGCTTCCAGGCGGCGGTGGCAGCCGGGGAATTGAGCGACGCCGCCGGCTTCGCCTTGCCGGTCCATACCCCGGCCACCGTCGAGGCCTTCGCCACCTACGGCGAACTGGACGAGGGCGCCGTGGTGCAGCCCGTGCAGCTGCCCCAGGATGTCCGGACTCAGTTCGGCGGCCTGGAGCTGAGCACGTCGTCCAGCGCCTTGCAGGCGCTGAGCGACGCCGTGCTCTACCTGGCCGACTACCCCTACAGCTGCGTGGAGCAGGCCTCGTCGCGCCTGCTGGCGGTCGCGGCCTTGCGCGACGTGTTGGGCGCCTTCTCGGCTCAGGGCCTGCCCGATCCCGAGGCGCTGGAACAGGCCGTGTCCCAGGATCTGCAGCTGCTGGCCGCGCGCCAGAACAACGACGGCGGCTTCGGTTTCTGGCGCCGTGGGGAGCGTTCCTGGCCCTTCGTCAGCGTGCACGCGGCCCACGCCCTGGCGCGGGCCCGTGCCAAGGGCCTGCCGGTGCCCGAGCTGACCATGAGCCGGGCGCTGCGCTACCTGCGCGGGCTGCGCCGCAAGCTGCCCGATGACATGCCGGAGCAGGTGCGCTGCACGGTGGAAGCCTACGCCCTGCACGTGCGCCACCTGGCCGGAGACAGCGACGGCAAGCGGGCCCGCAGCCTGTTGAGGCAGGCCGGCGTCGAGGATCTCTCCCTGGAGGCCCTGGCCTGGCTGCTGCCCGTGTTGGCGGCGTCCGGGGCCGAGGACGAGGTGGCGCAGCTGCTTCGCCAGCTGGAGAACCGCGTCTCCGAGACCGCAGCCACGGCTCAGTTCGTCCAGCGCTACGAGGACGGAGCGCACCTGCTGCTGCACTCGGACCGTCGCAGCGACGCCCTGCTGCTGGAGGCCTTGATCGCCAGCGCGCCGCAGCACGAGTTGATTCCCAAGCTCTGTCGTGGGCTGCTGGCCCATCGCCGCCAGGGCCGCTGGAACAACACCCAGGAGAACGCCTTCGCCCTGCTGGCTATGGATCGCTATTTTCATGCCTACGAAGCCCAGGAGCCCGAGTTCGTCGCGCGGGCTTGGCTGGGATCGGGCCTGGTGGCCGAGCAGAGCTTCCAGGGGCGCGGCAGCGAGCGTGCGCAGCTGCTGCTGCCCATGGATTGGCTGGCGCAGGCAGAAGAAAGCAGCCCGCTGATCCTGGCGAAAGAGGGCCCCGGCCGCCTCTACTACCGCCTGGGTCTGCGCTACGCGCCCCTGGAGCTTGGCCTGGAGCCAGCGGAGCGCGGCTTCGCCGTGCAGCGCAGCTACGAGGGCGTCGATGACGAGGGCGATGTCTGGCTGGACGAGGCGGGCAGCTGGCATGTGCGGGCCGGGGCCCGCGTGCGCGTGCGGCTGACCATGGTGACGCCGGCCCGGCGCTACCACGTGGCCCTGGTCGACCCCCTGCCGGCGGGGCTGGAGCCGCTCAATCCCTCATTGGCAGCCACGGGGCAGCTGCCCGCGGATGCGACCGAGCCCAGCAGCCCCTACTGGTGGTGGACGCGCAGCTGGTACGAGCACCAGAACCTGCGGGACGAGCGGATCGAGGCCTTCGCCTCGCTGCTGCGCGAGGGCGTGCATCGCTACAGCTACGTCGCCAGGGCCACCACGCTGGGGCGCTTCGTGGTGCCGCCGCCGCGGGCCGAGGAGATGTACCACCCCGAGACCTTCGGGCGTGGCGGCAGCGACGTGCTGATCGTGGAGCCCTGAGCGCTCCGCCGCCTCTTCAGCCCCGCTTCCGTCGAGCGGCGGCCTCCTGGCCTATATGGCGCGCCAGGAAGAGCAGGGCCAGCGCACCCAGCAGCACCAGCAGCGACTGCTGTACGCGCGCCAGGACGGTGACCGCCGCCGCGTCGGCCAGGCTGACGCCCGTGGAGCCGGTGAAGACGGTGCAGTACATCACGTCCCAGCCCACCTGGCTGCCGGGGAAGAGGTAGAGGGCCAGGGCGCTGACGATCACGAAGACATTTGTGAAGACGACCCCGGCCCAGGCCGGCGCCATGCCCATGGACCAGGCGGCGATGGCCACGCCCGTGGGCGAGATCACGTGGCCCACCGTGGTCCAGGCCGTGGCCTTCAGCAGGGGCTTGGGGCCCCGCTTGCTGATGGCCGCCAGCGCCAGCAGCAGCTTGTCCGCCATGCCGCGGCCGCGCGCGGTCAACTGGCCCAGGCGGCCCCCGCGGCGCTCCACGGGGCCGACGATGCGCGCCATCAGCGTCTGCAGCTGGCGGGGCCGGGCCGCTGCCAGCGCCAGGGCGCCGGCGCCCAGCAGCATGGCCAGGGCCGCGGCCAGGGCCGCCTGGCGCCAGTTGTCCGGGATGGGCAGGGGCGCCACCAGGAAGATGAAGGCCGCCATGAAGGCGGCTACGGCCAGGCCCACCAGCCGCGCGACCATGCTGGCCGCCAGCGCCTCGCTGGCCCCGATGCCATAGCGGCGCTTGACCAGCAGCGCCGCCACCAGCTCGCCCACCGGGCCCGGGACGGCGTAGTTGAAGAGCACGGCCACGCACTGGATCTGGGTCAGCAGCCAGAGGGAGCCGCGCGAGGCCACGGGCTCCGGCAGCAGGCAGCGCCAGCGCGCCGCAGTGATGGGGGTGGCCAGGGAGATGACCAGGATCCCCAGCAGAACGCCCCCGGGCTGGGAGCGCGCCAGCAGATCCGCCAGGGCCTGCCGTCCGAAATCGCTGTGCCACAGTCCCAGCGCGGCCAGGGCCAGGATCGCGGCGGTGGCCAGCAGCAGCAGGCCGGCGCGCAGCAGCACGGCCGAGATGCGGTGGCTGCGGCCCTCTCTGGTGGTGACCTGCAGGTCCAGGATGCGTCGCCAGCCAGCTCCGCCCGGATTGCCTCTTGCGGCGCCCATCAGCGCTCCCCTGTTGCTGCGCTGTGCGGGTCCGCCTGCCGTCCGGCAGGGGGATTCCGCAGCAACGCCGCCGCCAGGGCCATGCCCAGCAGGGCGTGCCCCTCCACGCTGGGATGCACCTGGTCGTTCCAGAAGGCCATGTTGGCGCCGTGAGCGGCGAAGTAGGCCGGCCCATCCACCAGGGGGGCGTCGTGGGCCGCCGCCACCTGGCGCAGGGCTTCGCGGAATGCAAGCACGGTGGCGGGCAGGGGGGCCGGATCCAGGTCCATGGGGGCTGGTAGCACCAGGAAGACCGGCAGAGCGTCGAGCGCCTCGGCCTGCCGAGCGAGACCCTCCAGGTTGCGAAGGTAGTCGGCCAGCAGCACGCGACTGGGATCGTCGCCCTGCAGGTCGCCGATGTCGGCGTGGGAGCGGATGAAGCGCACCTGGCGGCTGGTGAGCCAGGGGGAGAGCGCTCGCCTGGTGAGGCGGTAGGCGGCCAGGTGGCGCAGGATGCCCTGGGTGGTCTCGGCCGCTTCTTCCAGCTGTAGGCCCTGGCGCTTGGCCCTGGCGAAGATGTCGCTCCACAGGTTGCCGATCACCACCCACTCCGGGTCCACGACCGCTCCCATGCTCTTCAGCCGTGAGAGGGACTGCTGGGAGTCGTGGCCGGGCACGCCGCCATTCACCGCCAGCACGGGGCGCTGCCAGGCCTCGCCCAGCAGGCTGGCGGCTACGGCGCCGAAGACCCGCTCCTCCGGAACGGCCAGGCCGTAGATAGAGGAGTCTCCCAGGGTGAGCAGTCGCAGCTCCCCAGGGGCCCGGGGGCCCAGCTCCGCGCCGCGCAGGCCCAGGGAGTTGGTGCGGTAGCTCGTCTCCCCCAGCTTCAGCGTGCGCCCCAGGGGCAGGGACCAGCCCTGTTCGGCGTCTTCCACAAGGGGAACGCCCCGTTGCCGGTGCTCGATGTGAAGCTGCCGCGCGTGGGCCTGGCGCGTCTCGTCCGGTTCGGGGCTCGGTAGCGGCAGGCTGCGCTGCAGCGGGGGCTTGCGCCACTCGGCCAGGCGCGCAGCGCCTTCGCCGATCAAGGCCAACAGGCCCAGGGCGACCAGGGCGAAGATCGCTTTCTTCGCAGGGCTGAGATGAGCGGCCGCTGGGGACAAGTGCACCTCGATGCTGCCGAGCTTATCGCTGCGGACAGCCCGCCGCGAGCGCCGCCGCAGGCTCCGCGAGGCCCCTGGTCAACAAACCGCAGCTTTGAGACACCAGCTACGCCGAGGACTCAGCCGCACGAGGAGGGCATCATGTCCCTGCCCACATCCCCCAGCGTTTCGAACTCGTTCTTGCGGGCGCTCGCACCGGTGGCCCGCTCGTCTTCACGAGCTGCCGTGGCACCGAGCAGAAAACGCCAATACCACCGACAGGTCGAGGAGCTTCGC
>CAYVQL010000305.1:0-13385 GCA_964454135.1 uncultured Enterobacterales bacterium | reverse complement strand
GGGAATATTGTCGCAGTCCTGGTCGACGCCGTCGTAGAAGATCTCCACCGCGCCGGGGTTCACCTGGGGATCGCTATCGTCGCAGTCCGTGCCGCCGTGCTCGTCGCTGTCGTAGCCATCCGCGTCGGCATCGTAGTCGGAGGCGCCGTCGCAGTCCTGGTCTGTGCCGTCGTACCAGATCTCTTTGGCGCCCGGGTTCACGGCGGGATCCTCGTCGTCGCAGTCGGTCTCGTAGTAGCCGTCGCCGTCTCCGTCGATCAGCATGTCGCAGCTGTCGTTGGGGCCACCGGGCGTGCCCTGGTCGCCATCGCCATAGCTGCTGGTGGCGGCGCACCAGCTGGTGCCCTGGTCGTTGGCGCTGGGGTCCATGGCCGTGGGATCCAGGCTCATGGAGGCCCCGACGGGATCGGGCCAGCCGCCCGAGCCATCCCAGCTGAGCTCGTCCAGGGCCTGCAGCGCGTTGGCCACGAAGATGGAGCCCTCCGTGCCATCGAAGGAGAAGCCCTCGTAGACCAGGTCCACAGGCGCTCCGCCATTGGCGGTCGTGCTGTCGTTCCTGCCGAAGACCACGTAGTCCCCCGAGGCCACGATCAGCGTCGACGAGACGGCGAAGCTCTCGCCCAGGGCGTTGGACAGCAGCAGACCGTCCAGATCCACCTCGGCGGAGGAGCTGTTGCGCAGCTCGAACCACTCGCCGTTCTCGTCGGAGACGGCGGAGGGATCGCGCATGACCTCGCTGATCACCAGGTCGCCCACCACCAGCGCGTCGGCGTCGCCGTCTGCGTCGGCGTCTGTATCGGCGTCTGTGTCGCCGTCTGCGTCCGTATCGCTATCGGTGTCCGCGTCCGTGTCTGTGTCCGTGTCGCCCTCTTCCGAGGAGTCGGCGCTGTCCTTGGGGGAGCAGGCGGGGGCGATCAGCAGGCCGAGGCATAGAAGGAGGGGGCGCATGGGGATCTTCCTCCAGGCGGGACGGATGGGATTATACCCTCGGCGGAACGGGGAGCGGGTTCTGACCTGCGAGGGCCCCTACCACCCCACCCTGTCTCCCTCCACCACCCGCAGCCGCAGCGGTCCGGTCACCTCCGCCCCACCCGCCAGGAAGCGCGACAGCGGCACCAGCACCAGGTTCTCCACCGCCCGCTTCATGGGACGCGCGCCGTAGCGCGGATCGAAGCCCTGCTCCACCAGCAGGTCCAGCACCTCGGGCTCGTAGGACAGCTCGATGCGCCGCCGGGCGAAGCCCTCCCGCGCCAGGGCCTGGTCCAGCATGATGCGGGCGATGCCGCGCAGCGCGGCGCGGTCCAGCTCGCGGAAGGGCACCAGGAAGTCGATGCGGTTGACCAGCTCGGGCCGGAAGAACTTGCGGGCGGCCTCCTGGAAGTGCAGCGCCAGGGCCCTGCGCTCGTCGTCCCCGCGGATGCCGATGGCGGGCCCGCGCCGGGCCCCCAGGTTGGAGGTCAAGATGATGATGGCGTGGGTGAAGCGCACGGTGCGGCCCGTGCCGTCGGTCAGCCTGCCCTCGCCCAGCACCTGCAGCAGCACGTCGAAGACCTCGGGATCGGCCTTCTCCACCTCGTCGAAGAGCAGCGCGCTGAAGGGCTGCTCGCGCAGCTGGCGGGTGAGCTCGCCCTCGCCCAGGCCCTGGCCCACCAGGCGGGCGGCGCTGCCCGGGTAGCCGTACTCGCTCATGTCGAAGCGCAGCAGGCGATCGCGCTGGCCGAAGAGGTACTGGGCCAGGGTCTGGGCCGACTCGGTCTTGCCCACGCCGGTGGGGCCCATGAACAGGAAGGAGCCGATGGGGCGCCCGGGGTCGTTCAGGCTGGCCTTGACCACCATCACCAGGTCGCTGAGCAGCTCGGTGGCGTCGGGCTGCCCGATGATGCGCCGGTCGAAGAACGCCCGCACCTCGTCCACGTCCAGCAGCTGATCGGGGTCGATCAGGGCCTGGGGAAAGCCGCTGCTGCGCGCAAAGGCGGCCACCGCGTCAGCCGGCCCCAGGCGCCGGCGTCCCTGGGCGTCTCGGGCGGCGTTAGCGGCGGTGTCAGGGCTGCCGGCCATCTGCTCGATCAAGGTCAGGCCCGACCCGGGCAGGGCGTCGGCGTCGCCGAAGCGGGCCAGGATGTCCAGGGCTCGCGACAGCGCCTGGGGCGTGAACTCCACCCTGTTCTCCTTCTCCAGCCCGCCGCAGGCCAGCTCCAGGATGCGGTAGCTGCGCTCGGAGGAAAAGGGTGCGAGGGGCAGCCTGCGCAAGGCCTGGACGAAGGCCGGGTTGCGCTGCTCGGCCTGCAGCAGCGCGTCGGGCGTGGTCTCGGCGATGACGGTCAGCTCCCCCTTCTGCACGTGGGGCAGCAAGAAACGACCCACGTCCAGGCCGCGATCGCCGGAGCCCGCCATCAGCAGCTCCAGCAGGTTGTCCGCGAACAGGATGCCCCGCTCGGCGCGCAGCTCTTGCACCACCTCCAGGCAGCGCTGCTGCCACTGCCCCAGGTACTTCATGCCCGCGATGATGCGGCCGCCGGTGATGTGCCACAGGGGTATCCCATGCAGGCGCTCGGAGACCTCCCTGGTCGCCAGCCGCTGGGCCAGCTCGTGCACCAGCGCGGTCTTGCCCACGCCCGATGGTCCCAGCAGGAGCAGGCTGCGGTTCTGGCTGGCGGCCAGGATGGCCAGCAGCTGGCGCAGCTCCTCGTCCCTGAAGTGGGCGCGCCGCAGCCGCCCGGCGCGCGCCTCGGCCACCAGCTCCACCCCCACCTGGGACAGGGGCGAAGAGAAGCGCCGTTCTCGCTCTGCCTGCTGCGCGGTCTTGCGCCTCTTGCGCCTCCGTCCGCCGCTGCCGTGCCAGACCACGTCCAGCCGCTCGAGGGTCTCGGCGCGCTCGAACTGGTGCTTCAGCAGCTCGTCGACTTGTTTCAGGTGGAAGTGGCCCCGTATCAGCTCTTCGGACCATGGCTCGATGTTCTCGCGCCCGGCGATGCGGAAGCGCTTGCCGATGACGGGAATGCGCACCTCGAAGCGATCGGCCTCCTCCAGGCGCCGCAGCAGCAGGGTGAAGCGCATGGGGACCCGCAGCAAGCGGTCGTGCTGCACGCCGCGCAGCTCCAGCTCCAGCACCTGCCGCTCGGTGTCATCGAAGAAGGTCTCGCCTCGTGGCTTCAGGGCCCCCAGGGCCAGCTCCTGGGCCAGCACCTCGCGCAGCTCGTCGCGCAGCGGCCCCATGGCGGGGCCGAAGACCGCGTACTCGGGGTGGGTGAGCACGGAGGCGGTGTACCAGCCGCTGAAGTGCTGACGCACGAAGAGGTGGAAGCTCTGCTGCATCTCAGGCCTCCTCCTCCGCCTGCAGGGCCAGCAGCCGCCGCAGCCAGACGCGTTGCAGGCCCTGCAGGCCACCGAGCAGTCGCAGCATCTCGCCGGTCAGCGGATCGCGGCAGCCCCGGCCGTCGTAGTGGCGCACCACGGGCAGCGGCTCCAGGGGATCGCGCTCCTTCCTGCCGGCTCGGCGGGCGGCGCGAAAGCTGGTGAGCCCATCGTCCAGCTCGGTCAGGCGGGCGATGGGGCCCTTCCCGTCCTGACCCACTTCTTCCACGCGCGCCAGCTTGCAGACCAGGTCGGGCCCAAGGTGGTAGCGCTGCATGTGTTGGCCCAGCTCGGCTTGTATCAACCAGCGCACGCCATAGCCCCGGACATGTATCGCCGCGGCATTGCGCTCGCCGTCCAGCCCTGTGTCGCTCCAGGTGTCGTCGAAGCGCGCCAGGCGCTTCACCTGCCCCCATTCCTCCAGGCAGGACGCCAGGGCGTCGGCCAGCACGCGGACCCAGGCCAGGGCCTCGTGATCCGCCGTGACCGGGGCCACGCGCAGCAGCGCCTCCTGCTGGGGCTGACGTACCACCCGTGCGCGATACCAGGCCTCGGCGCAGCGCTGCCGCAGGACCAGCAGGCGCGCCCGCGCCAGCGGGAAGACCGCGTCCTGGTCCAGCGCCATGGGCCGCGCCTCGTCCACCAGGGTGGGCGGCCGGCTGGGGTGGTTCCAGGCGGGCGCCTTCCGCATGAGCTTGGACAGGCTGGACTCGCGCACCGCCCGGTCCGTGAAGGCGTACTTCTCCAGGTAGTCGTGTTGGAAGTCGTCCACGGCGTCGCGCAGCGCCGACACCTGCTCCAGCAAGGTGTTGGCCAGCTCGAAGCGCGGCCAGCGCTCCGCCTCAAGCCGCCCCTCGTTCAGCCGCGCCAGCATGCGCGAGCGCTGTGCGGCCAGCTCTCTCAGATCGGCGCTGGCGGTCAGGGCCTCGCTGCGGCGCAGCAGCTGCTGGTAGGCGCGGCGCAGCTGCGCCCAGTCCTCGATGGCCTGCTCGGGCAGGGGATCGATCTGGGCATCCTCCAGCTGCTGCAGCTGCATGCCCACTTCGTCGCCGAAGGCGTAGAGGTCCGCCAGGCTGGTGCCCTCGATGGGCTGGCTGACCAGGTGGCGCGCCAGGGGAACGGAGAGCTGCCGTTCCAGGATGCGGCGCAGGGAGCGCGCGCCATAGCGCGGGTCGTAGCCCTGATCCGCCAAGAGCTCGGCCAGCTCCGGCTCCACCCGCACCAGCAGGCCGCTGCGCTGCAGCCCGCGACGGCTCAGGATCTCCAGCAGGATGCGCTCGGTCAGGGGCCCCATGCAGGCCCTGTCCAGGGCGCGGAAGGGCACGATGCGATCGATGCGGTTGAAGAACTCGGGGCGGAAGAAGCGCTCGGCCGCGCCCCGGAAGTGGCTGTCCTGCTGCTCGGTCGCCGCCTCGCCGAAGCCCATGGCGTGCTGGGCCCGCCGCACGCCCAGGTTGGAGGTCATGACCACGATGGCGTTGCAGAAATCGGCGGTGCGGCCCGCGGCGTTGGTGAGCCGGCCCTCGCCGAAGACCTGCAGGAGCGTGTCGAACACCCGTGGCCAGGCCTTCTCGATCTCGTCGAAGAGCACCACCGAGAAGGGCTGCTGCTGCAGGCGGCGGGTCAGCTCGCCCTCGGGCTGCAGGCGGCTGCCGAAGAGCCGGGCCACCGAGTCGCTGTCGCGAAACTCGGACATGTCGAAGCGCACCAGGCGATCCGCGCTTCCGAAGAGGAACTCGGCCAAGGCCTTGGCGGTCTCGGTCTTGCCCACGCCGGTGGGCCCCACGAAGAGCATGGTGGCCAGGGGCTTGGAGGGGTCGTTCAGGCCCTGCTGCAGGGTGGTGATGATGGCCATAGCGGCTTGCGCGGCGGGCTGCTGGCCCACGATGCGGCGCTGGAAGTGCCGCAGGATCTCCGCGGAAGGGAAGGCCTGCCGCTCCCAGAGCACGAAGTGGGGCAGGCCGGTGCTTCGGGCGAAGAAGTCCGTCAGAGCCTCGCGGCCTATTTCGCGCCGCCCGAACTCATCGTGCCATACCTCTCCGTGGTCGCCCACCAGGCGGCCCAGCAGCTCGATGGCCTTGCCTGGATGACACTGGTACGGCATGAAGCGGCGCGTCAGGGCCAGGATGGTCTCCAGGGTCTCGGGGCGCAGACGAAGATCTTCCCGCGCTTCGAGCTGGCTGGCGGCTCGCACCAGGGCCATCAGGGTCTGACGCTCGTCCAGCTCGGGCACCTGGATGATGTGAAAACGAGAGAAGAAGCCCGGCGCTTCTTCCCGCGTGGCCTCCAGGCGCTCTGGCGTGCAGTCGCCCACGATGCGCAGCTCGCCGCGGGCGATGTGGGGCTGCAGGTACTGGGCCACGTTGGTGTCGGAGTGGGCCGATCGGCCCGTGTAGACCAGGGTGGGCAGGTCGGCGACGTAGAGCACGTCCTGGCGGGCCTCCAGCTCCTCCACCAGCTGCTTGGCGCGCCGCTCCCAGGCCCCCACCACGCTCATGCCGGCGATGATGCGGTTGCCGTCCACCTCCCAGACATCGGTGCGCTCCTTGATGGGCAGCTTCTCCGCTGCCAGGCGGCGCACCGCCTCGTAGACGATGGCGGTCTTGCCCACCCCGGAGGGCCCCACCAGCAGCAGCGCCGCCCCCGGGCGCTGCAGCCTGAGCAGCAGGCGCTCCACCAGCTCGTCGCGGCCGAAGGCCTGGGGCAGCTCGCCGTCCAGGGCCTTGTAGATCAGGTTGCTGCCCACCTGGCGCAGGGTGTTGGGCATCACCAGCCGGCGTCTGGGCTCGGAAGGCGGCTGCTCGTCTCCCTTCTTCTTGCGTCGCTTGCGCGCCTTGCGGCGCAGGGGCCTGCTGGGCAGCACGCTGGGCAGCTCCACGTCCGCCTCCAGGATCTCCAGGTGTTCGAACTTGCGGCAGGCATGTTCATCCATGCCGAGCGCGCCGTGCCGCTGAGCCCAGTCCTCGACGAACTGCGTCAGGCCCTCCTCCAGGTGGGCGGTGCGGCGCACCGCGAAGCTGCGCAGGCCCAGGCGCGGCACGTGGACCACGAAGAAATCGTCCTCGCGCCAGCGGCTGAGCACAGCGGCCAGGCGTCCGGTCCACAGGGGGCGTTGGCGCGCAGCGCCCGCCATGCGCGCCGTGATCTTCACCCGGCGCAGCTGGATATGGGGGTTGAGGGCGAAGCGCGGCATGGCCTCGGGCGCTTCCTGCGGGATGGTCTCCATCAGGTGCAGGGCCACGTCGTCCAGCAGCTCGGCCAGGCTGGTGCCGCGGAAGAGCTTGCGCGAGATGCCGGGCAGCAGCAGCTCGTAGACCCCGCGCTTGTCGAGCGAGACCAGGACGGGGACGGGGAGGATCACAGGGACCTCCTCGCCCGGCGGTCGAAGAGCTTGAAGGCCCCCTTGCCGAAGACCCTGTCGTAGATGCGCGCCACCATGAAGCGCTCGTAGAGCAGGTGCAGGCGCGGCTGCATGGGCAGCTGCAGGCCCAGGGCCAGGTCGTGGACCATGCGCGTATGCGGGACGTGCAGGCGCAGGGGGCCGCCCTGGGGGCTGGCCCAGACGTCCAGGGGGTGGAAGAGGCGCTCTCCGAAGCGCACGCTCACGCGTCGCTCCCCGCCCGGGGCCTGGTCGATGTGCTGACCCGTCTCGGCCGAGAGCAGGGCCGCGCAGTGGGGGCCCTCGAAGCTCAGGGCCACCAAGCTGTCGGAGCATTTCATTCCGAGGCCGCCCGGATCGCAGGCCTGCAGGAAGCGCTGCAGCGTCTTCCGGCGCGCCAGGTCGCTCCGCTCGGCCTTGGGCGGCTGGAATGTCCCCGTGGAGACCCAGCTCCAGGCCTGCGGATCCGGGTTGCGACGACGGCGGAGGCGCTTGCGTGCCCGCTCCTTGCCGGGCTTGGCCGCCTGCTTGGCGCTCGCGGCCAGCACGCGCTCGGCCCTGGCTTGCGGATCCTCCTGGGCCAGCCTGACCTGCAGGGTCCAGCCGCGACCCGCGGCCAGCGCCAGGTAGGCCTGCAGCAGCTCGCGCAGCAGGGGCTCGCCGCTGTCGGCGAGCTGCAGGTAGAGAACGGCTGCAGTGGGTTTCCGGAAGCGCCGGTTGAAGAGGCTCAGCTCCAGCTCGTCCAGTGCCGCGTCGCAGCGCTCGTGCTCCACGTCCAGCATGCCCAAGGGTTCGCGGTTGCTGTCGTAGGCGCACTCGTAGGCCAGCTCCTCCATGGACGCGATGCGCTCCTTCAGCGCCTCGAAGCGGCCCTGCAGCTCCCGATCCCGCTCCACGGCCGCCATGCGGCGCTGCGCATGCCTGGCGTCGGTCCAGAAGCCGCGCACCTGGCTCAAGCGGTCGAGGAGACGGATCTCGTGGTTCATCTCCTGAAAGCTGGGGGTCGTCATCCAGCGCTGCAGCAGGTAGCGTTGGCGGCCGATGCGCTCCAGCAGCTCGTAGGCCGCTGTGCGGGCCGTCAGCGCGCGCTTGGCCTTGCCCAGCTCCACGTTCTTGAAGACGAGCGATTCGCCCTGGCAGCTCACCCGCAGCTGCCGCGGCCCTTCCCCCTCCAGGCCGGAGAGGTGGCTGGCCAGGGGCGCCACCAGCGCCCGCTCCATCAGGCGCTTGAGGGGTCGCGCGCCGTACCTGGCGTCCACGCCGCGCGCGGCCAGCCAGGGCTCGATCTCGGGGTCCAGCTCCAGGCGCAGCGAGCGATGCAGCAGCCCCTCGCGCCGCAGCAGGCGCTCCAGCTCGCGGCGCGTGATGCGCAGGATGGCCTCGCGCCCCAGGGGACCGAAGCTCACCACGTGGTCCAGGCGGTTGAAGAACTCGGGCCGAAAGAAGCGCTCGGCTTCTGCGGCGAAGTGGTCTGCGGGCGGCGATCCCTCGGCGCCGAAGCCCACGCCGCCGCTGGCGCTCTCCACGCCCAGGTTGGAGGTCATCAGCACCACGGCGTTGCGGAAATCCGCGGTGCGGCCAGCCTCGTCGCTGAGGCGGGCCTCGCCCAGCACCTGCAGCAGCACGTCGAACACTGCCGGGTGGGCCTTCTCGATCTCGTCCAGCAGCAAGACGCAGAAGGGTGTGCGGCGCAGCGCCGAGACCAGTCGTCCCTCCTGCCCGCCGCTGCCGATGAAGCGATGCACGCTGTCGGCGGTGACGAACTCGGACATGTCGAAGCGGATCATGCGCTCGGCGCGCCCGAAGAGGTACTCGGCCAGGGCCTTGGCCATCTCGGTCTTGCCCACGCCTGTGGGCCCCACGAAGAGGAAGGAACCCAGGGGCCGCCGCTGATCGGACAGCCCGGCCTTCATCAAGGAGACCAGGTCCGCCATGCGGCGCACCGCTTCTTCCTGTCCCACGATGCGTCGCCGAAACCGGGCCCGCACGGTGGCGGGATCCAGGGGCTGGTCGTCGCGCACCAGGAAGGCGGGCATGCCCGTCTCGGCGCAGAAGTGCTCCACCACGGCCTGGCGCCCCAGCGCCTCGCCGCCCTGCTCCGCCTCTTCGCGCTTGGCGCCGGTCTCGTCCGCCAGGCGGCGCGCGAGCTGGATGGCCGAGCCCAGCGGGCTGCCGTCGCTGGGGAAGCGCTGGCAGAGCTCGTCCACGGCCCCTAGGCCTTCCTCGTCCAGCGCCACGCCGGTCTCCTTCTCCAGGTCGCGGGCCACAGCCGCAAGGACTCCGCGGCGAGCCGGCGGTTCGGGTTCCTGCAGCTGGAAGGGGGTGAAGAGCCTGGCGAAGCCAGCATCCCGCAGCTCCAGCTGGGCGTGGGCGCGCGGTGTGCACTCGCCCACCACGGTCAGCTGCCCGCCAGCCAGGTAGGGCTTGAGCAGCTGGGCAGCGTTTTGCTCGGACTGCGCCGATTTGCCAGCGTCCAACAGGGGTAGCAGGTCGCCGATATACCAGATGACCTTGGCGTCGATGCACTCCTGCACCACCTCCAGCACCTGCTTCTGCCAGTCTCCGAACCAGCCTTCGCCGGCGATCAGGCGACTGGCGTCGGCGAACCAGACCGGCCGCTCGCGCAGCGCTGCGGGGGCGGCCTTGCCCCGGCTGCTGATGGCGAGCTGGTTAAGCACGGCGCTCTTGCCCACACCCGCCGCGCCGATCAGCACATGGGCGCTACCGGTCCGGGCGCAGAGCAAGCGCTGCAGCGCCTCCACCTCGGCATCGCGGCCGTGGGCTCGGGGCAGCTCGCCGCGCTTGGCCCTCTCGCTCAAGGGCAGGGCGATACGTTTCAAGGTGGGCGTGGCCGGGGGCTTCTTCTTCTTTCCCTTGCGTCGCTCCTTCTCCTTTTCCTCCTCGGGGGAGGGCTCGGGCAGCATGGGAGCGTCCAGGAAACGTCCTGTGAACGCGGACAGAGGCGCGCGCCGGACCCGCAGGTTCAGCGCTTCGAGCCACTCGCGGCGCTCGAAGCGCAGCCGCAGGCGGCGATGCATGTTCAGCTTGGATATGTGTTGCTGGGCCAGCTCGGCGAAGCGCTCTTGCGGATTCGCGTCGAGACTGAGCCACAGGCGCAGATCCCAGCGCGGCGCCCACAGGCGCTGCCAGCGACGGTCCCGCGCCAGCAGCACGCAGACGCAGGTAGGGCAGCGCTCCAGGCCCAGCTCGCCCTCTACCAGCAGGGCCTCAGGTATCTCCAGCGCCAGCACCTCCAGGTTGTCGGGCAGGGCGTAGCGCGAGAGCAGCCCGGGGTGCAGGCGCTCCAGGCGATCGTGCAGCACCAGCTCCAGGTCCTCGCGCGCCGCGTCGAGATCGTCGGTGTACACGCGCAGCTCGGGCTCGCCCACCACCTCGACGGAGTGGAAGCCGTTGTTGTGCTCCCGCAGGAGCAGCTGCACCTGGTACTCCATGACCTCCGACACGCTCGCGCTTCCTCCGTTCTACGAGAACCCGGCGGCGATGCCGGGGCTGGGTTCCACGTATCGACGCGGGGGAGGGATGGCACCTCCGCTGCGCAGGGGTGTCGAAAGCGTCGAAAAAGCGTCGAAAAAGCGTCGACTTTCGTCACTGGTTTCGACGCTTTCGACTGGTAGCTGTCGCGTGCTGAGGGGAGTGCGCAAGAGTAAGAACAGGCTTGCCAAGCGCGTTATTTTAGAGGCGATGCAGGTGGGGAGGCGGCCGTCGGCGGCCAGCGACAGGCTGGTACGACCCTTGCTTCTGCTGTCGCCGTGTGGCGGCCCGGTAGCGCAGCGGATTCCCCGGGTCGTCGCCTCTACCCAGAACGACCTGAGAGGTTTCACCATGCAGCCCTACTCTGCTCTCCCCCTGTTCCTGCTGGCCGCCTGCGGTCAGCCCACCTCCGACACGGGCAGCGCCCCCAACGACCAGGCCGACCTGCAGCAGCAGATCGCCGGGCTGGAGGCCACCCTGGCCGAGCTGCAGGCTCAGTGCCAGGTCGACATCGCCGACCTGCAGGAGGAGGTGGCCGCCATCAATGGCGGTATCGACCTGACCGAGCTGGACCAGGCCATCGCCCAGAACGAGACGGCCATCGCCGAGCTGGACCAGGACCTGGTCGGCCTGGAGTCCGACGTGGGTGTCCTGGAAGAAAGCGCCGCCCAGCAGGAAGTGACCGATACCAGCCACCAGGATCAGCTGAACGCTCTCGCTGGTGATATCGCAGACCAGGGCGACGAGCTGGCGACAGCCACGGACCGGCTGACCACGGTCGAGGACAGCACCAGCTCGCTGCAGGCTGATGTGGCGGCCACCGCCAGCGACATCGCCACCTTGCAGACCGATCTGCAGTCCGCAGGGGAACTCATCGCAGACACCATGCGCGACATCGAGGGCCACGAGGACCGAATCGATACGATGGAGAGCGACGTCAGTGTCAACGCCGAAGAGATCGCGAGCAACGCCGCGGATGTGGCCGAGCTGCAGAGCGACATCGCCCAGGTCGAGACCAACAGCGAGGATGTCGCCGCCCTGCAGAGCGATCTGGATCTGGCAGAGACCGACATCGCCGCCCTGCAGACCGACGTGGACGCCAACGCCAGTGACATCGCCGCTGGCGCCAGCGACGGCGCGGCCCTGCAGGCCGACCTGGTGCAGGCCCAGACCGACATCGGCGCCAACGCCGGCGATAACGCGACCCTGCAGACCGATGTGGACGCCAACGCCAGCGACATCGCCACCCTGCAGACCGACGTGGACGCCAACGCCAGCGACGTCGCTGCCCTGCAGTCCGACATGGCCTTGGCCCAGACCGACATCGGCACCAACGCCAGCGACATCGCCGCCCTGCAGACCGATGTGGACGCCAACGCCAGCGACATCGCCGCCGGTGCCGGCGATATCGCGGCCCTGCAGGCCGACTTGGCCTTGGCTCAGACCGACATCGACACCAACGTCGGCGACATCGCCGCCCTGCAGCCCGAGGTGGACGCCAACGCCAGCGACATCGCCGCCGGTGCCGGCGATATCGCTGCCCTGCAGGCCGACTTGGCCTTGGCCCAGACCGACATCGACACCAACGTCGGCGACATCGGCGACCTGCGGGGCGACGTGGATGCCAATGCCAGCGAAGTGGCAGCCCTGCAGACCGAGGTGGACGCCAACGCCAGCGACATCGCCGCCGGCGCCAGCGATATCGCGGCCCTGCAGGCCGACCTGGCCCAGGCCCAGACCGACATCGGCACCAACGCCGGCGACATCGGCGAACTGCGCAGCGACGTGGATGCCAACACCGCCGAGATCGCCACGCACCAGAGCCTGATCGATGCCAACAGCATCGAGATCGCCTCCACCGCCAGCCTGGTGGACGGCAACGCCGCCGACATCGCCAGCAATGCCACCGGCATCACCGACCTGCAGTCCGACCTGGCCCAGGCCCAGACCGACATCGGCACCAATACCAGCGACATCGCCAGCCTGCGGAGCGAGGACAGCGCCCTGGCCGCCGACATCGCGGCCAACCTCACGGACATCGACGCCAATGCCGCGGACATCGCGGCCAACGTCACCGACATCGGCATCAACGCCACGGACATCACGGATCTGCAGAGCGAGGTGACGGTCAACGCCAGCGACATCGCCACCAACGCCAGCGAGCTGGAGACGCTCGGGCTGACGCTGGCCAGCGACGAGGCCGCGCTCGGCCAGTTGGAACAGGATTTGGCCCAGCTGGAGTCCGACCTGGGCACCATGGAAGGGGATCTCGCCGCGGCGGCGGACCTGGGCGACTACCTCAGTGTGGACAGCGCTAGCCACGCCATCAGCTTCACCGGGGCCAACGTCTTCATCCAGAGTGGCAGCGGGACCACCGACGACTTCGGCACGTCCACCGGCTTGGGCAACCTGATCATCGGCTACGACGAAGACAGCGGCAACAACGACAAGAGCGGCTCCCACAATCTGGTGCTGGGGCCCTACCACAGCTACGGCAGCATCGGCGGCCTGGTGGCGGGCTACCAGAACACGGTGACCAGCACCTGGGCTTCGGTGCTCGGGGGCCAGTACAACGAGGTCAACGCTGCCTTCGGCTCGGTCTCTGGCGGCTCCAACAACCTGGCCAGCAGCCCCTTCGCCAGCGTGCTGGGTGGCTACAACTCGGAGGCCGGTGGCGAGTACGCCACGGTCTCTGGCGGCAGCGACAACGTGGCCAGCGGCGACTACGCCACGGTCTCCGGCGGCAGCGACAACGTGGCCAGCGGCGAGTACGCCTCGGTCTCCGGCGGCAGCGAAAACACCGCCCTTGTCGACTACGCCGTGGTGTCCGCGGGCTACGGCAACCTGGCCAGCGGCTTCCATGCCAGCGTCGCAGGCGGCAAGGAGAACGAAGCCAACGGCGACTCGGCCACGGTGGCTGGCGGCGACGAAAACCTGGCCAGCGGCTCCTACGCTGCGGTCTCCGGCGGGACCTCCAACGACGCGCAGGGCAACTCCTCGGTCGTGGTCGGCGGCTTGGGCAACAGCACCTCCACCACCCACGACGTGAACTTCTAGCCGTCATTTGGGCTCGGTCATCCTTGATGCCAACCGATGCATTGCCATGGTTGAAAGCCGATTGAATTGCCGGGCGTACGCAGTGGCATCTTGGATGCCCCGG
>CAYVQL010000304.1:0-13476 GCA_964454135.1 uncultured Enterobacterales bacterium | reverse complement strand
AAGCGGCGAAGATGGGGGGGAGAGGCGGTGTCCGCCTCGGATAGGGGGGGAAGAATCTGTCTTCCCCCCAAAAAATGGCGCCGGGCATTTCCGCCGACAGTGTCGGCGGAAATGGTCGGTGCCGGGCTTTCGGCCTACTCCTCGCAAGCCGTAGCCTCCTTCACCTTCTTGATCTTGCGCTTGTAGGCCAGGATCAGCTTCTCGGGATCCAGCTCGATCTCGGGCTCGCCCTGCCAGTTGGGGATCGTGAAGCTGCCCTTGCCGTCCACCACGTCCACGGGACCGGCCACCACGCGGTAGCCCTTGGGCTCGTAGACCCGCACGGGTATCTCCACTTTGCCAAAAGGGATATCCGTCAGCAGGCAGCCGTGGATGGTGTTCCCCTCCGGGCTCTCGTCGATGCGCACCTGCAGCGTGACCTCGGGGACGAAGCCGCCGTGGACCCAGTACTGGAAGTAGTCGTCCAGATCCTGGCCCGAGGCGCGCTCCATGGTGTGCTGGAACTGCTCGGTGGTGATGCGCTCTCCCTGCCTGTTCTGGGCCAGGCGGTCCAGGGCGAAGAAGTAGGGCTCGTCGCCCAGCCGGCGCCGCAGCATGTGGGTCATGAAGTAGAGGCCGTAGTCGGCGCGCAGCTTGGGGGAGAGGTCGGAGGACGAGGTGGCGTCCGCCAGGGTCAGGAAGCGGCGGGCCCGGTTGACTCGCTTGTAGGTAGCCTGGCGCTCGACCGGATCCTCCAGGCTCTCGCGGATGGCGTCGATGCGCTTGTCGAAGGCGTCCTTTCCGATGGCGGCCCGCAGGTAGTAGGCGGCGTAGGCGTCTGAGAGGCCCTGCTCGATCCAGCGATCCCGATCGCTGGCCGGGGCCAGCAGCTGGCCCCAGTACTGGTGGGCCACCTGGCGCGCGATCATGGTCTGGGCCAGGTGCTCGTCTTCCTCCTGGACAGCCGAGGTCTGTCCGACCTCGATGGCGTTGCCGCCGGTGACGTGGGACTTGATGGTGGTGACGCCAGCCAGGCCGTGGGCCGTCTGCCGGAAGCCGTCCACCAGCGCGTCCTGGGCGAAGACGCTGGCCCCCTGGTAGACCTCCACCTCTTGCTGGGGGAAGTCGGGCAGGAAGCGGTTCAGGAAGGACACCACCCGCCGCACCTCGGGCGGGAACATGGGCAGGGCGCCGGCCTTGCTGAAGAAGAGGTGCACGCGCACGCCGGGCATCTCCGCGGCCGGCGGGTCGTCGTGCTCCTTCCACTGGCCGATGGACACGGCCACATCGCGCGCGTTCTTGCCCTGGGCCACCACGTACTTGCGGCCGCTGCCGTCGACGTCCTCCCACTTCTCCACCGTGTCCCCCGAGGCGGCCACGCTGAAGGTGCGCAGGGAGAAGCCCGGCACCGAGACGCGGGTGCTGAAGTCCCAGGCGTTGCCGCCCAGGGCGGGCATGATCTCGGGCAGGATGCGCTGCGGGCCGGTGGTGGGCCCCATGGGGCGGCCGTCCCAGCTCCAGTTGGCGTACTGCCACTCCGCCTTCCAGGACAGGTGCAGGTCCACCTGCTCGCCAGGGAGTACGGGCTCGGGCAGCAGCGCCAGGATCTCGTAGCGGATGGGGGTCTGGCTGATGAGCCGCGTGGGTTGCAGGCGCTCGGCCTCCTGGGTGAGCCCCAGGGACTGGGTGTCCATCTCCTCGGCCTGGGGGATGTCACCGGTTGGCCCTGTGGCTGCGGCCGCCGACGAGCTGTCCTGGGAGCTGTCGACGCCCGCCTCGCTCAGATCGGACACGCGGCGGTCGCGACCGCCGGCATGGGGCAGGTCGGCCCGCAGCGCCACCCAGGGCAGCTCGCGCCCATCGGCCAGGGTCAGCTTCTGCAGCTCCCAGCTGCCCCGCACCGCCAGGTCGGCGGGCAGGGCCATCACGACGTGACGCAGGGCGGCGCCGTGGGCGCGCAGGCTGAAATCCGTGCTGACCTTGACGCGTTGCACGTTGCTGAAGAAGTTGGGGGGCCTGGCGTCCACCTCGCTCTGGGCCTGCACGGGCTCCATGCGCACCGGTGGCAGCGGTGCGCTGTCGCCTTCGGCTTGCTCGAAGCTCTGGCCGCTGAAGCGCATGATATGCCGGTAGCCCTCGTTGTCCTCTCCTTGGCTGAAGACCATGGAGCGAAAGCCGGTGTCGGCCTGGCCCAGCCCGTCGCGGAAGCAGGTCAGCCAGCTGTCGTAGGAGTCGCCGATGGTGCGCCCCTGCTGGGCCGCCACGCGGAAGCTCTGTTCGGTGCGGAAATCCGCCACCAGGCGCAGCTGCTCGCCGGGGAAGCCCATGGCCTCGTGGGCCAGGCGGTCCTGGCGCAGCATGGCCACCGGATCCAGGCCGGCATCCGCCAGCTCGTTGCGGCGGTCCGGCAGCAGGTTGGTGGCCACGGCCCGCGCCTTGAGCCGGCCGCGGGTGTCGCTCACCATGTACTCGGCGTCCACTCCCGCCTCGTCGCTCTCGGAGTAGCGGAAGCCGCCCCCCACGGGCTCCAGGTCGTAGAGCAGCCGCTGGACCTGCGGATCCGCCGACAGGATCATGCCGCGCGTGACCGTGGCCTCGAAAGGCGCGCCCTGGTGAGCGATGGCCTCCACCGCGCTGGCCTCCATGACCTCCCGCGTGACCATGTGGTTGGCGAAGCGCAGCGCGTCGCCCGACTCGGGAAACTCCACCTGCATGGTGCCCTTGCCTACGAAGACCACCCCCACCTGCCGCTCGGCCACTGGCTTCTTGCCCGAGTAGACGGGCATGAAGATGCCCTCGTGCAGATCCAGGGAACAGACGCCGTCTTCGAAGTGGGTGCCATCCACGCGGTAGGCCGTATCTCCCATCCACAGCTGGTTGGTGGCGTGCCACCAGGTGTTGAGATCAGCCTGGGTGTTCACCTCGAAGCTCGGCTTTGGGGGCGGGGGGGCGGCCGGCGCCGCCTCCTCGGCGGGGGCTTGCTCTGCCGGCACTTGATCCGCTGGAGCTTGCTCGGCGGCGTCATCTTCCGCGGCCGGAGCTTCTTCGGCCGGAGCCTGCTCGGCGGGCGCTTCAGCGGACTCCTCGGTCTGGTCGGGAGACGCCCCCTGGGTTTCCTTCGTGGTTTCCTCTTCCTGCTGTGCCGCCAGGACGGGCAGAGAGGCCAGGCAGGCCAGGGAGAGGAGGACGCCGGAGAGGGATGGGAGACTACTCTTCATCGCGGACCATCCTTGGGGCGAGGGCTGCGGTGCGCTGCCTGGTCCAGCGGACAGACCGCTGGCTACAGGCTCTACAGCCCAGACATCTTAAGTGACGCCGGCCCGACGCGCTGTTGACGTGCGGGGGCGCTCTCCGGACATTCTCCTGACCTGGCGGCAGGAACCGCGTCCCGCTGGGAGAGGTCCCAGGCCTTGCCCGCCGGAGAACCCGCCATGAGAAGCGTCGCTGTCGCCGTCTTGCTGTTGTTGGGTGGCTGCCACAAGCAGACCGTGCTCGAGCCCGCCGCCGCGCTCCAGGGCTGCCCGGTAGCCGACGATGACCTGATCCTGCCGCTGGCTGACGCCCAGCGTCCGGTCGCGAGCACGCCCTTCACGGTGGGCACGGATTCCCGAGAATCCTGGGGGGTCAGCCCGCTGGTGATGGGCGCCCTGGACCGGCAGCTGATCGAGCAGGCGGTGCAGGCCGACTTCGACCGCCTGATGAGCTGCGGCAGCGGCGCTGAGGCGGGCGTCGTGGTGATCCGCTTCTTCATCAGCGCCCAGGGCACGGTGCAGGAGGCCAGCGTGGAGGCCAGCACCATCGGGGATCCCGAGCTGGAGAGCTGCCTGGCTGGGCGCGTGCTGCGGCTGCGCTTTCCCGCCACCTGCGGAGGGATGGTGCGGGTGAGCTATCCCTTCCGCCTCGCAGGTGGTGGCAACAGCTGACCCGCCTCATCGCTCCAAGGGGCTCGGCACCAACGGCGCCTTCTCGCCACTGCCTTCGTCCGGTTGCAGCACCACCTCGGAGATCAACACGGCGGGCGCCGTCAGGCTGACGGGCAGGCCGTAGGTGGCGCCACTGCCGTAGGGATCGCTGTCCGGGGTCATCAGGAAGCTGTCGGTGGCGCCCTCGCCGGCGGCCACGATGTCCCGTAGGGCCCGACGATCGAGCCCCTCGAAGCGGTAGCCGCGCACAGGTTCTTCGCGACCGTCTGCGTAGCGCCGCAGTAGCTCCACGGGGGCCGGCATCTCGGGAGGACCGTCGCTGGACCGGTGGCGCCGCAGGTGGCGGGCGCCGAAGGGGATGCTGGGATCGCCGATGCGGCGCACCACCAGCACGAAATCCTGCTCGTAGTCCTGGGCCAGGCGTAGGGCCTGCTTGCTCATGCGCCGCTCGGAGCGCTGGGCGTCGGCCCGCACCACCACCCAGCTGGGCATGCCGCGCAGCAGCTCGCCGGGGAAGCCGCGGGCGTGACCGTTGCTCTCCGCCACGTCCTTGCCCGGGGTGCGTGAGGCGAGCAGGCCCCGCACTACGCCGTCCTCCACCAGCGACACGCGCTGGGCCGGCTGCCCCTCGTCGTCGTAGGCGTAGCTGGAGGGCAGGTCCGGATCCGCCAGGGGATCGTCCACCACGTGGAACTCCTGCGGCAGCACGCGGCGCCTCAGTCGCAGCGTGGGCCGTGAGTCATCCCTGGAGCCCCAGCGGGTCTTGCCCTTCTCCAGCGCCGCGGTGCCCGAGAGATAGGGCAGCAGCAGCACGCGGAAGAGGCTCAGGGCGGCTTGATCCTCGAAGATCACCGGGCCGACGTACTCCTCTTCGGCGGCTGGCAGCTCGCGCCAGGCCTCGAGGCGCTGGGCCAGGTCCTGGGTGGCGGCCAGCATCTCCTCTTGGGGGGGCAGGTCGTCCAGGGTCGAGACGGTCCAGGAGGCGTGATCCCAGACCGTGCTGCCGTCCTCGGCGCGGGCGCTGGCCACCACGCGCAGGTCGGTCTCGCGGTAGGGACGCGCCACCTGGGTGCCGCCGCTGTCCAGCGTGACCCGGCGGCCGCAGCTGGAGACCCCGTAGACCCGCGAGGCCTCCACGCCCGAATGCTGCAGGAAGACCGCGGAGAGCTCGCGGGCCAGCTGCATCAGGCGCTCGCCATCGCCGGCCGGCGCGGCCTCGCCCTGGTGCACCTGGGGCTCCACCAGCGTGAAGTCGGGCGGTCGATCGCTCTTGGCCTTGTTGCGCCGGGCGGCTTCTTTGCGGGCCAGGTTCTCCAGCGCGCCCTTGTAGGCCTTGTCCGTCAGCAACCAGGCGTCGTGCTGCAGCGGGAGAGCCAGATCCGCCAGGACCAGCTTGCCGTCCACAAAGCCGTCGGACTGCCAAGAGGCCTTGAAGTTGCCGTTGTCCAGCTCGGGGGAACCCACGCGCACGGCCACGCCCAGCTGGCGCTCGGGCTGGCGGCTGTCCTCGATGATGCCGCCCAGCGAGGCGATGACCGAGATGTCCCAGGTGTCCATCAGCTCGTAGCTGATGAAGTAGGGCGAGGGGGCGTCGGGCAGGCTCAGCTCGGCCATGTTGCGGTCCAGCTCGGCGCGCAGGCCGTCCGCCGCCGGGTCCGCGGTGGCTGGGCCGGTGAACAGGAGGAGGGAAAGGATGCCGAAGATCGCCGAGCGGGTCATGACTCACCTCCCGGCTCCGGGCGGGGCAGCAGGGGGGGGCGGTCCTGGTCCTTCTCCTTGCGCTGCACCTCCACCTGCCGGATCAGCAGGCTGGGCGAGATGGCGCTGTTGGGGATGCTGCCGCTCTCGGCGCCGCAGAAGCCGTTGAAGACCGCCGGATCGTCGCCGGCGGCCACCACGCTGCCCAGTGCCACCAGCGGCGTGCCCACCAGGTCGATGCCTCGGATGGGCTCGTCGGGCCGGCCGTCCACGTACACGCGCCAGGCGGTCTCGACGCGGATGTTGAAGCTGTTGGGCCAGGTGCGGCCGGTCATGGTGAAGCCGCCGCCGATTTCGTCGATCAGGATGCCGTAGTCGCGATCCTGGCTGCGGGCTTCATCCAGCAGCATGGCCCGCAGCTGGGCCGACGAGCGCGGGTCGGCGCTCTCCACCACCGTGCTGCCCATGCGGGCCACGGGCAGGCGCCCGGCCATGGCGCGGCCGTGGCCGTTGCTGCGGTCAAAGCCCTTGATGGGCGAGCGGTTCATCAAGAAACCCCTGAAGACGCCGTCTTGCACGATGACCGAGCGCGTCGCGGGCTGGCCCTCTTCGTCGAAGCGGTAGTGCCCGTTGAGGTGCTCGCCGGCGTAGGTGGGCATGGTGGGATCGTCGAAGATGGTGATGCTGTCCAGCATGACCTGTTGGCCCACCTGCTCGCGGAAGGTCTGGCCCTCGTCCTCGTCCTTCTGGCGGTGACCCTCGGCGCGGTGGCCCAGCACCTCGTGGATGAACACGCCCGCGGCGCTGCCGCGCATCAACACCGGCCCGCTGTAGGGCTCGCCCTTGGGCGCCTGGCGGAAGAGCGTGTGGTCGCGCAGCAGCTCGTCGGTCCAGGCCGCCAGCTCCGCCTCGGGCGGCAGCTGCGAGGGGTCGTGCACGTCTTTCCAGCGGTAGAGGTCGATTTGCATGCCGTCTTCGGCGGTAGAGCGCACCAGCATGGCGATGCGCAGCCAGACCCTGGGCTCACGGATGCGCGTGCCCTCGCTGGTGACGATGTACTGGTTGCGAGCCTTGGCATCGAGGCGCACCCAGGCGTTCTCCACCACCGGATCGGCCACCAGGCGGCCTGAGAGGCCGGTGATGGCGTCTTCCCAGGCCGCACGGTCCAGCTCCAGCGCCGCCAGCTCGCCCAGGTGGCGCTGCGGCTCTTCGTGGCTGAAGTCCGGCGAGGGATCGGTCTCTTCGACCTTGACGGCGCGGTTGGCGCGCACCCGCAGGATCATCTCCTGGGCGGCCTGGATCTCCAGAGCGGTCTGGCGCCAGATGCCGGCACGCAGGGCCAGAGCGTCGCCGTCCGCTGGCAGCCGCGCCGACTCATGACCGCGGGTGTTGAAGCTCCACTCGCCGCGCACCGGGTGGCTGCTGTCCAGCTGGTGGCTGCCTACGCGGGCGGTCACGTCCAGGGTGCGGCGCCTCTCCTGCTGCGAGGAGGCCAGGGCTCCGTACTTGGCACGCATGGAGGTCTCCAGCAGATCCTCGACCCGGTAGCCCAGGAAATAGGGAGGATCCTCCTGGTCGGCGTAGGCCCCCATGGTGCGGGCCATCTCCTGCTCCAGGGCCAGCAGCAAGGGATCCTCGTCCTGCGCCCAGGCGGTGCTGGCCACCAGCAGGGCGATCAGCGGGAACGGTGATGACATGGGGCACCTCGTGGGGGGGAGCGAGGAGCGAGGATAGCACGGTCTTCGGCAGCCTCGGCTTCGGTGGAAGCCGCGTGTGCGGGCGCGGGCTATGGTTGGCCGCGGAACGAAACGAGATGGCTATGGCCGGCGCCAAGAGATCCTCCCTGGCGGAGCTGCTGCGGGAATGCCTCAGCGAGCAGGAGCTGGTCGACGTGGCGACCTGGGCGCTGCACGGCCTCAACCGCGCGGGCAAGCGCCAGCTGCTGGATCGACTGGACGAGGGCACGGCGGACACCCTGGTGCGGATCCTGGCTGCGGTCAGGACGGGCGAGGCCCCGCCCCCGCCCAGCCCGGCTGAGACCCTGCGACGCTGGGACGCCCTGTGGGAGGCCTGGCAGGACTGCATCCTGGAGACTCAGGACGAGGGAGGCCGCTTTCTCGACCACGACCCGCCCTGGGAAGCGCCCAGCCTGGATCTCTACGCGCTGTCCAAGGCCCTGGAGGAGCTGGCCGGCCAGATGCTGGGGCTGCTGCCGCGGGTCCGCGGGCTCGCAACCAGCGAGTGGAGCTTGCTGGACACGGTGCAGGCCGGCGCGGCGCAGATCGGCGAGGGACTGCCGGAATGGATAGCGGCGGATTCCGTCGAGCTCTTCGGGCCGCAGGTCTCGCGCTGCCTGCTGCGGTGGGAGTGGCACCCGCACGCAGGTGAGGGCGCCGGTGCGGGCTTCGCGCTGCTGGACAGGCTCTGCCGGGCGGAGGTCGCCGGCCAGCGCTGGACCCTGGATGGGGCCGCGCTGGAGGAGTTCGTCGATCAGCTGGACGAGGGCCTTCAGCGCCGGATCCTCACCGGGATGATCGCGGCGGCGGCCCAGGAACACTGGCGAACCGTTCTCTCGCGCAGCTGGTCCGGCTGGGCCAGGCTGCACGAGCGCCTTTCCGAGCGCTTCTCCGACACCCGCTTCCTGCGCGCCTGTCGCGAGCAGCTGCGCTACGACTGGACCGTGGCCAATCCCCTGCTCGAGGACTGCCTGGCGCGCGGCGCATGGCAGGAGGGCCTCGATGTCGGCCAGCTGGGCCTGGCCGTTCTGCTGCGCCACGAGGCGCATGGCACGTGGGATCCCGGGGAGTCGCTCCTGGTCGATCACCCCGCGCTGCGCCACCGCTGGCGCCCCTTGCAGCTGCTGCCCCGCCTGCTACGCCTGTGGTCGCGTTGCGCCCTGGGCGCCAAGCGCGCCGAGCTGGGGCAGGCCTTGCGCCTGCAGGCCGCACTGTACGAGGACTGGGCCGACTGGGGCAAGGCTCTGGCGGCCCTGCAGCAGGCGGAGCGTGCCGGGTTCGCGCCCCTGGCGGATCGCCTGTACGCCGACTGGCGGCGATTGGTCGCCGAGCGCAGCGACTCGCGCTACCGGGGCCGGGCCCAGGGCAGCTGGGTGCCGATCCTGGCGGATGCCGCGCGGCAGGGCGACGGGGAGGCCTGCGTGCAGGGCCTGTGGGGCTGGCTGGAGAAGGCCGGCGCCAGCGCGGAGAGCTTCGAGCAAGCGCGCGCACTGCTGGCGTTGCTGACCGTCGAGCTTGGGCAGAAGGGCGCGCTGGAGCGGGCCAGCCCCAAGCTGTGCCAGGCGCTGCAGCTGCGCGCGCCGCAAGAGGGCGAGCTGGCCAACTCCAGGTGCGAGCAGCTGGCAGCCCTGGGCGCCCTGCAGCTGCTGCCGGTCGCCCTGACGGTGTGGCGAGCCTGGGCCGCGCTGCTGCCCCCAGATCCTGCGGACTGCGAGAAGTCCGACTACTGGCTGCACGTCTTCTGGGCAGAGGTGGTCCACGAGCTGGATCGCGCCGCCTACCAGCAGGTCCTGCTGGGGTGGAGGAGCGCCCACCGCCGACGACGCAACCTGTGGAAGGCCATGGAGCGGGCGGGGCTGCCCCTGGGCTAGGATCTGGGCGCAGCGCGCAGCGTCCGCCTGGCGCTGGAGCGCGCGCAGGGTGTAGCATGCCATCGTGAGCTCGGCGGCGACAACGACCGTCGCCAGCCCGCCCAGCCTCCGGAGGGAGACGGCATGGAAGGACAGTGCTGGATCGAGCTGCTCTTTGAGGAGATGACGGCCAGGGACGGCTTGATCCGAGCGCTGCTGGGGGAAGACCTGGAGCGCTTCGATCCCGAGCCGCTGGACGGCGTCGCCGAGCTCCGCACCTTCCGGCGCGACCAGATCATGTTGGAGCAGGGCGAAGAACCGGACCACCTGCTCTGCCTGCTGACCGGCGGCGCCCTCGTGCAGCATTTCCCGCCCGAAGCCGACGGCCAAGAGCGGACCGGGGAGGTGGTCAACCTGCTGGAGAGGCTCGACGTGGCCGGTGAGGTGGGCCTGGTGGGAGACATCCCGCGCACGGCCCGCGTCACGGCCAGCGCGCGCAGCAAGGCCCTGTTCATTCACCGGCGGAAGCTGATGATGCTGGCCGCCGAGGCCCCGGAGCTGGCGTTGGCCCTGGTGCGTTGGTGCGCCCGCAACGCCGCCTTCAAGATCGTGCGCACCCGCGAGCTGGACCAGCTGCCCTACGCCACCGGGCTGCGCGAGCTGAGCCAGGGCACGGACCTGGTCACGGCCATCCCGCAACAGCGCTTCTGCGATGCGTGGGCGGAGCGCCTCTACCCCCCGGCCAGCGCGGACGTGAGGCACAAGATCCGTGTGCGGCTGCTGGAGATGACCTGCTTCGGCTGGGGGCCGAAGGACATCACCGAGCAGGTGGCGGAGCTCTTCCAGATCTTCGTGGTCGACGAAGGCGAGGCCATCATCGCCGATGGCGCGGACGAGCAGTCCCTCTTGCTGCTCGCCAGCGGCCGCGGTCTGATCCTTGGCTACTCCGACGATGACCGCAGGGAGCTGAAGGTCGTACGGGGATTCTCCGAGCACCACGAGCATCCCATCCACGTGGTGATGGGGGAGAGCGGCTTTTTGACAGGAGCGAAGCGCGGGGGCACGATCATCGCAGAGCAGCGCTGCGAGGTCCTGGAGCTCTCAACGGCGGCAGCCGCCGAGCTGGCCCGAACAGCCCCGCGGTTGGCCCTGAGGCTGCACCTGGAGCTGCTGCTGATCGCCGCCTTGAAGCTGCACGAGGTCTCGGTCCATCGCGCGATCCAGCAGGGTATCGCGCATGGGAAGGAGTTTCTCTGGCATCGGGAGGATGGGTCGCAGGCCTGATCAGGGGGATGACGACCGGCCCTCTCTCACCTGTAGTCCTTCAGCCCCACCTCTCTGCCCATCACGTAGCTGACGCGGCAGCGGAAGCCGCCCAGGCAGCGCCCCCGCAGGAAGAGGTTGGCGTGGCGGAAGGCCGCCTCGATCCCTTCGAGCTGCGCGTAGGCCTCCATGCGAAACCGCTCGAGGGGCAGCTCCGCCAGGCGGTCGATCTCGTAGACGCAGCGGGTCTCGGAGGAGGCGTCGGGCACCCGCCGGCGCACGAAGAGGGGCAGCGCCGCGGCCTTGCCTTCGCCCGCCTGCTCCCCCAGCTCGTCCAACAGACGCGCGAAGCGCTGCAGCTCGGCCAAGCCCTTTGAGCGCCCCTCGAGCTGCTTCAGCTGAGCGGTCGCCCTGGTCGGTTTGCTGCCGCGCCAGCTGACGCGCGCCACCAGGTGGTTGTCCAGCAGCAGATCCACGCCCCGCTCGGCGAACTCCGTGCGCCCGAAGCGCTTGGGCAGTCCGTAGAGCTCACGACCGATGGTGATGGCCAGGTAGTTGTCCGGATACCATTCCGGGCTGTGGAAGCCGAGCTTTTTCGTGCCGCCGCTCTCCCAGGCGCAGGGGATGAGCGTCGCCGTCTCGTTGTAGGACAGCCCCCACGCCGCGCCGGCCCGGTCCCTGGTCTCGAGGGGATCGATGGCGCTGAAGCAGAGCAGGTAGAGCTTCTCCAGGCCCTCGATCAGCTGCAGGTCGTCCGGGAGCTGTCGGGCCAGCTCGCGGGTCGCGCCCTGCATCAGCAGGCAGGTCACCTGGTGCGGCTTGGCCTCGTAGGGGGCGGAGAGGATCTGAGCCTGGGGGAGCGCGAAGAAGCCGGCCATCTGGGCCAACCAGTCCGCCTCGCGCAGGTACATCCTGCGGGCCTCGCGCGCCAGCTGTTCGGCGATGTTCTCGGCCAGGCGCGGATCCTGGCTCATCTCGCGCCAGAGCGCGGCCACAGGCAGGTGGGACATGCGCACCTCGCCATGCGCGGTCAGGGTAGCCGTGCGCGCTCCGCCGTCGATGGCGGCCAGCAGCCCTATCAGCTCGGGAGCGCGGGCCAGCCTGGTGAGCATGCCCTCTTGATCGATGGCCACCTCGCCCTCTTCGAGGATCAGCAGGTCGCTGCCCAGCTCCCCCTCCAGCTCGATCACGGTGCCCGGCGCGAACACGCACTGCCGGTCGCGGCCGCGCCGCTCGATCGCCTTGTGGAGCTGCGGCAGGGTGCGGTCGGATGACAGGTGGGCGAAGATGGGGAAACGGCCCAGGCCCCCCGCGCCGCGGTCGCCGGGCTTGGATTCGACAGGCTCGCTCGCGACATGCGCGGCCGGGCGCGGCGGCGCATCGCTCGCCCTGGGGCTGCGCACGCCTCGGGCACGGGGCCAGGCGCCCTTGGTGTCGTATTCGCGCCGGGTGCGGCCCGCGCCGAAGCGGAAGCCGATCCTCAGCTCGAAGGCGGCCAGGCAGGTCTTCGCGCTGAACAGATCGGACTGGCTGTGGACGCGGACCTCGTTCAGCTTGTTCCGCACCTCCAGCGCATCCACGTGAAAGGGCACCTCCACCAGCTCGTTGACGAGGTAATGCGCTTGGGCGCCGGAGCTGACCAGGGGGATCTTCTTGTGCACGAAGACGGGCATGGTCATGCGCTGGCTGTTCAGCAGCCAGTCCCCGAAGCGCTTCGCCAGGCTGCCGTAGAGCCTGGCCCTGTTTCCGCAGCCGAGCCAGGGCTCGACCAGGGCCTCGTAGAACTGCCTCTTTCCGGCTGCCACCTTGTCCCGCCAGCGGAGGCCGAAGTCGAGGCGGTCGCCCACGTACAGGGCCGCCCTGTTGCCCCGCTGCCGGATCTTGCCGAAGCGCTTCGGGAAGCCGTACAGCTCGCGGCCGATAGTGATGGCCAGGTAGCGGTCGGGGTAGAGCTCCGGGCAGTAGACGCCTACGAAGGGCCAGGCGGGCAGCAGGCAGGGGATGAAGGGGGCGGCCTCGGAGTAGCCGAACTCCTTGCCTCGTCCCGCGGGGTTGGAGGTGTGCATGCGCCCTATTCTGCCGAAGGTCAGCAGGTAGAGGTCATCGAAGATGGGGATGGGGCGCAGCCCTTGTGGCAGGTGCGCCTTCAGCTGCCGCGCATCGCCACGCAGCAGGAAGAAGAGCATGGGATAGGGATCCACGGCGTAGGGACCCGGCATGATCCCCGCGTTGGGGGACTCGAAGTGGTCGGACATCAGGCCCAGCCAGTCCCGCTCCCGGTCGTACATACGGCGGATCTCGGAGGAGAGCTCCTGGATGACGGCCCCGGGGTGCCGGTGCATGAGCTGGCGCACCTGCGCCATGGACAGCTCGTAGATCTCGGCCCCGGACGCTGCGGTCATGCGCGCCGTGACGGTCCCCTCGTCGACCGACGAGGGCAAGCCGAGGATAGCCGGGCCCTCCACCAGCCGCGAGATGCGGCCGCCCTGTTCGATGCGCACCTCGCCGGCCGCCACGAAGTAGACGGCTCTGGGTTGCTCACCTTCCTCGGCGAGCGGGCCCTCGCCTTGCCAACGGGCCAACAGGTTCAGGGCCTCCTGGCGGGCATCGCCTTGTAGCGCCTGGAAGAAGCTCAACTGCTGCAGCGCGGCTTTCGGCATGGTTCGTGACCCCATCGGTGGCCAGCTAGAACCTACTACGATTCGCGTTGTCGGCACACGGCATGCGCTCCGCCTTGTGCGCCTTGTGGGCGCAGCTGGCGAGCTGCCGAACTCGTCGAGGATCTCGAGGCCATCCAAGCCAGCCATGCCGGAGGAGCCTTGGGCCTCACTCCCAGATGCCGACGTCATCATCAGCCTCGAGCGCAACAGGGCCGACCTGCAGGTTGCGCTACGCGCTTTACGGCGACCAGGTGGTACAGCTCTCCGCCATCAGCGCCTCAGAGCTGTTCCATGGCGTGCACGGGGCGGACAGGGCCTTGGTCATCGTTGCGGCCATTCGGCCGCAACGATGAGTCGGCCTGTTTTT
>CAYVQL010000303.1:0-13510 GCA_964454135.1 uncultured Enterobacterales bacterium | reverse complement strand
GGCTACGTCGACCATGCCAGGGCCTCCATCTCCTGCGAGCAGCCCGCGGAGTGGTTCGACAACGCCTTGGACTGCGACGACGAGGATCCCGCCATCCACCCCGGCGCCGACGAGCTCTGCAACGGCCTGGACGACGACTGCGACGGCTTCGCGGACGAGGACGCCGTCGACATGGGCACCTGGTACGCCGACGACGATGGCGACGGATACGGCGATCCCGACGGCGCGGTCACCGCCTGCGACCAACCCGACGACACTGTGGACGATACATCCGACTGCGACGACGACGACCCCGCCATCCACCCCGACGCCGAGCCGGGCTGCGACGGCCAGGACCATGACTGCGACGGAATTGTGGACAATGACGCGGACGGCGATGGCCATGCCGACGAGGCCTGCGGAGGCGACGACTGCGACGACGGGGACGCCAGCACCTACCCCTACGCTCCCGAGATCTGCGAGGATGGCGTCGTGAACGACTGCCTGGGCAGCGAAGGCGCGTCCTCCGAGGTGTGCTGGGCGGACTACGAGCTCTCGCGGGCGCGGGCCAAGTTCACGGGCGAAACAGACTCGCAACAGGTCGGAAGCGCGCTGTCCGGCGCGGGCGATGTGAACGGCGACGGCTTGTCCGACCTGCTGATCGGCGTCAGGCTCTTCGATGGCTACCGCGGTGTCGCCTGCCTGTTCTTGGGACCGGTGTCCGGGACCATGGGCATCTCAAGCGCCGATGCCTTCCTTCAGGGAAGGTCCGAGGGCGACCTCGCAGGCATCGCCGTCTCCGCCGCGGGCTTTGTGTTTGGCGTGGGGTTGGGCTTTCTCTGGGGGGGGGGGTCGGGCGTGGTGGCCACGGGGGGGGCGGGCGCCGCCTACGTGGTGTTGGGGCCCGTCACGGGCGATGCTGAACTGGGGGATGTGGCCGTCAAGCTGCCGGGGGAGGCCGAAGACGACTCGGCCGGCACAGCTGTCGCCGGGGCTGGCGACGTGGACGGCGACGGTCTCGATGACCTGCTCGTGGGTGCGGATGGAGAGGACAGTGCGGAGTCCGGCGCCGGGGCGGCCTACCTGGTGCTGGGTTCCCAGCTCGGCTCCGCTGCAAGCACCCTGGAGCTGTCCGTCGCTGCGGCCAAGCTGCTGGGGGCCGGTCGGGAGAACTACGCTGGCAACTCGGTGGCTGGCGCAGGCGACGTGGACGGTGACGGGATTGCCGATCTGCTCATCGGCGCCTGGCGCGCCGACGGCGAGGCCAGCGACAGCGGCGCCGCCTACCTGGCGTTGGGGCCGATCTCAGGCGAGCCGTCCTTGGCTGACGCCGATGCGACGCTGCTGGGCGAGGACAGGAACGACGCTGCCGGTACGTCGGTGGCCAGCGCGGGCGACGTGGACGGCGACGGTCTGGCCGATCTGCTCGTCGGAGCGTCAGAAGCGGGAGAGGACGATAGCGAAGGAGGAACGGCCTACTTGCTGCTGGGAATTCCAAGCGGCACGATGAACCTCTCCGAAGCTGACGCCGTGCTCTACGCCGAGTCCTCGTCGGATGAAGCGGGCTGCGCGGTGGCCGGCGCGGGCGACGTGGACGGAGACGGCCGCGACGATGTGCTGATCGGAGCCTACCAGGCGGCGGGCGGGGGTTCGGCCTACCTGCTGCTGGGACCGGTGACCGGCACCGTGCAGCTCGCGGCTGCCGACGCCGAGCTGTCGGGTGAGGCCTCGAACGACAGGGCGGGCAGCGCCGTGGCCGGCGCGGGCGATGTCGATGGCGATGGAGATGACGAGCTGCTCGTAGGGGCCAGCCGAGAGGGGTCGGGGGGGACGTACGCGGGTGCCGCCTACCTGGTGATGTTCGGAGCTGGCTTCTGACGATTCGCCGGCCATCTGTTTGCCCAGAGCGGGACCGGCTCCCCAGCTCCAGCCCTCCGCCCTGCCGCAGACGCCGCCGGCCTGTTCCTCCACTCCTCCCGCAGCCTCCTCGTCCGCTCCCCTTCCTGCTGCCGGTCCAGCCGCTGGAACATAATCACTTCGACGGACTGGGTGGCTGGTCCTTCGGCTACCGCCACCTGGTCGGCACCACCCTGGCGCTCTGCCTGCCCATCATCCCCTCCCTCCACTGGCTGCGCGCCAAGCGCCGCCGCCAGGCCCTGGCCGCCAACCTGGCCGCTTCGTCCATCGCCGTCCAAGCCATCGGCGCCTCAACATCGACGCCCCCCAACACCGCCCCTGCCTACGGTGCCTGCGTGACAGCCAGCTCAAGCGCCGTCCATTCATCGCTCGTCCGCCACCAGCGTATTTGGCGCGCTCCATGCGCGACTCGAGGGACGCCCTCGAGGAGCGCGCTCCATCTCGGCCCGTCCCCGGACCAGCAGCGGCGGACGCCGCGCCGAGCGCCAGCTGATGGCGCAGTGGCAGTCGCAGCGCAAATTGGGCTGGTGCGGGGCGGGGGCTCGAACAGAACCCGGGGCCAGTTGCCGCTAGATGGGCTTAACTCTGAATGTCACACGATGTAACTTCGTTTTGTCGTTTTCCAGGCCCCAAATCCGACCACGGCCGGGGGGCTGTCCGGACATGCCTGTCACAGGCCCTCACAGCCACCTGGAGGCCCTCTCAGGCCCTCTTCCTGCCAAAAAAGCCCCCAACCACCCCAGGACCCATCCAGGCGCACGACAGGAGGCCAAAAATACCGCATGTTAAAGGTTCTAATCCTTTAATGTACGGACACCGCCATGTGCGCCCCCCTGACCTGCCTCTCCGACGAAGACCTGCTCGATCAGCTGAAGAAGCTGCTGAACAAGGTCAACCACAGCACCGCGCAGCTGCTGCTGCACCTGGGCGAAGTCGACGCCCGCAAGCTCTACGCCGCTGCGGCCTGCTCCTCAATGTTCACCTACTGCGTCACCCGCCTGGGCCTGTCGGAGCCGGCCTCCTACAAGCGCATCCAGGCCGCCCGCGCCGCCCGCCGCCACCCCGTCCTGCTCGAGCTGCTGGCCCAGGGCCGCCTGCACCTGGCCGGCATCGTCCTGCTGGCCCCCCACCTCACCCAGGACAACCGCGAAGAGCTGCTGCAAGCGGCCTGCGGCAAGAGCAAGCGCCAAATCGCGCAGCTGCTGGCCGACCGCGCGCCCCAGCCCGACGCGCCCACGCGCATCCGCAAGCTGCCGCGGTCCAAAGGGGCCCAAAGTTCCGCCGGCCAGGCCAACGCCCAGAAGGCCGTACCGACCAGGCCAACCCAAGTAGCGCCGGAGGCCGACCAGGCGCTGAACACGCAGCAAGGCGCAGCGGCGCCCTCCGCTCCCACGGAGCCGACACCGCAGACGACGCCACGCACCAGCCAAACGCAGAGCCGAGAGCGAGCCCGCAGCAGCGTCGACCCCCTGGGAGACGAGCGCTACAAGGTGCAGTTCACCGCCGACGCCGCCTGGGTGGAGCAGCTGCGCCGCGCCCAGGATCTGATGAGCCACCGCCTGCCCGACGGCGACGTGGCGCAGGTCTTGGGCCAGGCCTTGGAGCTCCTGAACGAGCGGCTCATGAAAGAGCGCTTCGCCGCGCTGTCGAAGCCAGCACCCAAGGATGCTCCGGAGGCCCAGGAAGAAGAACCCACATCTCCTGGCCCCGCTCCCTCCAGGCACATTCCCAACAAGATCAAGCGCCAGGTCGCCCAGCGCGACGGCCTGCGGTGCACCTTTGTCGACGCCCAGGGCCGGCGCTGCCAAGAGACCCGCTTTTTGGAGTTCCACCACCTGCAGCCCTGGGCAAGGACCAAGTTCCATCAGGCGGATGGCCTCACGCTGCGCTGCCGCTGCCACAACCAACACGCCGCCCGGCAGGACTTCGGCACCAGCTGCATCGAGGCGCGGGTGGCGGCGCGTCGAAGGGCGGCATCCCGCGCGCAGAACCGGACGAACGGGACCCGGGGCCAGCTGAGCCTGCTGCCGCCAGGCGCCGGCGCACGGGCCCGGGCGCCCTGAGAATCGCGCCACCGAATGGCCCCATCCGATGGTAGAATGGAGCTTGGAGGTGACAGCTTGTCGGGAAGGTCCCGCCTTCGGCTGAGGAGCTTGCGATCGCAAGGCGGCTCGCTCATGGGTTTCCCTCCTCCGGGTTCCCACCCGTGGCACTGGTTGTCCGTCGCAGGCATCTTCACAGCCCTCCTCCCCGGCTGCTGCATGGACTACCAACAGGGCGCCCAGGGCATCATCGACCCGTCGACGCCCAGCGACACCTCCGAACCCGACGAGCCCTGCGACGGGCTGGACAACGACGGCGATGGTCTGGTCGACGAGCGCTACAACGATGCAGACGGCGACGGCATCGCCGACTGCATCGACGACAGCTGCATGGTGGAATTGACCACGGCCGAGGAAGTCTCGGAGAGCCCGGCCTGCGAGCCATCGCTCACGCCTCCCGCGGATCCCTGGGCCATCGAGCTGCTCTGGGAGACTCGCGGGTATGGCGGAGACTGCGTCGTGGCCGATCTCGACGACGACGGGATCTCCGAACTGCTCTGCTCGCGCATTGACGGAATGCGAGTCTATTCGGGCGATGATGGCCAGTTGCTGTGGGATAGCGCGGAGTTCGGTTCCTACTCCCCGCTGGCCGTGGCGGATCTCGATGGAGACGGAGTGCCGGAGATCGTGGGAATCAGCCCCAACGGAAAGATCATCCGCATAGACGCAGACGGCGCGGTTAAGTGGCGCAGCGCGCTTCCTGAAGGAACCTATTGGGCCAGCGGAGGCATTGACTATTCCATCAAGGTAGCGGACCTGCTGGGTGATGGCAGACCAGAAGTAATCGTCAACTGGGCCGTCATCTCCGCTGAAGACGGCTCTCTGGTCGCTACGATGGACCATGAGATTCGCGCTGGCGACAACTCGCTCGCAGTCGGAGACCTGGACCTGGATGGCCGGCAGGAGATCGTGGTGCGCGGCAACGCCTTCGACGCTGTCGGCAATCTCCAATGGTCGGTCCTGGAGTCGAGCGATTCTAATCCCAACACGCCGCTGCTCATTCAGGCGGATGACGACGACGAAGCCGAGGTCGCCTTCGTGTCTGCCGACAGCTTCCGCGTGGTCGAGGCCGATGGCAGCCCGCTGGTCGAGGTCGGGCTGGATGCGGATCGCGAAACGCACGGCGCATCCTGCGCGGGCGATATCGACGGCGACGGGGAGATGGAGGTGCTCATCTCCGATCACACGCAGCTGCGGGCCTTGGACCTGCGTGGCAACGAGCGATGGGCGGCGAACATCGACGATGCCTCGAACTGGGTGGGATGCAGCGTCTTCGACTTCGACCTGGACGGTGCCAAGGAGGTGCTGCAGTCCGACGAGCATCATTTCTTCATCTTCGACGGCCGCAGCGGTGCGGTTCTCTTCCAGGATGCCCGCGATTCGTCCACCGTGGGCGAGTTCCCCCTCGTAGCGGACCTCGACCAAGACGGCTCGGTGGAGATCGTGGTGAACGGAGACGGCCGTCTACGCGTCTACGGCAACATCAACCGCGACTGGCCCCCCGGCTCGCCCATCTGGCCCTCGGACACCTGGTCGGGCACCAGCCTCTTCCTGGATGGCAGCGTCCCGCGCAGCCCCGAGGCCCCCTGGCTGACCGCCAAGGTCTGGCGCGGCCAGCCCGAGTACATCATCCCAGGGATGGACCTGCGCCCCGAGATCACCGACTGGTGCGTATCCTCCTGCGACGAAGAGGCGGGCCAGGTCCTCGTCGCCCTGCGCCTGGTCAACCTGGGCCCCCAGGAGGTGCAGCGCGGCGCGAGCGTGGCCGTCTACGGCCTGGACGAGGAGGGTGAGCGCCAGCTGTTGGGCACGGCCGATTTCACGGAGTTCATCGACAACGGCACGGCCAGCGCGGCCCAGCAGCTCGCGCTCACCGTAGAACAGGCCCGTGCCGGCGTAGTGCTGGTGGCAGGCGACGAAGGCCAGCAGGCGTTGGCGGTGGAGGACTGCGATCCGAGCAACAACGAGCTGGAGTGGCGCCTTGCGGAATGTGACTGAGCCAGCGATCCTCGGCCTGGCACTGCTGCTGGCGGCCTGTTGCCCGGATCCGCCCCTGCCCTTCGACACCGGCGCTCCCTCACCCATCGACACCAGCCCCCCGCCCCAGGACCTGGACGGCGACGGCTGGACCGACGCCGAGGGCGACTGCGACGACACGGATCCCGCCGTGTATCCAGGCGCCTACGAGACCTGGTACGACGGCGTGGACAGCGACTGCGACGGCGCCAGCGACTACGACGGCGACGGCGACGGCTGGGACGGCGACGCCTACGGCGGAGACGCCTGCGACGACACGGATCCGGCGGTGAATCCGGAAGCCGGCGAAATGGCGGGCAACGGCGTGGACGACGACTGCGACGGGCGGGTCGACAGCCCCGTCGACCTCTCCAGCGCCATCGCCCTCGTGGGAGCGCGGGCGGGCGACAGGGCCGGAATCGCCGTTTCCGGCGCTGGCGACGTGGACGGCGACGGCCTGGCCGACCTGCTGGTGGGCGCCCAGGAGTCGGGCGAGGGAGGGGTGAACGGAGCGGCCTACCTGCTGCGGGGCCCGCTCACATCGTCCCAGAGCCTGGCGGACGCGCCCACCCACCTGAGGGGCACTCCGGGCAGCCTGGCGGGCAGCCTGGCCGGTCTGGGCGACACCAACGGCGACGGCTTGGGCGACTTCGCCGTGGGCGCCTACCTGGACAGCAGCGGAGGCTACAGCGAGGTGGGCGCCGTCTACGTCTGGCACGGCGGCGCGCTGCCGCAGGACGAGCTGCTGAGCGCAGGCGACGGGGAGCTGATCTGCTCACCCGACCAAGGCTGGACCGGACGCTCCGTGGCCGCGGCCGGCGACGTGGATCGCGACGGCCTGCGCGACCTGCTGGTCAGCGCCCTGACGCCGGTCGAGGGCGGCCAGAGGGAGATGATGGCCGCCTTCCTCTGGCTGGGACCGATCACGGGCTTCAAATCCGTCGTCGACGGCGACGCCAAGCTGCTGGCGCGCGAATACGACATCGAGGGCCTGGACGGCTTCCACCCGGTCGGCGCAGGTGAGCTGAACGGCGACGCGGCCGGGATGCGAGGGCCGCATCCTTTGGCGAATCCGGCATCGCCGCAGTACGACCTATCCATGGAATCCAGGCTGCTTTCACGTGATGAGGTCCTCCGCTACCGGATGCCTATCGGAAGAGCTCCTCCGGGAAATGAAAAGGAGTCCCATCGACCCCGAACCAGTCCTCCTCCGCCTGGTTGAAGCGCTGGGCCATGACGCGAAGCAGGTCGGCTCTACCGTCGGACCTGTACCGCTCGATCACTTCCTGGAAACGGCTCAGAAAGTGGCGGCGCTCGAGGTGGTCGCCCTCGATCATGGCACGTATGTCCTCTCGATCGTCGGCATTCCACCTCTTGAGCTTGGAGACCGCGACATCGGCGAGGTCCAGGATCCGGATCTCGAAGTTCGACAGGAACAGGTCGTGGGGATGCCAGAGCGCCTGGGCTGGCAGCATGGGTGTGTTCCGACTGACGATGTCGATGTACATCCTGTGTCGTCGGTGAAGCGCCGTGCCCACGCCCGCGAGATCGAGAAGCCGCGCTCTGACGCGCTCGTCGATCTACTCCGTCTCGAAGACGTCGCTGTCTTTCGTACCCCTGGCGTAGTCCGTCTGCAGGAACAACGCGGTGGATCCGAGAATCCTCAGGACGATCTTCGGCTCTTCCTGCCGGCCCCAGAGGCGATCGATCTCCGCCAGAAACTCATGAACCGGTTTCAATGGCCCCCCTCAAAGCTCTCTCGAAGTCATCGGGTTGAAGAGCGCTTGCGATGTTCCACTTCCTGGAGATGGCGGACGCCTCGCGCCACAGCTTCGACAAGGTCCTCTTTGACCGTATCCCCTGGTCGAAGGGATCCGGCAGGGATGAGTCGCCGTCTCCCGGCGTACCCAGGTGGGAGAGGAAGGACTCGAAGAGCAGCCCGGACCGCAACAGGCGGCGACGCCACACGGAAGGCAAGGTCGTCTCGCGCCGCGGAAGCACCTCTGCGGTGTTTTCCACCAACCAGCCCAAGCGGTTGGGCACGCCCGAGCGGAACAGATCGTGCTGCAACGCAGCGAGAGGAATGCTCTCGGCCGACACCACCAACACAGGGGCCAGCGCGGCGACCAGCCGCCCCGAGTACGGCTGCAGGAGCACTGCTCGTACGACATCGCGCGGGTATCGATGCGCGGTACGGACGCTGCCTCCCGACATCTCGCGCAGATGCGTGGCGCCGAAGCGCACCAGGGCGTTCTGGAGGTCGTGGGCGTCATCTACCCTGTCCACGAATTCATCGACGTCGACGTTGAAGATCCGCAGGATACCTATGAACTCCTCGGCCGTGAAGGAGCCTGCGCCGCGCTCGACCCGGCTCAGGCGCCCCTGGGACAGCCCCAAGCGGTGGGCGAGATCCTGCTGCGTCCAGCTCCGGCGCCTCCGCAGCTGCCGGACCTTCCGACCGATCATCTCTCTGGAGGTCTCCATTCTTGGCTCTCGGTGAATCCAGTTGACGTCCGGACTTCCACTGCAATGATAGGGCGTTCCTATTCGCATTTCAATAGGATTATTCATTTCCGCATACCCCGGGCGCGCCCCACTCCAACAAGCCCCGGGGCAGTTGCGGGCCAATGGGCCCAGCCACGTATGTCGCACGATGAGAACCGCTTCTTGCGCGTTCCACCACCTGCAACCCCGGACCAAGAGCAGATCCCACCAGGCGGAAGGCCTCACGCTGCGCTGCCGCTGCCACAACCAGCACGCGGCCCGGCAGGACTTCGGCGCCCGCCACATCGAGGCGCGGGCGGCGGCGAAGCGAGGCGGGGAGTCCCGCGTGCAGCCCCATGCGAACAGGACCCGGGGCCAGTTGAGCCTCCTGGCGCCAGCGCCAGACGCGCGGGCCCGGGCGCCCTGAGAATCGCGCCTCCACGGCCCCAGGCAGCGCGGACCCGGGATCCCCATCTCGTCGCCGGGCGTTCTTTCTGCTACTTAGGCAGCATGACGAGGCATCTCTCCGAGTCCAAGCGGCGCGCCCAGATCCTGAACGCCGCGCGCGCGCTCTTCGTGGAGCGCGGCTACCTGGCCGCCAGGGTCGAGGACATCGCCAAGCGCGCCGGGCTCTCCAAGGGTGCGGTCTACTTCTATTTCCCCAGCAAACGCGGCATCTTCGACGCGCTCTGCGAGCTCGAGTACACGCGCAACATCTCCTATCTGCGCGAGGCGGAAGCGGACAGCAAGCCAGCGGTGGCCAAGCTCGAGGCCCTCGCCGCCCAATACCTCGACTACTTCGCCGGGCTGAAGCACCCTCCGCGTTTCTTTCTGCTGATGTCCGAGATGGCCATCCGCGACGATGCGGTGCGGGATCGCGTCAACGGCATCCACGCCAGCTATGTCAAGGGGCTCTGTAGCGTCCTGCAACAGGGGATCGACGAAGGCCTGTTTCGCGAGGTGGACGCCGAAGCCACGGCGTTCCTGCTCAAGGGCCTGATCGACGGCCTGGTGGGCCAGGTGGCCGTAGGTGTGCGCCTGGACGTGGCGAGCCTGGCCAACACGGGCGTCCGCATCCTGCTGCACGGCCTGATGAAGAGCCCCCCCACGGCAGGGAGAGACTGAGACCATGCGTGACCAGACCATGGATGACAGGGCCGCGCGCCGCGCGGAGGACCTCGAGCGCGGCAAGGCCGTGACACAGGCCGTGCTGCACGCCCGCATGCGCTGGCTGGGCGTGGTCCTCTTCCTGGCCGGCCTGTTGAGCCTGGGGGGCGCCGTGGCCCTGATCTTCTTCGCCGACGGCCGCATCAGCAGCATCTTCATCTCGCTCTTCGCCTGCGGCCTGGGCCTGGGCACCTTTGGCGCCCACAACGACACCGCCCTGGCCCAGCTGCGAGACCACCGCTGGCACCCGGGCACGCCCGAGCGCCTGGCTCACGAGGTGAACCAGGAGTTCCTCTTCAACCGCATCGAGCTGTCCCAGTTGCGCGCCACGCCCAAGACCTCGTGGATCGTCACCGTGGCCGCGCTCGCGGTGCTGGCCTGGGCGGTCTCGCGCCTGGTGACAGCAGTGTTATAGGCATCCAATCAAGTCTTCCCTCCCCCTACATCGGAGCCGCCGTGGCCATCTTGGACCTCTTTTCTTCCGTCGTCTCCCGCCCCGCAGGCCGCCTGCTCGAGGGCTCGATCCGCAGCCTGGTCAATGAGCTGATACGCGACCACGACCTGGCCTCGGCTGCCGAGGCGGACAGCCTGCGACGCATGCTGGAGCAGCTGGAATCCCGGGTGGCGGATCTCGAAGCCCGCCTGGCCGACACGGAAGCGCGCGGTCTGGAGCTGGAGTCAGCCCTCGAAAAAACGGGGAAGGAGCTCGCTGATGCGCAAGGCGCCCTGAGCGGGACCCAGGCCGCCCTTGAAGATCTGCGCGCCCGCTGCGGCAAGCCGGAAGAACAGGCCCAAGCCGCAGCCGAGCCCGAGCCGGCCCCAGCGAAGAGAGCCGCGCCATCGGCGCGCAAGCCCAAGGGCTGCAAGGTGCCGGGCTGCGAAAACAAGCACCGCTCCAAGGGCTTCTGCTCGCCGCACTATCAGCGCTGGCGTCGCGGCACCCTCGAGGGCTTCTGATCCGACCAGGGCAGCAAGCGAAACCCGAAGGCGGGGCAGCTCAGCGCTGGCGCCAGTTGCTGCGCGGGAACTCGGCGCAGGGCGGCGGCGCCTCGGCCGCGATGACATAGGCCGCCCGCCGGTTGGCCTGCTCGTCGGTCTCGTCGGGGGTGGACACCGCCAGGGCGTCTTCTCCGAAGCCTTGGTAGAAAACCGGCCTCTCGAATCCGTGATCGCCGAACCAGCCTGCGATGGCGGCCGCCCTGCGCTCCGAGAGCGCCTGGTTCCCCCCATGGTCGCCCACGGTGTCGGTGTAGCCCCCCACGTAGAGCTTCATCTCGATGCGGGTGGCGGAGAAGCGCTGGATGACGGCCAGGGCCTGGTCCAGCGCGTCCTGCAGCTTGCCCTCCTCCGAAGCGCGGATCTCCGACTTGGCCGTCTCGAACACCACGTCTTCGTGGGGGATGTCGTAGGACCAGGGGAAGAGATCCACGCCCGCCCAGAAGCCGTCCTCGTCCACCCCCTTGACGTGGATGCGCAGGACCTCGGCGTCGCCACCGGACCACTCGGCCTGGATCGGCGCTCCAGGGGGCAGCCCCACCACGGGGACGGTGCCCGCGCCCACCTGCTGACCGCTCTCGTCGAAGACGGAGAGCTCGATGCCGCTGGCTGGCCGGTCCAGGATCACCTGCAGCTGACGGTCCTCCAGATCCACGGATTCCCGTGGCACCTCGATCTTCAACGGCGCCAGCAGCTCGACCTGGAAGCTCAGGGGCATCTCGCCGGCGCTGCCGTCGCTGAAGCTCGCGCTGAGCTGGCCCTTGCAGCTGTGCTGGCCGAGGGGCACCTGCAGCTCGAGCGCGATCTGCTCCCCCGCCCGTGCCGCGCCGCTGCGGCGCGCCTGCACGCCGCCGCACTTCAGGCTCACGCTCACATCGTCCGCATCGAGATTAGGCAGCAGCAGGAGCTGGGGATGGGACTGCCCCTGCTGCCCCTTCCGGACGATGGACAGGGAGAGCGGTTCCTGCGCCGTCGCGGGCTGGGCCCAGAGCAGGGCCAGCGCCGCGAAGGGCATGAAGGACGAGCCAAGCGGGCGCAGCATGGACACCTCCCAGCAGATGGCTGATGGTCTCCCATAACCTCGCCCGCCGCAGGACAGGGACCGCCCCCCAGGGCCGGCGCGACAGCTTTGTCCCAGCCGCCTGGGACATGAACGGGTCAAGCTGCGCAGGTCTTGGTCCGCCCGCGCCCCAGGGAGCTCGAAAAACAGGCCTGCGGCGGAGAACGAAGACCCCAAAAGGGCTGGCACGGACCTTGCTCTTCCATGCGAGCGACAACTCCCTACCCCTTCCGACAGCCAGTCACTCTTCGAAGGAGACATCATGAACGCCCTCACCCAGTTTTTCGCCGAAGAAGAAGGCCAGAGCACTGTCGAGTACATGCTGCTCATCAGCGTCATCGTCATCGCCATCGTGGCCGCCGCCTACATCTTCATCCCCACCTTCGAAGAGGGCGTCAAGGCCCTGGCCGAGGACGTGAAGTCCATCCTCGATACGGGCAAGATCGGCAGCACGGGCACCGACCGCTAGTCCGTCAGCACGTCTTCCCCTCGCCTCGCGGCGGCTCCGTGCCGGAGCTGCCGCGCCTTGCGTCCTGGGGTCCGCGTTTATGCGCTGGTGCAGTCCCCGGGCACCCGGATAAGCTGCAACCCCCTCCGGCGTGAGCCCATGAAACACCTACGACTACGAACCAGTCTCCTCCTGCCGCTGCTGGCCTGCCCCCTCACCGCCGAGGCCGCGCTGGTCGGCAGCCCTGTGGCCGAGCCCGACCTGGGTGTGTTCAGCCTGGGTCCCTACCTGGACTACGAGGAGGCCGTGATGCGGGCCGATGGCTGCACGGGCGAGGCCTGCCAGGGCGTGCGCCGCGCCACCGAGTTCGCTGGCCGCCTGGCAATCAGTCCGCTGCGCGGCGTGGGGCTCTTCGGCGACCTGGGGCTGGTCAAGGAGTCCATGCTCGAGGCCGACTACGCCGCCACGGGCCGCTTCTTCGGCGCGGGCGCGCGGCTGGCGCTGCCCGTCAAGGGTCACCTCTACCTGGCGGCGCAGGGCCAGGTGCAGAGCGGCAACGCCCAGACCTACGCCGCGGACGGCACCACCATCGAAGCCGAGGGCGACTGGCTGCGCTGGCGAGCGGCCGGCATGATCGCCCTGGCGCCCAGCGACCACAACGCCTGCCTCTACCTGGGGGCCACCTACCACCCCTCCTACACCCACAACACCCGCAGCGTAGACTACGATGTGGACTACGCCTTTCAGCCCGTCTCCCTCGTCGGAGCGGTGCTGGGCGGGCAGATGGCCTCCGCCGTGCTCAACCTGCCCTGGGGCGAGCGCGACGTGCACATGAAGCTGGCGGTGGAGGCGCGCATCGAGGCCGGCTTCGCCCTGGGTGGGATGATGGCCGTCGGGTTCTAGCGTTCGTCGGGCTGCTGCAGCTCGAAGTCCACCGTCGCGGTCCACTCGTTGGTGTTCACCGTGGCCGGCCAGACGCCATCCTCGATCTCGCTGGCGTCGTTCGTGAGCAGCACGGCGCGCCCGATCTCGGTGGTGCCCGTCCACATCACGGAAGAGGCCGAAGGCAGGACCTGCCCCTCGGGAAACATCAGGAAGCTCTCTTCTCCACCGGGCATGGTGACATCCCAGGTGGCGCCATCTTCGAGGCCGAAGTTGACGCTGCCGGAGATGGCCCGCTCCTCCGCGCCGCAGGTCTCGGCCTGCAGCACGGCGGTGGCCAGGATGGCAACCCCTCCCGAAGAATCACCGGTGTCCTCGCCGCCCGTATCGCCCGTGCCCTTGCCCCAGACCTGGACGTCCGTATCGGTGTCGGTGTCGGTGTCGGTGTCGGTGTCGGTA
>CAYVQL010000302.1:0-13519 GCA_964454135.1 uncultured Enterobacterales bacterium | reverse complement strand
CACGGGCGTCGACTACGACCTGGTGGACATCTACACCAACTCCGCGGGTGGCATCCTGGTGCTCTTCGAGATGCCGCTGGTGGGCATGGTGGACGGCAAGGTCTTCGACGCCGAGGCCATCGAGTACCACGGCGACGAGGACTCGCTCTCCCAAGACGGCGTCGATATCCACGGTGAGCTGGCCGACGACGTGCTGGCCGGCACCCTCACCGAGTGGTCCGAGAGCGACTGGCCCTCCGGTCACTCCGACTGCATGGCCGTGTTCGGCTTCAACGCCGAGCGCGTGTCCTCCGACCAAGACGACTACATCCAGCGAGATTGATCATGCAAAACCTCACCCTTGGCCGGTTGATCCCCGCTTCCTTCCTCCTGCTCACGAGCTGCCAGGGCTCCAAGTGGGACGGCGTCTACCAGATCGTCTTCGAGTTCGTCAGCGCGTCCTGCAACCCGGGCGACTCCCCCTACCAGCCTGGCTACAGCCGCAGCCGCAACTACCAGATCACCGTCAGCCACACGGCGGCCGACACCATGGTGGTGGATTTCCTGAACAACACCCTGGCGGGGCGCCGCGAGGGTCAGGACTTCACGGTCAGCACCGCCTACAGCAAGTCCGACAGCTCCTGCGTGCAGTACGAGTACTCCCAGGAGATCGTCTTCAAGGGCGCCTTCACCGACGACCTGGGCATCGAGGGCACGGTGACGGCCCGTGATAGCGAGCTGCGCGTGGGCTGTTCCGCCAGCGACAGGAACGAGGCCTGCGAGGAGCTCTGGAAGGTCAACGGCATCCTGCTGGAGAACGCCGAGGAGCGCCACCAGGACCGCGTCCACTGGGGCTATACCCCCCCCACCACCGCGGGCGGCTCCTATTGAGATCTGCGGCGGCGCCTGCCGGCGGCCGTCGCCAGCAGCAAGGCCAGGGCGGCGCCCAGGGAGGCCAAGAGCCCCCTCGATCGGCTTGGCGCCGAGCAGCCGCAGCCACCCTCCTCGACGATGGGCTCCCAGAGGCACTCTTCCAGCTCTTCGTCGCAGTAGGCCGTGTGCCCGGTGCGCTCCCCGCAGACCCGCGGCTCGCCACCGCAGACGCCTGCCTGGCAGGAATCCGGCTCCGTGCACCACAGCCCGTCGTCGCAGAGCGCGCCGTCGCTGCGGGCGCTCTCGTAGCAGGCCCCGGTGCCGACCTCGCAGCGTCCCACGAAGCAGTCGCTGTCCAGGTGCGAGCAGTCCACGGGATCGCTGTGCACGCAGAAGCCCTCCTGGCAGGACTCGATCCCGTTGCAGGGCGAGTCGTCCTGGCAGTCGGAGTCCGCGTCGCAGAGCTCCAGGCTGCGCGTGGGATCGCCGTAGAGGTTGAACTGGAAGCGGGTGGTCCAGGCCACGCCGTTGTAGCTGCCCCAACCGTCGCCCGGCAGGGCGTGCTTGGTGTAGGCCAGGGCCTCGCCCAGGGTGGCCCCGTCCACCACCTCCAGCACGTAGTAGTAGCCCATCGTGGTGGCGGACAGCACGTCGGGCCAGGGCTCCCAGTCTTCGCCGTAGCCGGCGGTGGTGCCCCAGCATGAGCGGCTGGCCGAGACCGTGGCCACAGCGCCGCCATCCAGGAAGCTGCGGCCCAGGTTGTCCTCCTCTTCGGGCTGACCGGTCAGGCAGCTCATGTTGAAGGTGAAGGCGCCGGGAGCTGCGTGCAGGCTGTTCTGGTCCCCGCTCTGGACGAAGCTGACCCACTCCTGCTCCGAGTAGGAGCAGGTGCCGCTGCCGTCCCAGTCCCCCTCCCAGATCACGCGATAGATGGCTTCGGGCCAGCCGTGGCCGGACAGGTAGACGAAGCCTCGGCCCTCGTTCCACGCGTCGAGCAGCTCCTGGTGCTCCAGGTAGCCGTCGTGCCGGTAGAGGCTGGTGATGATGCCCTCGCCCTCGTACAGGCGCGTGCTGCCCTCCTGGAACTCCGAGGGCAGGTCCTCGTACAGCGCTGCGGCGACGCAGGCGCTGTCGTCGTGGTCCTGGTAGCTGCCGCCCGAGCCCTCGTCGAAGCCCAGAAAGGCCGCTCCGAACAGCAGGTTGCGGCGGTAGGTCTTGTCCTGCTCCAGGTCGTGTTCCAGCAGGCGCTCCAGCAGCTCATCCAGCTCGTCGGCGCCGTCGTAGACCGGCAAGCGACCGACGTAGAGCTCCGGGCCCCAGTCGATGCAATTCTGCCCGCCGTCGTCCGGATACTCGCCCGCGTAACCGTCGCCGTCGCAGTCCCAGTCGCCCCCCAGGTCCGCGTAGTAGTAGTCGGTCGGGATCTCGTCCATGCCGTCCAGCCAGTCGTCGTTGCCATCCTCGATGAAGGGCTGGAAGGGACTGGCGATCTTCATGGGCAGGTCGCCGTTTTCGGGATGGGGATCGCCGATGAGCAGCAGGAAGGCACCAGGATCGTCCAGGTACTCGCCCTGCAACCAGGTGCGGATACGCTCCTGCAGGTCGTCCAGGGTTCCGCCCGTGGACTGGTCCCAGTCGGCCTCGGTCACCAGGCGCACATCCCAGCCCTCCGCGCTGCGCATGTCCATGAAGCGCGGCAGCACCTCGCTGTCCGCTGCCAGGGCGTTGGTGGTCAAGATGACCAGCTCCTGCCGCGGATCCGGTGCCTCGGCCAGGGCTGGCGGGCCCAACAGGGGATCGCCTCCCCCCTCCACCAGGTAGGGGCGCAGCTGCCTGGCCGACCAGGCGGCATCCCAGGCCGCGCGAAAGCGCTGCTGGCCGATGGCGTGCACGGGGCCGTAGCGCAGGCCCGCATCAGGGGGCTGCAGCTCGCCCAGGAAGCGGTGACAGGCCCAGAGCCGCTGCGCGGCTCGGGGTTCGAGATCCTGCGCCGCACCGGCGACAGAAACGAGAGCTGCCAGGGAGAGGGCCAGGCTCGTCATCGGATTCCTCCAGGATGAGACCTGCGGGCCCACCCGTTGAGCTCTTGAGGATAGCCCCTTGACGGCGCGCGCGCTGGGCGGAGCTGCCGCCGGTCTGCGCGAACGTCAACAAAATGTCGTGGGGCCTTGCGGCGCTCCCAAGTCCGCCATAGTGGCCCGCATCGACGGAGGGGCGGGGATGCCGCACATCGTCAACACGAGCATCTCTCTTCGAAACAGGCAGGGCATCGTCTTCGGTCGGCTGATGCGCGTCTCGCGATCCGGCCTGCAGGTCGAGATCAGCGCGGACTACCGGCAGGCAGAGCTGCTGGAGTTCCAGATCGACCTGACGGTCTTCAACACCACCATCTACGGCACCGCCGTGGTCGTGGAAGCGAAGCCGGGCGCCGGCGCCTTGTCCCGCTACCAGCTGCGGCTGGAGCATATGTCCGAGCGCGACCACAACCTCTTCGACGAGTGGCTCGCCGACGTGGGCGGGGGCGGCACACCCTCCCAGCCCCACCTGCACATGCCCAGCTCCACGGTCAGCTCGGTGCGGCGCAGGGCCAGCCACCGCGTACGCGGCCCCATCACACGTCCCAGCATCAGCTCCACCGCACGCAGCGGCTCGGGTCGTCAGGCCGTTCGCGACACCCTGCGGGCACGCTTGGGTCCTGCCAAGGCCGCTCCCAAGCAGCGAAAGAAGCCCAAGAAGAACCCTCGCCCAGCCGCCGGCGCCGACCTCTTCCTGGCGGACTGGAGGTCCACGCTGGGAAATCGGAAGGCCAATCCCGGCGCCGGCATCGACTGCAAGGTCGCCGCCAAGGCACGGCCCCCCGTGGTGGTGGTCAAGTACCGCAGCCCCAGGGCCTACGTGGCCGATTTCGAACGCTACCTCAGCAACGACGCGCTCTTCGTGCGCTGGCTGGGGCGCGCTCCGAACCAAGACGCCAGGCTCTCGCTGCGCATCAAGCCCCCCGGCTCCCCCATGCTGTCCTGCGAAGGCCGGTTGGTGGCCGTGCTCCCCACAGGCTTCGGCGTGGCGCTGCAGCTGGACGAGGATCAGCGCCGGCGGCTGGCAGCGGTCGCCGCCCGCCTGGGCTAGGTCGGCACGAGCGGCGTTGAGCTGCGGCGAAGCCGTCAGCTCGAACGGCGCGGACCTAGGCCGACGCAAGTCGGCTCAGGCCTTCTTCTCCAGCTCCTTGCCGATCCAGCCCTTGGCCAGCACCAGCATCACGGTGCTGCTCATGGCGATGCAGGCGTAGATCAGCCACATCATCTGTGTGTTCTGGTCGCCTACGGCCGGGCAGTAGCGGTCCATCATCCAGCCGGTCAGCAGCAGCGGAGCCAGCATCTTGGTGAGGAACCAGGGCAGCTGGGCCACGCCCATATACTCGCCAGTGCGGCCCTCGGGAGCGATCTCTGCCGCGTACTGCAGAAAGCGCGGCTGCCACATGGCCTCGCCCACGGTCATGATCAGGATGTAGGGGAAGAGGGTCCACCAGTAGGGCCCGATCACGAGCAAGAAGGCCGGCGCCGCCATGATGAAGGTGCCGTAGATCATCATGTTGTAGACCTTGGCCTTGCGCGTGGCGGCCGCGATCAGGGGCACCGCGATGAAGATCAGGATCGGGTTCAGGTTGGCCGCCAGCTCGAACTTCTCGCCGATGAAGCCCTCGAAGGCGCGGTTGATGTACTGGGGCAGCACCAGCCAGTTGTAGGTGAACAGGGTCTGCACCGGGATGAGCGCGAAGATGAAGAAGAAGAACTTGAGGTCGGCCAGCGGATGGCGCGAGACCCAGCCGCGCACCATGGGCACGGCAACGATGGCGATGGCCAGCGCCACGACCAGGGCTGTGACGATATGAGCCCAGGGCGTGGGCACGCGCCAGTAGCCGACGGCAACGCAGGCAGCCAGCACGCCCCAGACGTGCGGCGGCAGCTTGCCTTCCCGCTCGGCCAGGTCGGCGGCGGCCTTCTTCTTGGCCAGAACTTCGTCTGCTTTCTGCTGGTCGCTCTTCTTGGACTCCTCTTCGGCCTTGATGGCCTCGGTCTCGGCCTTGGCGCTGGCGATGGCTTGCTGCACGGTCTTGCGGGTCAGGATCAAGAGCGTGGCCACCAGCGCCAGAGCGGTCAGGCTGGTGTAGACCCAGTAGGTGCCCGTGATCCCCAGGCCGGCGTAGTCCTCATCGCGCAGCAGGAAGGCGAAGCTGGGCAGCCAGCCGCCCAGGTTCATCAGGGCGTAGAGCATGGCGAAGCCCATGGCCGCGGTCTTTGGCGTGGTGAACTGCTTGACCGCGGCGTAGGCCGAGGGCTGGTAGAGCCCGTAGCCCACCACCACCAGCAGGATGCCGCCCATGGTCACCAGGTGCAGCGGGGACCACAGGCCGTCGGGCTGCATTCCCAGCACGGTGGGCGCAGCCGAGATGACCGCGCGACCCGAGAGCAGCAGGATGAAAGCCAGGATCAGCGCCCGCCGGATGCCCCACTTGTCGCAGACCCAGCCCAGCCCCACCATGGCCAGGGTGATGCCCGCCGTGAGCACCATGACCATGGAGTGCGACCACTCGTCCGCGTGCTCCACCCCCTTGAAGATGAAGTCGGAGAAGTGCATGGCCAGGTAGCCGAGCATGCCGAAGTAGACGAGCCCTTCCAGCACGTAGGCCAGGTTGATGCCCCACAGCGCGCGCGGCGCGCGGATCAGGTCCACGAAGGGCTGGATGATCTCTTTGAGGGGATTGCTCTGCTCCGATCCGGAGGGCGCTGCGGCCATGGTTCACCTGCCTGGGTGGGGAGTTTCCGGCGGCTATTTCGCACGCCATGGCCCGATCCGTCAAGCTCGCGGCCCTCAGGGCCCGACTTCCTGCCTGCTCCTCGCCCTTTACGGCGCCCGATCCCAGGCCCTAAAAGCACCCATCGGGGCGAAGAGCGCCTTCTCAGGACAGACGGATGGGCATGCGCGGATGGATGCGCAGCCCGCGGATGAAGGAGTGGGCCGAGGTGGCGGCCAACACCTCGCGCACGCTGTCTTCGCCGATGAAGCCCCCCGCCTTGCGGCACTCCAGCTCGATGTTGGTGTTGGAGACCGTCGTGTTGTCCGTGCAGATGGCGACGGGCACGCCCGCATCCAGGAACTGCCGGATGGGGTGCGGCTGGCCGGGCTGCACGGCGCGGGTCTGGTAGTTCGACGTGATGCAGCACTCAACCACGACCTGGTCGCGCGCCAGGCGCTTCATGAGCGCCTCGTCCTGCACCGCCGAGCAGCCATGACCGATGCGCTGGCAGCCCAGCTCGTCCAGCGCCTGCCAGATGGCCCAGGGTCCCTCGTCCTCGCCCGCATGGGCGGTCAGCCCCAGCCGGCCGCGGCGCGCGATCTCGAAGGCCTCGCGGAACAGGATGGGCGGGTTGCCTCGCTCGGCGCCGGCGATGTCGAAGCCCACCACGCCCACGCGCTCGTGCAGGTGCTGCGCCTCGGACAGGGCCTGCCGCGCCAGGATCTTGGCGATGTGCGGCCCCAGGTGGCGCATGCCCACCACGATCAGGCCGCAGCGCAAGCCCTGCAGCTCGCGCTCGGCGCGCTTCAGCCCGGCCAGCACCGAGGTGATGGCCTGGCGCAGGGTCAGCCCGGCGTAGGTGTGGATGATGGGCGCGTAGCGCAGCTCCAGCGCGCGGACTCCGTTGTGCCAGGCCGCTTCGGCGATGCGGAAGGACACCTCGGAGAGGTTCTCATAGAACTGCGTGACCCACAGCGGGTAGTGGAACTTGTCCAGGTAGTCCAGCAGCGAGCCCTCTTCCTCTTCCTGCAACACCAGCAGACGCTGCATTTCCACGAAGGTCTTGACCGGAGCCAGGTTGTGCTCGAGCATCATGGTCCAGGTGACCTCGGCCGGGATGGAGCCATCCACGTGCTGGTGCAGCTCCACCTTCTCGATGTCGTCAAATCTTTCCATCGTCCCTGGCCTCTCTCACGGATTTCCGGCGCGGCGCCCATCATCACCCGAGCGCCCGCGCCTGTCCGCCCGTGCCGCGCCGGCGCTACGCCCGCAGCGCCTGCCACCACCTGTCCGCCCGTGCTATCTTCCCCTCGCAAGGAGGAGATCCCATGCTGTCTCGCCTGTTCCCCGCCGCCCTCCTGCTGGGCATCGGCTGCAGCTCCATCGTCGGCGAATGGGAGGTGCGCAGCATCAACGGCGACGCCTATCCCGAGCAGCGCAGCTACGAGTACCTGGGAGAGTCCTGCAGCTACGAGTACGCCGTCAGCTGGTCCGTGGGCGAGGACCTGAGCGGGGAGATGCTGCTGGCCTCCAGCGCCTGCGAAGAGCTGGACATCGACGCTCTCGAAGAGCTCCTGCCGCTGGACGCCAGCGAGCTGGACAAGGACAGCTGGCAGGTGTCCATCCCCGACTTCGCGCTGCAGCTGCGCTGCCAGCTGCCCAGCGCCGACGAGCTCTCCTGCCAGGATCCGCAGGAGGAACTGGAAATGGAGCTGGCGCGGGTGGCCGACTGACTCAGCGGCGCCGCTTCTTGGTCAGCACCAGCTCGACGATGGGATCTCCCGGCACCACCAGGATCCGTTCCTCGCCGAAGAGGTAGGCACCCGCGGGCAGGAAGCCCTCGAAGCGCTGCTCGGCCTCCAGCCGGGCGCAGGCGGCGATGACGGCGGCGCGCCGGTCCGGCGCGAAGGGCATGCTGTCGGGCTCCAGGCTGGGCGGCCCCTTGCGCTCCCAGGTCAGGCGCACACGGCCGTAGTTGCGCTCCAGGTCGTTCAGCCACTGCACCGCTTCGGCCGTGGCGCGGATGCGCACCGCCCGCACCAGGCGCTCGCGCACGTCGGCCACCGAGCCCAGATCGCGGGCGCCCCGCGCCCCGTTGAGGTGGTCTTCCCAGCGCAGCTCGACGCCCAGCGCCTGCAGCGCCATCATCTCCTGATAGGCCGACTCCACGCCCTTCCAGGCGTTGCGGCGCAGGCGTTGGTCCATCTCGGCCACCAGCTGGTTGTAGCGCTCCTGCACCACGGTGCGCTCGGGCGCTGGCTCCTTGCGCACCTGCGACAGCAGCTGGCGCGCCTCCTCCAGCTGGGGAAACACCATCCAGCGGAACATGTCGTCCTGGCGCGCGGTGGCACCCTCCCAGCGCCGGATGAAGCCCTCCACCGAGGCCTGGGCGTCGGGGCCGCCGTCGCCCCAGGCACCCTGGACAGCTTGCCAGCCCTCGTCCACCTGCTCACGCAGGGCGGCCTCGGCCGTGTCCAGATCCTGCACCCGGCGCTCCACCCGCAGCTCGGAGGAACGCCACAGGACCTGCTCCACGTCGGGTGCCGGCTCGCGCGCCACGGCCAGCACGCGGCCTTCGTCCGCACCCCAGAGGGCGGGCGCCTGAGGTTGCCCCGGAGACACGATGCGCAGCGCCTCCACGCAGAAGTCCAGGGCCTCGCGGGCCGTGACCTCGCCGTCCTGGTCCTGGTCGCCCCAGCCGCGCAGGGCGCCCAGCAAGAGGTAGCCGAAGGCCGGCCTGTCCAGGTCCGGCAGCGGCGCCAGGGGCAGCCCCACCTGGGATGCCAGCAAGGCCGAGGCCCAGGCGGACTCGGTGAACGCCGGCCCGGGAAGCAAGATGGGCGGGTCGCTCTTCTCTTCGTCGGTCTGGCCCATCCAGGGGAAGCTGGTGTCCAGCACCAGGATGGCGTGCTCTTGATCGCCGCGCTGCAGGATGTCCACCAGGGATGTCAGAGACACGCCCTGGCTCTCAGGTCGGGGATTGAGCGGATCCGCATCGCTCCCCAGCAAGACCGCATCGCGACCGTCGCTGGCCGTGGCCCCCCGCCCCACGAAGACGAACCAGAGCGTGCCGCCGCGCGGCGTCTCCAGGGCGGAGGACATGGCGGCCCGCCGCATGGCCTCGGCGGTGGCCTGGGAGTCCTGCAACATGGTGATGCGCCGAGCCGGTACACCGCAGGTGATGGTCAGCCAGAAGCTCCAGTCCTCTACGCTGGCCTTGGCGCCCGCCACGTCGTCCAGCGCCTGGTAGTCTTCCAGCCCCACGATCAGGGCGGCATCGCGCGTGCCGATGCCGGTGCCTGGCAGGGGCCGGGCCAGGTCGGGCCAGACGCCCCCATCCGCCCACGCGGGCTGGGTCGCCGACATCTGCATCAGGGTGAGGAAAGCGGCTGCGTGCATGGGGGCTGGTGGGCTGCCAGGACCTTAGCGAACAGCAACAGGTATTCGGCTTTCTGGGGGGACGCACGCGTTTCCAGGCAGGAACGCCGCCAGGAACATGCCTGGCTGCCACTGTCTCCTCGTCGTGCTAGGCTGCAGATCGTCGGATTCCACCATCGGAGGAATACCCATGCGTCACTGCGCCGCCCTCCTGTTGCTCTCTGCCTGCAACAAGCCTCCCGAAGAGCCCAGCGTCGCCATCGAACCCGCCGAGCCCTACACCACGGACGACCTGGTGGTCTCCATCGTGGACCAGGCCGCGGATCCCAACGGGGACAGCATCAGCTACAGTTACGCCTGGTCCCGCGACGGCACGGCGCGCAGCGACGTGACCGGCGACACAGTGACCGCGGACAAGACCGTCAAGGGCGAGATCTGGGAGGTCACGGTCACGCCCAATGACGGCACGGTGGATGGCGAGCCCAGCGCCGCCTTCGTGACGGTGCTGAACTCGCCGCCTGCGGCCGAAGTCACGATCGAGCCCGGCGAACCCCTGGCCAGCGATCTGCTCCTGGCGGACGTCACGGTCACGGACGACGACGACGACGAGGTCAGCCTGCGCTACAGCTGGACGGTCAACGGCAGCGCCACCGCCTACGACGAAGACAACCTGCCCGCCGAGGCCACCGCCAAGGGCGAGGTCTGGGAGGTCACGGTCACCCCCACGGACAACGAGGAAGACGGTGTGCCGGTCGTCGCCTCGGTCGTGATCGAAAACAGCGCACCGGCAGCCACCGCCGTCGTCATCAGCCCGGATCCGGCCTACGAGGCCGACGTCCTGCAGGCCGATGCCCAGGGCGACGACGAAGATGGCGATGAAATCTCTTGGAGCTACGCCTGGTACGTGGACGACGCCCTGGTCCAGGACAGCTCGGACTCCACGCTCACTGGCGCGTCCTTCGACAAGCACCAGCAGGTCTATGTGCGGGCCACTCCCAGCGACGGGCTCGAAGCGGGCGAGGGCCTGGACTCGGCTTCCATCACCATTCAAAACACGGCGCCCTCCATCACCAATGTCACCCTGGACCCGGAAGAGATCTACGGCGACAGCAGTGTCAGCTGCGCAGCCGCTGGCTGGTCCGACGACGACGGCGACGCCGAGGGCTACCTCTACGCCTGGACCGTGGACGGCGCCGAGGTCTCCGCCGCCGAGACCCTGGATGGCTCCAGCTTCGCCAGGGGCGACGAGCTGGTCTGCATTGTCACGCCCAGCGACGGCGAAGACGAGGGCGAGCCCGTCTCCAGCGATGCCAGCACCGTGCTCAACAGCCCCCCCAGCATCGACAGCGCCACCCTCTCCACCACCAGCCCCACCGAGTCCGACACCATCAGCGTCACCATCGCCGGCGAAGCCGACGTGGACAACGACACGATCACCTGGGGCTACGACTGGAACGTCAACGGTGTCAGCGTGTCCAGCATCCCCACGCTCGACGGCACCTACTTCGACAAGGGCGACACCATCTGGGTGGTGGTCACGCCCACCGACGGCACCGACGACGGCGCGGCCGTCACCTCCGACTCGGCCACGGCCGTCAACTCGCCGCCTGCGGTGAGCGCCATCACCCTGTCCCCTTCCGACATCACCACCGACGACGAGGTCACCGCCAACTTCACCGCCAGCGATGCCGACGGCGAGACCGTCTCGCTGGGCTACGAGTGGTACGTGGACGGCAGCCTGGCCAGCACCGCCAGCAGCCTCGACGGCGGCATCTACTTCGACAAGGGGCAGGAGATCTACGTCACGGTCACGCCCAGCGATGGCGAGGACTACGGCAGCTCGGTCACCTCGTCCGCCACCACCGTCGTCAACTCGCCGCCCAGCGCGCCCTCGGTCTCCATCAGCCCCAGCGACCCCGAGCCCGGCGTCGATGACCTGGTCTGCACCGTGGACATCGACTCCAGCGACGACGACGGGGACAGCATCAGCTACAGCTTCAGCTGGACCTTGAACTCCGCACCCCACGCCGACGTCACCACCACCCACGAGCTGGGCGACACGGTCAGGGGCATCGACACCGCCGATGCCCAGACATGGATCTGCTCGGTCACCCCCAACGACGGCGAAGAAGACGGTACGGCCGGCACGGCCGCGCTGGACATCGGTGGCGGAACCGGCGGCTGCGAGTATCCCGACGTGGGCGTCACCAACTCCGCCGGGCCGGCCTCGGGCCCCACATTCTCGCCCTCCACCTTCGGCGTCAGGGTCTTCGCCCTGGTGGAGGACAGCGTCATCTACGACTGGGAGTACGGCAGCTCCCAGGAATCCGCCTACATCGAGTTCGTCTTCACCGACGCCGCCAGCAACGAGTGCGGCGTGGTCTACGACATCGACGGCTCGCCCTTCACCTTCGGCTGGACCACCGACAGCGGCGGAACCCTCTACGACTCCTTCGACCTGGAGCTCTCCAACGGCTACACCTACTGCACGGCCGTCAGCGCCTCCACCTGGGGCAGCACCGACCTGCGCGACGTGGTCGAGTACTGGGAGTGGGGCTTCGGCTTCGGCGAGATGGTAGACTTGACCTCCTCGCTGGCCGCCGCCGTGCTCGCCGCCGGCTACGACTGGACCAACGACTGGGAGCCCTACGTCATCTCCGGCTACCTCTGGTGGGACCTGCCTGGCCAGGCCTACGAGGTGGACTACGTCTGGGGCTACGAAGAGGAATGCGGCGTGTTGGAGGAGACGGCGGGCGATCTGGTTGAAATTCCGGCCCCCACCAGCGGGCCCCTGCCCGACGGCGGCTGGTACGCCCAGCCCTTCATGGTCTTCACCGCCAGCTACTTGATCCCCTGACCCTGATCAGCCGAAGAAGCGCGCCCGCCCCCGCTCTGCCAGGTGGTAGATGGCCGGGCAGGCCACCAGCACCAGCAGCGCCGAGATGCCCACGCCCCCGATGGACACCAGGGCCATGGACTGGCGCAGCTCCGCGCCGGCACCCAGGGCCAGGGCCAGAGGCACCATGCCAGCCATGGTGGACAGGCTGGTCATCAGGATGGGTCGCAGGCGCCGCAGGGCGCCCTCTTCCAGGGCTTCTGCCAGGGCCACGCCCTCGCGACGCAGGTGCCCCGTCTCCTCCAGCATCAGGATGGCGTTGTTGACCACGATGCCCACCAGCATCACCAGGGCCATCAGGCCGAAGATGTCCAGCTCCACCCCCGTGGCACCCAAGGCCAGCAGCACGCCGATCAGCGCCAAGGGCAGCGTGGACAGGATGGTGAAGGGGTGCACCAGCGACTCCAGCAGCCCGGCCAGCAGCATGGTGATCAGCACCACCGCCAGCAGCAGGGTGTTGCCCAGCTCGGCCTGGGCCTCGGAGCGCTGCTCCTCCTCGCCACCCACGCGCAGCAGGTAGCCCTTGGGCACGGCGTCCCAGTCCAGCTCGCCCTCGATCGCCGCCGCCGTATCGCCGATGGCGCCGTGGGAGAGGTTGGCGAAGAGCACCAGGCGCCGCTGCCGCTCCTGGCGCGCGATCAGCACGGGAGCCCGCACCTCTTCCACGCGGGCCAGCTCGCGCAGGGGCACCTGGGCGCCGCTGGCGGTCTGGATGGTGGTGGCGGCCACCGCCGAGAGATCTCCGCGCCAGCGCTCGCCCAGGCGCACGCGGATGGGCCGCTCGTGCCTCTCGCCGCGCACGCGCCCGTCGGTGTCCCCCTCGATGGCGGCGCGCAGCAGCAGGCCCAGGTCGGCGGCGCTCAGCCCCGCGTCGGCCAGGCGCGCCCGCTGGGGCGTGACCCGGATCTCCGGGCCCAGCTCGTCGCCGCTGCGGTCGATGTCCACCAGGTTGGGCTGGTCGCGCAGCACGCCCTCCACCATATCCGCCAGCTCGGCCAGCACCGCCGGATCGGGCCCCACCAGCTCGATCATCACGTCGTCGCGGATGGCCATCTCGCCGGCGCCCAGCTCCTTGAGCAGCAGCTCGGCCCCCGGCACGCTGCGCACCAGCTCCTGCCGCAGCTCGGCGATCACCTGGGTCGTGCTGGGGCGATCCTCGTCATCGGTCAGCACCACCTGCACCTCGGCCCGGTGGCGGGACTTGATGGGCCCGAACAGGGTCTTGTAGTGGCCCACCTCGCTGTAGACGGTCTCCACCGCCGGATGGGCCAGCATCACCTGCTCGCAGCGGCGCACGGCCCGCGCCGTCTCCTGCAGGCCCGCTTCGCGCGACAGGCTGACCTGGGTAATGAAGAAACCCTGGTCCGGGTTGGAGAACCAGCCCATGGGCACAAGGGGCGCCAAGAGCAGCAGGGCGGCGCAGAGCAGGGCGCTCAGGCCCCCCAGGGTGGCGAAGCGGTGGGACAGCACCCAGCGGATCACGCGCCGGTAGCGGCTCTCGACGCCGGCGTAGCCGCGGTTCCAGACCCGGGCCAGGGGCCCCACGAAGGGCTTGCCGCCGCGCCCACCGGCGGTCTCTCCGCCTTCCTCCCCCACCC
>CAYVQL010000301.1:0-13576 GCA_964454135.1 uncultured Enterobacterales bacterium | reverse complement strand
CGGAGCTGTTGATGGCGCTGTCCTCGTCGTCGCAGTCTGCGCCGCCGTAGTCTTCGTGGTCCTCTCCGTCGCCATCCTGGTCGTAGTCGCTGGCTCCATCGCAGTCTCCGTCCACGCCGTCGTACCAGGTCTCGCTGGCGGAGCTGTTGATGGCGCTGTCCTCGTCGTCGCAGTCTGCGCCGCCGTGGTCTTCGTGGTCCTCGCCATCGCCGTCCTGGTCGTAGTCGCTGGCGTCGTCGCAATCGCCGTCCACGCCGTCATACCAGGTCTCGGCGGCGTCGGGGTTGACCGCGGCGTCGTTGTCGTCGCAGTCGTCGCCGGCGTAGTCCTCGCTGTCGAAGCCGTCCAGGTCGGCGTCGTAGTCGCTGGTCCCCGAGCAGTCCTGATCCACGCCGTCGTACCAGATCTCGGTGGCCTCGGGGTTGACGTCCACCGCCTCGTCGTCGCAGTCGCCGACCTCTTTCTTTTCGACGTAGTCCTGGTGCCGATAGCCGTCGCCGTCCTGGTCGAAGTCGTCCTCGCCGCCGCAGTCGGCGTCCACACCGTCGTACCAGGTCTCTGCTTCGCCGGGATTGATGTCCTCGTTCTCGTCGTCGCAGTCCCCCTCGGAGCCGTCGGGCACTTCCAGAGGTTCGCCTCCGGACTGCTCTACGAGCAGCTCGTAGTCCTCGTGCCAGTAGCCATCGCCGTCCTGGTCGCCGTCGTTGCCGTCGCAGTTCTCGTCGTTGCCGTTGTACCAGATCTCTTCCACGTCCGGATCCGGAAACTCTTCCGCATCAAGGTCGTTGCACTCCTCTGTCTCGCACCAGCCCTCTCCCAGGCCATCGTAGTCCCAGCCGTCGCCGTCCTGGTCGCAGTCGTTCTCGTCGCAGTTCTGGTCCGTGCCGTCGTACCAGGTCTCGTCGGCCTCCGGATGGACGTCGTCCGCCGCCACGCCAGCGGGGTTGTCCGCGTCGAGGTCGTTGCCGTCGATGCAGTCGTCGCCGTAGACGCCCGCTCGGTTCGGGTAGGCGTCGGTGGCGAAGCCGTCGCCGTCCTGGTCGAAATCGTCGTCTGCTCCGCAGTCTTGGTCCGCGCCGTCGTACCAGGTCTCGTCGGCGGTCGGGTGGACGTCCGCCGCGATGGGCTGGTTCCAGTAGAGCGAGTTGCCCTCGCGGTCGGTCAGGGAGCTGGAGACCACGCGCTGGTCTTCGGGCAGCAGGGCCGGATCATCCCAGCAGTCGCCCGCGGGGAGCTGCCCGCTGTCCTCCAGGAAGAGCGTTGGCATGCCCTGGTACTCGGCTGGCACCCAGCCGTCGCCGTCCTGGTCGTAGTCGTCTTCTCCGCCGCAGTCCTGGTCGAAGCCGTCGTACCAGGTCTCGGAAGCTCCGGGACGGATGTCGGCTCCCGTCAGATCCCCCACGCCGGGACCTATGGGATTGTCCCAGCAGTCTCCGTCAAGGGGAGTGAAGCCGTCTCCGTCGGCATCCGACGGCCTCCAAGAGGAAGAACAGCTCAGGGCCACGACGACCGGTGACAGGAAGATGAGCCGCATTGAAGTGCGCATTGTCGAACTCCAGGTGTCGACATGGACAAGTGGAAATATACGCGAACGCCTGGACGGCGACAAACCGGCCCTCATGGGGCCGGCTCTGGGAAGCGCGCGTGGGCAGCGGCCCTTCTCGGCGTCAAGAGGCCTTGCTCTTCTCGGGCCGCTCAGATTCGCCGTAGTAGCCGTAGTCATAGTAGTAATAATAGCCGTAGCCCGCGCTCCTGATGTCGAGTTTGTTCACGATGGCGCCCAGCATCTTGGCGTTGACCTCGGCCAGCAGGTCACGGGCGCGCGTCACCACGTTCCTGCTGGTCTGGTTGGCCTCGATCACCACCAGCACGCCGTCCACCAGCGACGAGAGCATCAAGGGGTCCGCGACCACGCCCGCCGGAGGGGAGTCGATCAGGACGATGTCGTACTCCTCCAGGCTGTCGAGGAACCGGGGCAGCATGCCGTTGCCGAGCAGCTCCGCGGGATTGGGCGGCGTAGGACCGGCGCACATCACGTCCAGGCCGGGCACGTGGCTGGGGCGGATGCAGGTGCGGGCCTCTTCCACGCCCGCCAGGAAGGTGGAGAGGCCGCGCGTGTTGGGCAGCTCGAAGAGCTTGTGCAGGGCGGGACGGCGCAGGTCGGCGTCGATGACCAGGGCCTTGGAGCCGGTCATGGCGATCAGCACGGACAGGTTCGAGGTGATGAAGGACTTGCCTTCTTGGGGCAGCGCGCTCGTGATCAACAGGCGGTCCATCTTGGAATGCCCGGCGAAGAGGAGGTTCGTGCGGATCGATCGTAGCGCTTCGGCCACGTTCGAGCGCGGTACGGCGTGCACGAAGATGTTCCGATCCCGCTCGGAGGTGAGGCTCTTGCGATCCTGGTCCGCGATCAGCGGCACGATGCCCAGGAAGGGCATGCCGATGGCGGTCTCCACGTCCTCACGGCTCTTGACCGTGCTGTCCAGGTACTCCATCAGGAATGCCAGGGCGCAGCCCCCGAAGAGGCCCAGGATCAGGCCCATGGCCATGTTCACCATCAGCTTGGGGCGGACGGGGATCTCGTCGGGGATGGCGCGATCCATGAAGCGGATGTTGTTGGCCCGGATGAACTGGCTGAGATCCACCTCGGATATGCGCTGATCGAGGTTCTTGTAGAACTCCTCGTTGCGGTCGGCCTCGCCCTCGATGAACTCCAGCTCGATCAGCTTCTCTTCGAGCTGCTCCAGCTCTTCGGTGACGCGGCTGATGTCGCCTTCCAACGCCTTCTCCTTGGCGCTGACCATCTTGAGCTCGGCCCTCTTGGCGCGGATGATGTCGTCGATCTGCGCCTGGACGGTCTCTTCCAGCCGCAGGCGTTCGGCCTGCAGCTGGCGCATCTCAGGGTGGTCGGGCAGGTAGCGGCCCCTCAGGTTCGCTTCTTGCTCGCGCAGCTGCAGGTAGCGGCTGATGATCCCGGCCAGGGTGGCGTTGCTGGCGGTCAGGTAGTTGGCCAGCGCTTGCAATTCGCCAGAGTTTTGCAGCCGCACCAGCTCGCGGAAGCCAGCTTCCACCTGGATGCGTTCGGTGTGGATGCCGCTCCAGGCCTTTTGCAGGGCGACCAGGGCCTCCTGAGTGGTACTGCGCCCCTCCTGAAGGCCCAGCAGGTCGTTTTCCCACAAAAAGGCGTGGACCTTTCCGTCGGACTCGGTCTTGCGGGTGTGGTAGATCTCCTGCTGGGCGGCGAGCCACTCCAGGGCTTGCTGCGCCGGCGCCAGCGAGCGCTCCAGGTTGAGAGCGATATAGGCTTCGGCCACCGTGTTCGCGAACAGCGCTGCGTGGTCGGGGTCGGTGTGCTCGACCACGATGTCCACCAGGTGCGTCTCGGCGTCGGGCTCGACGGTGAGACGCCGGCGGAGCGCGGCGATGGGATCTTCGGCCTCGTCGAAGCTGGTGACGCCGTGTTCTTCCCGCAGGATCTTCAGGGCCTCGTCCAGCACGGATCGGCTGCGGATGATGCGGTACTGAGTGCCGTAGTAGGTACGCATCTGCAGGGTGTTGGAGGCCGACACCAGCTCGTTGACCTCGTCCACTTCCAGGACCACGGGTGCCTTGGGGCTGATCTCGATGGTCGCTTCCGAGCTGTAGTACTTGGGGGAGAGCATGGTGCCGATGGCCACCGTGATGGTCAGCACCGTCGTGAAGACGGCGACGGTCCTTCTCCGCTTCTTCAGCACGTACCAATAGTGGACGAGAAGCGCCTCGCGGGAATCGGTTGATTCGAGCATCAATGCTCCGTTGATGGATCGAAATTCGTGTCTTTGTCGACAGTGGCGGTAGGGAAACCGCTGGATCCTTCCGACCGATTGCGCGAAGCTAATACGCCATGTCCCCACCGTCAGCCACTAGATCGCGTCCCAGGGGCGCACAGCGCCTCGAGAGCCGCCTGTTTTGGCTGCTGCCCCTGACCTACGTGGCGGCCCTGCTGCCTTTCGCCTCGGTGCACGCGGGCAATCGCGTGGTGGTGGCCCTGCTCTGTGCCATCCTGGCTGGGGTGGTGAGCTGGGTGAGTCTGGGCGTGCGCAAGTTGCGGCGCAGCAACGCCTGGCTGCTGGCATTCGCCCTGGGCGTGCTGGCGCTGTCGAGCGCGTCGTTCATCCCTCTGGGCCCGGCCGGCCGCGCGGTGCTGCAACCCGCGCTGGCGGGCCCTGTGAACGAGGTCCTGGCGCTGGTCGAGCGGCCACGGCACTGCCTGGCCATGGATCCGCGACGGGCCCTGGACGGGATGCTCTTCGCCAGTGCCGCGCTGCTGGTCTGCCTTGCTACCGTCGCGACGGTGCGCTCCTTCCCGCGCGCCACCCGCATGGCGTGGGCGCTGCTGACCATCGGCGTGGCCACCGTGCTCCTGGCCGGGCTGCACCGCGTCCTGGAAGCCTCCCGCATCTACTGGATCAGCGAGGTGCCCGCGTACGCCCCTGAGCCTTTCTTCGCCCCCTTCGTCAACCCGAACCACGGCGGCGCGGCCTGCGCGGCGATCCTGCCGCTGGGGCTGGTGCTCGTGACCCGTGGGCAGATGCCTCAACAGCTGGCCGCGTTGGGAGGCACGGTCATCCTGGGTATGGGGATCTGGGCCTCGGGCAGCCGTGGTGCCTGGCTGGAGGCCGGCGCCGCTGTGCTCGTCCTGGCGTTGCTGCAGGGTCGGCGCCTGCTGCTACGCGTGGCGCTCGCTGCCATCGTGGCTGGGATCGGAGCGCTGGCCGTGTCGGGCCCCGCTCAGCTCGCCTTGCGCTTTTCCCAGTGGATATCGCCTGATGCGACAGGGCCCGATCTGCTGCTCGGGCGCGACGGCCTGTGGAGCGAGACCCTCCGCATGATCGGCGGCGCACCATGGCTCGGCGTGGGGATGGGGGGGTTCGTCGAGGCCTACAAGGTCATCAAGTCCAGGCCCGAGTTCTCCGCCACCGCCCATGCTCACCAGGACTACCTGCAGGCCCTGGCGGAGCTCGGAGTGTTGCTGGGTTCGCTTTGGATCGCCCTGGCGTTGGCTCCCTTCCTGTGGGCAGCCTGGCGTTGCACCAGGATGGACAAAGGGCGCAGGAGAAGTCAGCTGGCCGCCTGGGTGGCGGGCGGGACCGCGCTGCTGATCTCCTGCCTGTTCGATTTTTCGATGCACATCGGCGCCCTGGCGGTCCTGGCGGCTTTGCTGGCGGGCGTCTGCCTGGCGCGCGCAGCTCGTCGCGGCCCCTCCATCCCCTGGTGGTGGCCGCCCCGCGTGGCGGTTGCGTCGCTCTGCTCGCTCTGCATCGCGCTGTTCGGCATCGGGAAGCTGGCCGATCGGGACGCGGCTCTTCCGTGGGCGTCGGCCTCGATGGCCGTAGAGCGGGGTGACGCGGCGTGGGAACGCGCGGCTGAGCAGGCTGCGCGGGGGCAAGCTCGCCAGGAGGCGCTGGCCTGGTATCAGCTGGCCCTGTCCCGCACGCCGCTCGATCCCGAGACTCTCTACAAGCTGGCCCGCGCGGAATGGGGAGAATCCACGGAGCGCGCCGCTGCCGTGCTGGAGCTGTCCACCCGCGTCTACCCCACCATGCCTTGGACCTGGCTGCACCTGGCCAAGCTGCATCGGCAGCTGGGGCGCAGCGATCTGGCGGTGGAGTCGTACCGACAGCTGCTGTCGCTGGACCTGCCCACAGATCAGACCTCTTCCCAATACCTGGAGGAGGTGCTGGAGCTGGGGGAGGAGCCGCGCATGCTCTTCGAGAAGGTGTTGCCGCAGCGAGACGATCGGATCAGGGATGCGGCCCGCCTGGTGGCCCGCCGTGGGGATCGGGAGTACGCCGAGGAGCTCTTCCTGCGGGCACTCGAGCTGAATCCCGATGGAGGGGCGGCCTACGCCAGCTGGCTGCTGCGCTGGGGGCGCGCGGAAGAGGCCTACGAGCTGGTGAAGGGCCGCCAGGGGGGATGCACCCACGCTCAGGTCGCCGGCGACGCGCTCCTGGCGCTCAAGCGCTACGAGGAGGCGCTAGAGCGCCTGCAAGTCGCGCAGCGGGAGTGCGGCTCCGACAACCGCGCCGTGCGCCTGGCGCTGGCGCGTGCGCGCCTGGGGCTTGGGCAGGATGGGATCCCGATCCTGGAGCAGCTGCTGCGTGAGAAGCCGGAGGCCCACCGCGTGCGGCGTACCCTGGTGCAGGCCCTGCGGCAGAAGGGAAGGACCGCGGATACCGTAGAGCATCTCGAGTACCTCGTGCTGGAGGGCGAGGCCCGTCCTCACGAGGTGAACGGGCTGCTGAAGCTGCTGCGCAACCCGCCCCGCCCTACCCCGGGATTCACGGAGGTCGATTGACATACCGCTGCTCTGAGAGGTATCTTCTGCCGAACGCTGGTCGTGAGGAGCGGTCAGCATTCCCTGTGAAAGCGTATTTTCGGACGTACGATGGCTCTTAGCGAAGAAGAACGCGTCGAAGCCGAGCGGGTGTTCCGTGAGGAATTGGAGGCCGAGCACGGCGAAAGGCTCGAGGCGCTGGAGAAAAAACGCGACAAGCTTCGGGCAAAGCGCGAGACGCGAGAACAGCGCCAGAAGAACATCGAGCTGGAGGAGTTGCGCACACAGCTGCGGGACCAGTTCTTCCTCGACAAGGGCTACCGGCGTTATACCGATTCCCGGGGCAGGGAGCACTGGCTCTCGCCCGAGGAATATGACTGGCGCATGAGCCATCGGCGGCGCAGGCGCAAGCGTCGTTTTCGTGCTGCGACAACGCGCCGGCTGCTCACCGTGGGAATCTACGTGGGCATCTTGCTGCTGGCGGTGGTCCTCGGCATACTTATGACCAGCTACAAGTAGCGGCCCGGCGGGATCCTTCTCGCCGCGTGCGGCCACTGCTCGAATGAACGGCTTCTGCCCTGCCGGAAGAGCTTTCGCATGAAGAACATGAAGAAACTGGCCGCTGTCCTCCTCACCGCGATCCCCTCGAGCGCCCTGGCGGATCCCTGGCCATGGTTCGACCAGCAGGCGGCGGAGCGCCTGGTGGCGGAGCGCTTGCCGGCCTACCAGCAAAACCAGCTGGACGGTGTGGAAGCGCGAGATCCCGACCTCTACCTCCAGCGCCTCCATTCGGGTGTGGCGATGCTGAGGGAGGGGGAACGCAGTCCCGAGCTGCTGCGGGCCTGGCAAGCGCACTGGCGCGCCAGGCAACAGTTCCACGACCGGACGGTGCAGTGGTTGCAGAATCCTCTGGCTCGCACGCCCGCGGCGCGCGTGGAGCTGGAGATCCAGGCGGAAGAGACCGTGCTGAGCTGGCTGGAGTACCTGTACCTGCGAGAGCAGAAGGTGGAGCTGCGGTTGGTCGAGCTGCACCAGTCCATCGATGAGCTGGAGAACACCGTCGACCAGCGGGTGGAGCAGAAAGTCGAGCGCTTCACGACCGACTGATGCCGTCGCGGTGGGCTACCAGGGGAGCTCCCGCCCCAGCAGAACGGCCAGTCGCTGGTTGCTGGGCGCGAAGATGCGCCGCAGCTCCGCGCGGGTGTCAGCTGCCATGCCGTCGTAGCGGCCTGCATTGTGGGGCTTGAAGGTGCAGCCCGCCCAGGGATTCGCGCCGAGGAAGCTCAGCACCCGCAGAAAGACGCGTTCCGTGTCGTGGAAGAAGTCCTCGCTGTTCATGACCAGCAGTTGCTCGCACGGGAAGCGGGCCAGCCAGGCCTCCAGCTGATCCGCGTACATGCTCCAGGTCTTGTAGCCGTAGAGATGATGGGCCTGGGAGTAGTAGTGCGGATCGGCCCGCAGGCGGTCCGCCTCGCCTGCCAGGCGCTCCTCCTCTTTGTCGAGCGCTTCTTCGAAGCTGTTGCTCTCCCAGCCCTGGCGGGCGTTGTGGTGGAAGTGGGAGTAGGCTCGATCGACAGGATTGCGCAGCAGCACGATCAGCTTGGCATCTGGCAGCTCGCGAGCCACCAGCTCGGGCACCCGAGGGTGGGACAGGTAGTAGGGCGTGGCCTCCCCGGTGAGCTGGGGGGGGGCGCCCCGCAAACGTCTGGCGACGGGGCCGAGCAGGCTGGGGAAGTGGGCGCGATACCAGAGCTGCCCTCGACCGTGAGAAAAAGTGAAGTACTGCAGCTCCTTCTCGATGGCGGGAGCGATGTCGGGATGCTGGACCAGGTACTCGTAGAGCGAGCTGGTGCCCCCTTTCGGCGCGCCGATGATCAAGAAATCCGGCTTTCGGCGGAGCGGAGCGCTGAGCAGCCTGGGAATCATGCGCGCACGATGCCAGGCCCTGTGGCGGCGTGGGGGGGGGTTGAGAGGGATCCTCTGGGGTCGGCTCGGCTTGGCCATCATGATCCTCCGCGGACGGGGCGCCATGTATATCCTGAGGATGGCCACCGGTGGACGAGGAAAGACGCCGCCATGTCCGGGGCGCACGTACAGCCGACCTGCGCGGATCAGGCGTGCTAAGAGACCGGCTGCACCCGTGCGGAAACCACGACATGCCGATCAAGAATAGACTCATGCGGTACGGACGGCGTCTCTCCAGCGCCATCAGGCCGCACCATCCCAGGACCGTACCCATCCTGCTCTTCACCCATCACAAGGGGGGCACGGTGTTGCTGGCGAAGGTCTTTCGCGAGATCAGCCACGAATGCGGCTGGAGGTTCAAGTCCCATATGGGACGACGGACGGAGCTGTTCGAGGGTGTGGATACCATGCTGTTCGGAAACGCCTTGCTCGATCCGACGCAGCTGGACGTTCCCCATGTGGGCGTGCACTTCGTGCGGGATCCCAGGGATGTCATCGTGTCGGGCTTCCTCTACCACCAGCGCACTGCCGAGGAGTGGTGCGTCAACAGGGAATTCGGAACCGAGCCGCCCATCGTCTTTCCGCAGGTGCCCTACTCGGTGGAACATCGGCCCGAGGCGTGGAAGGCCGACTACCTGGCGTCCCTGCAGGGCAGGTCCTACCAGGAGAACCTTCTGAGCATGTCGCAGACCGACGGTCTGCTCTTCGAGATCGAGCACTATGGAGCCTGGACCGTCGATGGCATGCGGGCCTGGTCCTATGACACGGAGTCCATCCTGGAGGTCAAGTTCGAGCAGGTGATGGAGAACTACGACGCGAGCTTCCGGGAGATCTTCGAGCATCTCGGTTTCTCAGGGGCGCTGCTGGATTCCGCCCTGAGCATCGCGGCCAGGCATGACCTGGGCAGGAAGAGCGATCGGGAGATCGAGAAGATGGCCCATGTGTCCGCCAAGAAGACGAGCAAGTGGCGAGAGTACTTCGAAGAGGTGCACAAGCAGGCCTTCCTCGAGCGCTTCGGCGATGTGCTCGTCAAGCTGGGCTACGAGACGGGCGACGAGTGGTAGCTTCCCGGCGGCCAGGCGGTTCACGCAGCCTGCGGGCGTGAGACCTGTTCGTCGCCCGGGCCGTCTGCAGTGCGGTCACGCGTCATGGGGATCCGACCCCTTCGTGAACACGGAAAGCCCCTGGGGAGGAGATCCTCCCGCCGAGCGGCGGGCCGCGCTCCCTCTCTCCCGCCCTGCCGATGATGGCGAGTGAATCGGAGTCATCATCGTGCCGGAGAACCCGGCCATCCTTCAGGTTCCGCCTGGGGTCGGGAATGCCAGCTTCAGGGCGGCATCGGCCCCTCGGGACCATGAGTGGTTGCGGACCACGAAGCGCCTGGCTCGGGCGCCCAGCTTCTTCCCCTCCTGGGCGTCGTCGAGCAGCACCTCGACGGCCTCTCGGAGCCGCTCTCTGTTCGAGGCGATCTTGATGGGCAGCTGTTCGGGCTCGCCCATCCCAGCGACCGCCATGGGCGTGGCGACCACCGCGCAGCCCATGGCCATGGCCTCGAGGACGCGGTTCTTGATGCCAGCGCCGCTGCGGATCGTGGCGACATAGGCCTTCGCCCCGGCCAGGTAGGGCCTGATGTCGTCGACATACCCGGTGACGTGGACGCCGGGTTCTTCGTCGGCGATGCGCAGGATTTTCTCGCTGGGCTCTTTCCCCACGAGATACCAGTGCAGCTCTGGCCGGTTCGCTCGGAGGTCGCGAAAGATGGGGAGGAAGTGGTCTACGGCGTCTTCCGTCAGGGGAACGTGCATGTTCCCGGTGAACACGACGTAGGGGCGCTCGCTGTCCGCCGAGGGGGCGATCCCCGCGGGATCAAAGAAATCCACGTCCACGCCATTGGGGATCACGTGAAAGGGGGCGCGGCAGTCCGGGATCCTGGACCTGGTGTGCTCGGCGTCTCTCTTGGTGACGAAGACAGCGGCGTCGCAGCGCTTGAGGTGGGTTTGGTAGAAGTTCGTCCAGCGGTGGCTCTGGTCGTACAGGTAGTGGCGCCGCAGGGCGCTCTTCTCCTTGGCCGCCTGCCGCTCCAGCGCCAGGGCCATGGAGTCGTAAGGCACGGCGACTACGCGCAGGCCGCTGGTCGCCAGCCGTGCGGAGAGCGCGAGCAGCCGAGGATGGATCAGGTAGGCAGCCTGGCATCCTGTCCGGGCGACAAGCGGCTGCAGCCTGGCCCAGGCGATGGTCCAGTCCTGATCGCGCAGGGCCATGGGCTCTTTGCCGACCAGCGCGCGCAGTCGCCTGGGCGCCCCCATCAAGGCGCCATGCCCACGAGTGCCTGGCAGGGGGAGCGCTTCTGCGCAGATGCTCCGCAGGGCCTCGGGTGGGGAGGCCTCTCCGTCAGCGAAGTAGGCGCTTACGATGGAGCACTGGCCGGCCAGCTGCTTGATCCAGTTCCAGGCGATGACGGAATCGCCGAAGATGGGCGGCCATGGAGCGTGAAGAGATGCGACCAGAATCCTCTGCTTCATGCTGGCCTCCTCCCATCTCCGGATGCGGGCGGTCCGAATTCCGGATGCCGCTACTCGACGTAGCCCAGCGCTTCGAGCTGCTGGAGCTTCTCGTCGTCAAGCGGGGGATTGGCGTCGGTCATTTCCGGGGGGTTCGCGTTCTTCAGATACTCCTCCAGCCTGATCACGAGCGCCTGGTGCACTTCGGTCGGCTCGACAGGCGTGGTCTCGTCGGGGTCGCTTGTCAGGTCGTAGTACTTGGTCTTTCCGCCCTCTCCCCGAAACACTGAGTGGCTGCGGTTGCGCACGGATACTGCGATCCTCTCCCGATCTCCGCGGTCCGTTATCGCCCATTCGCCTTCTACCGCATTGGGACCGAGCAGTGGCTGCCCTTCCCATCTCCACGCAGGGTCCACGTCGATCTCCAGGTAGCCTGTGATGGTTGGGGCCAGGTCGACCAGCTCCGCCATCTGGCCCTTGCGAGCGCCGGCCGGGATGCCTGGACCGGCGATGACGAGAGGTACGTGGAGTCCGGCTCGCTTCATGCTGTGGCCGTGCCCCCACCTGGGCCTGCCGTAGTCGAGTTGCCCCAGCATCTCGCCGTGATCGCTGGTCAAGATGACCATGGTCTTGTCTTTCAGCCCCAGGGTCGCCAGGGAGTCCAGAACCAAGCCAATCCTGCGATCCGAGGACCAGAGAGCGTCTGCGTAGCAGTCGCGGAGGTATTGGGTCTCTTCTGGCGAGAACTGGCGTTCACCTTTGTTCACTGAGCTGTAGGTCTTGGCGATGGGCTCAGGCATGCCGTCGCCGTGGCTACCCCGCCGCGCTTCGAATTCCTCTGTCGGGTGGTTGGGCGTATGGGGCCCCATGATGTGCAGGTAGACGAAGAAGCGCTCGTCGCGGAGCTCGTTCAGCCCGTCGATGGCCTTGCGGACGATTCCGTCTTCGCCCTCTCCCCCCGGCTGTGCCCACGTCTCGAAGCCCTGGTAGACGTTGATGTCGTACTCGATGCCGCGGGCGATGATCCCGTTGGCGTTGTATCCCCTGGTCCGAAGTCCTTTGGCCGCCAACACTTCGGCGACCATCATCAGCTCGTCGGACAAGGGGTGGTAGAGCTCGTTGCGCTGGAACAGGTAGAAGTCCATTCCGGTACTGATCCGGTAGCGGCCTGACAGGTAGGAGCTCACGGATGGCAGGGTCGCGACGCCTTGGGAGTAGACGGCCTCGAAGACCGTGCCGCGCTCGGCAAGGGCGTCGATGTTCGGCGTGTTTCCCTGGTCGTTTCCGTAGCAACCGAGGTAGCTGGCTTGCATGGCGTCGATCACGATCCACAGGACGTTGCAGTCATCGCAGGTGTTCGCCGCTGCGCTGGCGGGGATCAGAGAGAGGGCGAAAGGGGCAAGGAGTTTTCTCAGTGGGTGCATGGTGGTGGTCCTGGCCGGGAAATCCGATGGCCAGTATGCCATGGTCTGCGACATCGCCAATCCCTGTTGGCTTCTGCCCTCGCTATCCTGACAGCTTGCTCGCCCACCCCATGTAGTTCAAGCTGCGCAGGGGACTGGGCTGAAAATGGAGCGTCCTTCCGAACTCTCCGTAGGAGATCTCCCCGCGCTTGAGCCTGCGCAGCGCCGCCAGCCGCGCCAGGCTGGCTGTCGGGCCCATGTCGGGGGCCAGACCGATATCGTGTCGCGGCCGCAGGCCCTGACGGATCAGCGCCGCGCCTAGCTCCGCGGGCTTGATGAAGCGCTGCCAGTCGTGCAGCCCCGGAGGCACGATGCGCGTCCAGCGCCACTGCTGGAAGATGCCGATCATGAAGAACCGGCTCATCCAGGTGCGGTTGATGGTGTCGTAGAGGAAGAGCCCGCCTGTCTTCAGCACACGGGCGCTCTCGGCCAGCACGGCGTCCACGTCCTCGACGTGCTCCAGGACATCGCAGCAGCAGGCGATGTCGAAGCGCTCGTCCTGCAGCGGGAGGGCCTCGCCCCGGCCGACCTGGTAGGCGACGGACAGGCCTTGCTGGGCGGCGTGTTGGCGCGCCGCCTCGATGGAACGGCGAGAGGGATCCACGCCGGTCACCTGGCAGCCCAGGCCCGCCAGGGCCTCGGCGAACAGACCGCCGCCGCAGCCGATGTCCAGCACGGCGGCCCCCTCCAACGCGCAGCCCAGCTCGTCCACGAAGGCCCGCCGCAGGTATTTCTGCCGGGCTGGGACCATGGCCCGCAGCAGGCAGAGATGATCGTCTTCCGACCACCAGGAGTCGGCTTCGCGCTCGTAGATCTGGTTGTCCACGGTCATGCTCCGCCTGTCTAACCCGGAGGGCCGGGGAACCCGTGCCAGCGCTTTTTGGGGCAGCGGTGTGGTAAAGTTCTTGTGAATCAGAGGATCCTCATCGTGGAACTGCCTGTTCTGCTCGGCCTGGTCGCCGCTTTTCTCGTCAGCGCGGCGCTGGCGGCGCTGGCCGGCAGGCGCACTAGCCGCGTGGGACCTCTCAAGGGCGCCGCGGTGGGGCTGGTCCTGGGGCCGCTGGGCTTGGCGATCATCCTTGGCATGGTCAGGCACGCCAAGCGCTTCTGTCCGGTCTGTGGGCGCAAGACGCCGCTGTTGAGCGCCAACTGCCCGCACTGCGCCTGCCGGCTCTGGGGAGGGGGCTAGTGCCGCCGCCCGGAAATCCCTAGCCAGGGATTTCCAGGGGGTGCTGACGCACCCCGCCGCTACGCGGCGCGTCGACTATAGTGCTTCTGGGCTCGGTCATCCTTGCGGCCAACCGATGCATTGCCAGGGTTGAAAGCCGATT
>CAYVQL010000300.1:0-13595 GCA_964454135.1 uncultured Enterobacterales bacterium | reverse complement strand
CCCTACGATGCCGACAGCAAGCGCCGTGCCAGATCCGGGCCGACGATTATGGACGCGTGGCCTCCCGCCCATGGTAGCCTTCTCCATTCGCCCCCAGCGAGCTTGAGGAGGGTGGCTTTGGGTTTCGACGAGTTCCCGGAGAAGGTGAACATCGGGAGTCCTCTCCGAGCCCAGGGAGCTCGCGTTCGCTGCGCTCTGGAACTCCCAGCGGCCTTTCTTTTTCGGACGAAAGGGAGCCCGACTCGGTGAAAGTCAAGAAAAGAAAGCCCGGAACAACACTCGCGGATCTGGTCTCGACCTTCGAGCAGCTCCTGAAGAAGGCCGTACGCACTTCGCGCGGCGTGACCGCGCTCGACCCACGCCGCGAGCAGCTGCGCAGCCTTCTGGATGCAGCTGGGGCGAACTACCTCACGGTCGGCGTCGTGGGCATCACGAGCAGTGGAAAGTCCACCTTCCTCAATGGGCTCATGGGAGAGGAGCTCCTGCCCGAGGAGTCTCGTGCTACCACCAATGTCATCGTGCGCTGTCGCAGGGGAGCCCGACGCGAGGTCGTGGTGCTCTACACCAACGGGAAGAAAGAGACATTCCGGGGCCGGGATGTCACCGCGGCGTTGTTCAAGAAATTCAGCTCCGAGAAGCACAACCCGGGCAACCGCCGTGGCGTCAGGATCATCGAGTGGACCTCCCCTCGTACGCACATCCCCGATGGTCTTGTCCTCGTCGACTCCCCTGGTCTTGACGCCTACGGGCTCGAGGAGCACCGCGATCTTACGCTCCGGCAGGTCCTGCCCATGGCGGACATCGTCATCTACATGACCTCCATCCGAAATCCGTTCAAGAGCGCGGACCTGGTATTGGTGGAGCGCCTCGTGGAGAACGACCAGCGTGTGCTGTTCACGCTGACCATGGCCGACACGGAGCGAGACTCTCACCAAGGCGGCGAGATCATCCGCACGCGTGAGCAGAAGCTGGCGCGCCACCTCCAGCGCCTGAAGAACGACATCGCGAGGTATACCAGACTGCGGACGTACGGGATCGTGTTGGTCTCCTCCAAGCTGGCCAAGGAGGCCCGCTTCGATAGGCGCAGCAAGGCGTGGAGGGACTCCAACTTCGGCGAAGTGCTGGTGCATCTACGCCGCTTCACGCGTGACCTCGATCACATCGGTGTCGAGAGCCGCGTACGCCGCGCTGGTGCCCTGCTGGACCACTGTGTCGAGGCATGTGTCGAGCTTCTTCGGGCCGGAAGCAACCCAGTGGCGGTCTCCCACGTCCCCGCACGGGCAGGCATGCACGCGGGGCGGAACAGCAAACACCCCCGCGCACGCATCGAAATCCTCGAAGCCACCATCAGCGCGTTGACCAAGGACGCCGAGGATGCCTTGGACAAATCCCGGCAGACGCTTGGCAAGGCGGCCCTGCGCGCCATCGTCAACCAGAAGACCCACGGCTGTAGGACGCTACCAGCGTTCAGGCTCGCCACCGCGCAGATCCGGCAGGCCATCGAAACGCGCAAGAAGACCATGCTGAGCCTCTTGGACGAATGCCGCTACCAGGGCGACGAGGCGCTCGAAGCGGCTGGAGTGACGTCGAAGCCTCCGAGGCACCAACGCCAGATCGAGCTACAGAGTGCTCCCGACCTCTCGGTTCATCGCGACACAGAAACAGTGTCCGTGAAGAAGAAGAGAAAACTACTCGGGTTCATTCCGTGGTTCTCCAAGACAGTACAGAAGACAGTGGAGACCTACGATCCTGCCGCAGCACGCGGGGACCTACGAGACTACACCGACGCCGTGTCCAGGCAGATCGCCACCTACCTCGACTGGTGGAAGCAGACCCACCTTATTGGTTTCGTCGGCCCACTCGAAAGTGAGCTGGGGGACGAACGCCGCGCGCTCATGGCCCTCGAGAGGGCCCTCCGGGAGGCAGAACAGGAACGGGTGAAAACCCAGCAGGCGCTTGAGAATCTCACGAGACTGCAAACAGAGATAGAGGAGCTCGCCCGACGTGTGAAAGCGCTGCGTCGGAGAACGACCGCCCATCGAAGTCCTTTTCCCGACGCTGGTTCCGCCCGGCGTAAGCGGAGGACGAAAGCTCCGCAGGCTCTCATCCCGCTGATCGAGACTTTCCGCGAGCAGTCATACCAGCAGGAGATTGTGGGCAGGCTCACGAGCTTCTTGGGCAAGCCCCCACGTAGGATGCTGATGCTCGGCACCTGGCGCCACCGCGGGACGCGCTTCCTGGCATCGATGGCTCATGACCTCTCTCTCGCAGAGAAGGTGGAAGGCCTGGATGGCGCTCTCTGGCTTCTGGCTGGAAACAAGACCGGCTTCCGGTTCAGAGGCCCCCACGAGGTCCTGCGCGTCCAGCGATGCGTCTTCGACAGCATGCTGCTGGTCGTGGCGCCCAATGACGAGCATCTCAGATCTTCCCACGTGCGCTGGCGCAAGTTGTTCTCGACATTCGACGCCATCGGCATCGAGCTCGAGGCTGATCGAGTACATTCCGGCGTGGCGGATATCGCTCGCGCAGTCTACCAGGACGAACTGGCCCACTTCAAAGACCGCATCTTCCTGACCTGCGGTCACGGCGCGGCCTTCGACGACCGACTCGCCCACCTCGTGACCGACGTGAGACCAGCTCTACAGAGCTTCGGGTTCGCGAACGACATCCCACTGCTCGTGTTCGAGGACTATGATCTTCGGTACACGCACTTCTTGGAGCTTGCCGAGGAGATCGCCGGCATGAACTTCGGTCTCCAGCACTTCATGCGTAGCTGGCGAAAGAGGCGCCTTCCCGCAACCCCACCTTTCACGCACGATGTGCTCGAACGTGCGTTCGCAAAGGTGATAGCGTAGCGCCATGAGAGGAGTCACTCGATGAAAGAGGACACACCAGAACTCGACCACGCCGCTGAACGTGCCGTCGACGAACTCGCGGCACGGCTAGCCAGCGACCTGTCCCATACACTGGCGGGTCAACTTCCTGGCCTCGTGGAGGAATCTCTCGCGGGCGCGCGCGAAGAGCTCCAAGCGGCCGTCGACCGCACTGAGACGCAGCTGAGCGACGCAAGTCGGGGTCTTCGCACACAAACCAGCACCGCGAAGAGAACCATCCAGCGGGAACTCAAGTCGGTATCTGATCCCCTCGCGGCCATCAAGGGCGCCCAGGACGGCGTGGACGCGAATATCAGGGGGATGCGTAGCTCCATCGAGTGTATCGAGAAGGTCGTGGTCGACGACGAGAGCGGCCTCCCGGCGCAACTGCAGTCCCTGTCGGCCAACCAGCAGGAACTCGGCGACAAGTTGCTCTCTGGGGAGGGCCCGTTGCACCAGCTGCTTGATCGCCAGAGAGTAGTCGAGAAAGCCGTGACCGACACCGACGTCGGCCTTCCCGGAGACATCCACGCGATGCTCGATACCCAGGCGAAGACCAGGAAGGTCACAGACGAAAGCCATAGAGCTCTCCTGGAGCTCCTCGATGCCACCACGCGGGTGCAGAAAGCCGTCACCGACGAGCAGGCCGGACTCCCGGCAGGCCAGCGTTCGCTGAAGGCACAGCAACAGACGATCAGGGAAGATCTGCTGGGTGAAGAGGGAGCCCTCCCGGCTCTCCAATGCTCTGTCGAACGAGCCGAGAAGTCCCTTTCTGGCCTGCAGGACATTCTGCCGGAGGTCAGGACCATCACCGAGCGCATCGATGGGCTGTCTGGAAGCTTGGATACACATCGGCGCTCCTGGGGCGACCGGTTTCAGCAACTCAAGACGCAGCACAGCAGGCAGGTAGCGGCGCTCCGCGCTCTCGAGCAGAGCGTGAAGCAGCGCGACGAGGCACAAGAAGCGCAAGGCCGCGCCCTTCTGCAACGAGTCGCCAGCATGGATACGACCGAGGATGAACGTCATCGCACAGCACTGGCCGCGCTGACCATGACGCGGCGCCTCCTCTTCGCCACCCTCCTGATCTCCCTGATCGAGCTCACCGCTCTTGCCGTCTTCATCGTCTGGTGGAGGATCTCATGAACGACTTCGAACGCACGCATCGGCACCGTATGCGTATCTTGGAGCAGATCGTGTCCAGCACCTTGGATAAGGCGCTGACCGAGCTTTGCAGCGACACGCAGGTCTCTCGTTTTCAGGCTGCCCGCTCACGCCTGGAGCAGGACAGAATGGTCATAGCGGTCATCGGTCGCCAGGGCATCGGGAAGAGCACGCTGGGCAACGCCCTCGTCGGGCGACGGATCCTGCCGATCGATGAACTGGAGACGACCAACGTCATCTGCGAGGTCGCCACTTGTGGTGCCGGCGAGGAACGCGTCGAGGTCCTGCTCAGAAGTGGTGAAGTCGTCACGGGCCCTCTCGAAGAACACTGGGTGGGGCAGTACACTGACGAACAGGAGAACGAAGGCAACGCCAAAGGCGTCGAACGGGTTCACTGCTATCTCCACAGCCCCTTCCTGGAATCCGGCATCACCCTCGCGGACACGCCCGGTGTGGGCTCCTTCACGGAGCATACCGCCAGGGCCACCTACGAGTACCTCCCGGACATCTCACTCGGGCTGTTTCTTCTTGGAACCAGCCCTACGCTGCTCGACAGCGAGTCCATGTTCCTGCGCGCCACCTGGGCACAGGCTCAGTCATTCATCTTCATCCAGAACCGGTGGGGCCACACCGACGAGCAGACCGAAGACGGTCGAGAGGACAATCTCCGCAAGCTTCAGGAGATCGCCGACGATGAGGGTTCTTCGGTCCCGCCCACCCTGAAAGTGGTCGATGTCCATCAGGCGTTGGAGGGGGTTGCGAACGACTGGTCAGAGCAACTCGAGCGCTCTGGGCTGAAGAACGTGGTGGCCTCCATCCGAGAGCGGTTGGGGCGTGGGGCTGCACTCTCTCACCTCATGGTCAACACAACCGAGGTTCTAGACACGCTCGCCAGCGCACTCGATGCAGCCGTGACGCGCCTGGCATCACTGGCTGAAGTGTCGGATGACGACGAGTTTTTCGAGCGCACCGACAGGGCCTACGAAGCGCTGGAGGAACTAGGCCAACAATGGCGAGATACACGCGCCAAGTTCTCCAGGGAGTGGAGAGGTTTGCTGATCGAGTTCCAGGGAGATCTGGAAGCAAGCGTCGAGCGCGCGGAGGACGCGCTTGTCAAGCTGGTAGAGGACCGCAAGATCAAGGCGAAGGACCTGTCCAGCGCTGCCACAGACCAGCTCCAGCAGGCCTCCAGCATGCCTGTGAAGAGGCTCGACCGGAGATTCCGAAAGCTGGTTGGTGAGTTCGTGGAAAAGGCCGAGGAGATCCAGAGGAGCATCCGGGGCACCGCCCGGTCCACCACCCCCACCGGGGAGTTCGCCCTCCCCCCGGGAGTTGGACGAACCGAGACATGGGAGTCGGTGGGCAAAGGCGTGATGGGGGCTGGCGCGCTTGGCCTCACCACCTGCGCCGGCCTGGCGGGCTGGGCGGCCGGTGCAGCCATCCTCGCGGGAGAGGGCGCCGCTGCGGCCATCGCAGCCGCGGGGGCGGCTGTGCCAGTCGTGGGATGGGCCGTTGCTGGTGCCGCATTGCTGGCGGGCTTCGCCTTGAAGAAGGCTCAGGAGCGCAAGGCCGTGCTCGCGCTGGTCAGGGCGATCCACAAGGCCGCCACCGATGTTCGTCGTAAGACCCTGCTGGCAACCCGTTCGGCGGTGACCAAAGCCGCAAGCGAGGTCGACAACACCCTCGATGACCAACTCCGAGCCTCGATGGAGCAGCAGCGTGATGTCTTGAACGACCTGTCTGATGACCGTCGGAAGAGCGCCGACGACAAGGAGGCTACACGGGAGCGGCTCACAGCCTACGCGACGGCCCTTTCGAGGTGTCGCGACCAGGTCGCAGTTCACCTCCAAGAGGCACTTCAGCAGGTTGGAGGGTAGTCATGATCTGCTCGCATACGACCATCGAAGCGCTCCGCAAGCTGGCCACCGTGGCACAGGAGCTCGACAACAACGAGATCTCCGTCGCGTTGGGGAATCTGGCCGAACGCGTCGAGCGAAATGAGTGGCTTGTGTTGCTGCTGGGCGAGACCAGCGCCGGAAAGAGTACGTGGGTCAACACGCTGCTTGGAACCTACCTTCTGCCGGCGACCTCCGATCCCACGACTGGTATCGTGGTGGAGATCCGCTTCGCACAGGTAGATGCGCCCAGATACACGGCGATCGCGCGCGATGGGGCTCGGAGGGACATCGACCGTCATCAACTGGTAACGCTGTGTCGTAGGCCCGAGGACACCTGGCGCCTTCGCGTAGTGTGGCCCTTGAGCCAGGCTGCCGACCTCCCCGGTCTCTCCAGGGAGACCCTGAAGGGCTTGGTGCTGGTCGATGCTCCCGGGTACAACGCCTGCTATCGAGAACATGAACAGGTGCTGGGCGCCGTGCTTCCAGAGGCAGATGCGGTGGTCCATCTGTTGAACTACCGACGAGGATTCACCCCTGAGGACAAGCAGTTCCTGGACATCCTGCACAACGGCCTACGCCTGGAAACGCCACCGGCCTTCGTCTACGGTGTCAACTGGATCCCACCGGGTGGTGGCGCTCGCAAGATCGCGGCCATGAATGCCGCACTGATGGAGCAGCTGAACGCCAAGGCTGAGCTGCGTCCACTTGCGCTCATCCCTGGCTCGGAACCAGCCATGATCTGGAGCGATTCTCTCTGGAGAGACCTCGTCGACGCAGCGAGCGCGACGGACAGAGCTGATCGCATTCTGCGACATGCAGCGATGGTCGGGCTGCTGTTCGCGGAGGTCCTGTCGGAGGAGCTCGTCGCACGTGCGACCGTGAATCAAGCCGGCCTCGATGAGCTCGACCACATCCGCGGAGTCATCGAGGGGTACAGCGAGGCCGAGAAACGAGGACAGCGGCTCATCGCGAGCGCGCAGCGTGACATGCAGGCGGTGATTGGTCGAACCTGCTCCCGTGCGCGCGACACGATCTGGTCCGAGGTGAACAGCGCTGTCGATGAAGCCAGCCGGTTCACCGAGGCGAGTTCCTGCGGGGCATACGTCAGGGATCACATCATCCCCCACCAGGTTCAGGTGGCCGTAGATCGGCTCGAAGTGCAGCTCATGCGACGCACCGACGGCCTTGCGGAAGAACTGGAACAGCTGGCGGTCGGGGCGGAACGAAGCCAGGTACCACCATTGAGGGTGCGGAATCCCCACTGGGAGCACGTGCGAAACGCCGCAGCCGAGCGTGCGACGCGCAGACTCACCGAGTTCGCCTTCACACGCTACCTCCAGAGCCTCGGTGGGGCCGCCGGGCCCAATGCGGGCTTCGTCAACCTGGCCAAGAAAGTCGTCAGCAAAGCTGGTCGTTTGGTCGGAAAGCAGTTCCCCGTCGAGGTCTACTACGGCATGGGGGCAACCCTGCGACGTATCGGTCTGAGCGCGAGCGTCGCCTCGGCGGCTCTGGCTGCCGTGGTGATCGAGAGCCTCGCCTACCTCTACAAGGTCGTCCGCTGGAAACAGAAACTTCGAGCCGTCGTACAGCGCGTGCTTGGCATGAGAGCTACCGAGGAACCTATCGAGGACGCGATAATCCGTGCCATCCCTCTACTCCGGAGCGAAGCTCGCAAGCCACTGGAGGAGCTGCGTGACGACTCGGTCACAGCGGTGGGTGAGGCGATGGAACAGACCTCCGAGATCGTTAAGAAGAACTTCGGGCGTCGCGCAGAGGTGCTACGCGACGCGCTTGCACGTCGGGGTGAGGAGCCCATGAAGAGGCAGCGGGAGCTGGACGTGCTTGCAGAACGCATGGCGGGTATCCTGCGCGATCTCCAACCACATCAGGGAGGCAGCTATGCCGAATGACGAAAACGCCGAGGGCGAACTGATCATACAGCCGACGGACACCGAGCTTGCCAGAGCCAGGGAGACGGTGGACCTCTACCAGCGGGAGAAGACCATCGAAGTCGTGACGGACGTCTTCAAGTTGGCCATCCGTGCCGGGGACGTCGCACTGAAGAACGCTGACGAGAACGCTGCGCTCGCTCGGGAGCGTGAGCGTCACGCTCTTGCGCTCGCCAGCCTGGATGCAGAGACTCAGGCTACGGTCGACAAGATCAAAGCCAGCCTAGGCAAGGTGAAGGAGAAGACCACACGCCTGGGGATGCTGTGTGATCTGGTGGCCAAGAAGGGCCGAGACATGCCCGATGCTGTGGCTGAGGGCATAGGGAAGGCCATCGCCTCTTGTGCCGAGGACGTGTGATGGCGCTCGCTCCAGACAGCGGAGACGTACTGGAGGGTTTCGAGGTTCTGGTCGACGTGGCGGAGAACGTGTGGCTACCGCTCCAACGCGCCCGCCGCGAGGACGACGCCGACCACAGGGAAAGCGAACGTCATCGAGCCAGGAGGCGTGCGAGGCTCTTGGTACTGTCGACGAAGCACGAGAGGATTGCCGAAGTCGACGCCAGAATCGCGCTGTTGGAGATCACGCCAGGCGTACCGAATCGAGACGCGTGCATCGCCAAGCTCAGCAGACTGCGCAAGGCTCTTGTCGATGACGCACGAGGATAGCTGCTGGGTACCGGCAGCCCCACCGTGGAGCAGCAGGCCATCGGCAGCCACGGTCGCCTCACCTCGGTCAACGGGGCTGAACCCCTTGGGGCGCCGAGAACAAATAGTGTCGAATCAGCAGGGACGGTCATCCCAGTGAACCGAAGCCTTTCCCCGCCCACGGCAACCGCCGATGCCATCCTGCACCTGCTGGCAACCCGTGGCTTCGTGACCCGCGCCGAGCTCCAGGCCCTGGGCTGCACCCAGCACGACCTGACAGAGCTGCGACCGGTGCCCGGCACAGAAGATCTCTTCGAACTGCAAAAGGGCGCCGAACGGACGACTCCGGGAGAAGGGACCGACCCACTGCTGGAGGCGCTTGACAGACATTGCGGTGAGGAGTTCGACAAGGAGCAGCAGCAAAGCCAGCTTGTCGAGCTGGAGCTCTGGGAGGCTCTGGCCGTCTGCACGGCTCTCGGGGGCCGGCACGGCGCCCTGATCGTGCGAACGTACAACCGCCAGGCCGCTCAGGGTGACCGCTTTCCCCCGGCGTTGTAGCCGAACCTGGTCCGCTTCGCCGCCCTGCTCGAGGAGGCCGGCGGGGCCGCGCGCCAGTCTCAGATCTCCTCCAGGCTCCTGACGCTGTTGCGTGACGAGCGCAGAGGCGCCCCGCGTGTCGTACGTTGCCGCGTCCTCGCATTCCTTCGCCGAGAATGGCTCCCGGAAAACGACGTGGCGCCTGCAGATCCCTGCTGGGCCCGGTTCGCGGAGCACCTCCAGCGCTACGACGAGATCCGCTCCACCATCTGGGAGCGCAGCCTGCGCATGGCCTACTGGGCAGCCAAGGACTACGCCCCTCCCACCAGCAGCCCGGCGCACCTCTTCCTCGCCGCCTCCTGCGGCTTGAACCGTGCCCTGGACTCCTTCGAGCCGCAGCGGGGCAACGCGCTCTCCACCTACGCGCGCTTCTGGATGAGGATCATGGTGGAGCGGGAGGCGCTCGAGACCCGCTCGGCGCTGCGCATGGCCGGCTACCTCAAGGAAGAAGCCAGCAAGCAGCACAGAGCCGTCTACGAATTCGAGCTCCAGGAGGGTCATCCCCCCTCGAACGAGGAGCTGGCCACGGTGCTCGACACCGATCAGGCTACCGTGGAACGCCGGATCGGCCTCCTGCGATGGCCGCTTCCCGCTGATCTGCGAATGGCAGCCGACGGCACCTTGCCAGCTGACCTGGCGCTGCACAGAGAGCAAGCCACTCTGGCAGAGGTGGCCTGGTGGCAGCATTCCTTCGAGCGCCTCGAGCAGGCATTCGAGGAGAAGCTGAAACCTCGGGAGAGGTTCGTCCTCCAACGCCGCTTCGGCCTCGATGGCGAGGAGATCGACACCCTGTCGCAGGTGGGCCGCACCCTCGACCTCTCACGCGAGCGCGTGCGGCAGATCGAGCGCGAGGCGCTGGCGCGCATTGCCCCCTGCCTCGAGGCCATTGTGGCCGACTGGCAGCAGCTCTACTCCTGGTTCCCCGCCCCCAGCACTCCGCCCACCAGCTGAGGTTCGCCAAGCTCTTCTTCCCTGGGCGGGAAGCGGCTATAGAGCCCGCGCAGCTCCTGGAAGACGGACTCGGGCGCCAGCTTGAGCTTCCTCCAGGCACGCGCCTCGCGCTGCAGCCGGGACTTGGCGTGGCCCTCCAGCATCCAGCGCTGGATGTCCTCCACCAGCGGAAGGCGAGTGACCACGCAGGCCTCGCGGTAGCGGTCGAGCTGGTCGAGCGCCCAGCTCTCGGAGGGGGTGAGACGGGGATGGAGGCGCTGCTTGAGGAAGAGCGCAGCCCGGGGCTCGAAATCCTCCCGGGCGCGCTCCATCAGCTTGTTCAGCTCTTCGACGCAAGCGTCGCTGCCACCGGAGAAGCGGCCGGCGCCAGCGTGCTCCCAGAGCAGGTCCAGCCCTTTCAGATCGTCCAGCTCTGCGAGCCGACCTCCGGCAGCCGAGGTGACGAAGGACCAGAACCAGCCGACGCGGCTGGCGATGACGGGCCTGCCCTCCACCCCTGACAGCGCGCGCTGGCCCAGCCGCATCTCAGCCACCTGGTCGTAGCGGGCACGGTCGGTGCGCCGCAGCCGCAGCAGACGCTCCACGTGGCGGCTCAGCCCATCCATCTCGTCGCTGCTACTGGCCTGTTCCAGCGCCTCGCCGGTGTAGGCCGAGGCCATGGACTCCTCGTCGGGGCGCTCGTCGCCCGGCAGCACGGCGCTGTCCTCGCCGAAGACCTCCAGGAACTCCCTGATGCGCCGCCGCAGCACCTGCTCGATCCCCAGCTGCGACTCCAGGGCACGCTCGGGCAGGAAGCTGGCGATGTGGATCTCGTCGTTCTCCGAGCCGATGCGGTCGATACGACCGGCGCGCTGGATCAGGCGCACCGGGTTCCAGTGCAGGTCGTAGTTCACCAGCGTGTCGGCATCCTGCAGGTTGACACCCTCGCTCAAGGCGTCGGTGGAGACCAGCAGTTCGATCTGCTCACCAGGCGATACCTCCACCCGGTTGGCCTTCGGTGCGAAGCGCTGCGCCGCCTTGAGTTTGTTGCCCGCGCTTCCCGTCACCAGTTCGGTGCGGCCGAACCGCTGCCCCAGGTGCTCACAGATGTACTCCGCGCTGTCCGCGAACTGGGTGAAGACGAGGGTGCGGTGGTTGCGGGGGCTGCGCCGTTCCAGCCAGGCGGCCAGGCGCTGCAGCTTGCCGTCGAGGCCGGGCTCGAGCCCTTCGAGGCTGCGCAACAGGCCGTGCAGGCGCTGGATGTCGCCGGCCAGGGCGGCCTTGAGCCTGCGGGTGTCGAACCAGCTGGCGGGGAGCAGCGCCTCGTCCCCTGCGACCACGTCCTCGAGCTCGTCGTTGGAGGTGTCCTGGCTGGCCTGGTTGACCCGCACTCGCACCACGCCCTCGTCGTACAACAGCCGCAGGGCGTCCTCGAGGCGGCCGCGGAGGCGCTCCAGGGTGAGGCGCAGGGCGTGGACGCTGCTCTCCAGCCGCTTGAGCAGCAGGACCTTGTACAGCCCACGCAGCCCGTGGCCGCTGCGTCGCAGGCCCTCGACCTCGGGGCGGTCGGCGTAGTCGGGCAGCAGGAAGGCAGCCAACCCGTACAGCGGGTAGTCCATGGAGGCCAGCACGCCCATGATGCGGTCGTAGAGGTCACCGGAGTAGGTCTCGTCGAGCTGGTAGCGCAGGCATTGCTCGGCGCCAGAGACGCGCCGCGGGAACTGCAGCGGGACCTCCACGTATTGCCCAGGCGCGACCTTCTTGCGCAGGGTGGCCTCGGGGTAGGCGGCCTGGATGAAGCGCCGGGTGCGCCGCACCACCACATGCTGCAACAGGCCGGTGAGGGGCTCGCGGCCGGCCCGGATCTCCCGGAACCAGGCGTCGAGCGACTCCCCTTTGTAGGGCAGGCGCGTGTAGTTGTCGGGGAAGAGGCGCAGCTGGTTGAGCACGTCGCTGGCCTCGTTGTTCTGGGGCGTGGCCGAGAGGAGCAGCACCCTGCGGCTCGAGGGCTGGTGGCCTGGACGCAGCCACTCCGTGAGCACATCGTAGCGGCGCGTGCCCGTGTTGCGGAAGTGGTGCGACTCGTCGATCACCAGCACCTCGCGCTCCTCGTGCTGGAAGAGGTCGTCGAGCTTGCCGAGGGAGACCATCTGCAGCTCCACGCGGTGCTCGGCTGCCAGGGCCCGCCAGGCGGGGATGACCGCCGGCGGCGCCACCACCACGGGATGCTGCCCGTAGCGGTCCTGGAGGTGCTTGAGCAGCGCCATGGCGATGTAGGTCTTGCCCAGACCCACCACGTCCGCCAGGAAGACCCCGCCGTAGCGCCGCAGGATGCCCTTGGCGTACTGGTAGGCCTCCTGCTGGAACTCGGTTAGGTGCTCCACCATGGGGTTGTCGTCCGCCTCGCGGTCGAGCCCCTCGATGGTGCCCGAGAAGTATTCCATCAGCACCTTCCGGTAGATGTCCAGCGGGCTGCGCAGGTCCCCGGCCCAGGAGGCCAGCAGGACCCGCAGCAGCTCCGCGGAGATGTCCTCTGCCAAGGAGGCCTGCCGGGCGAACCAGGCCCGCGCCTGCTCGTGGGCAGCTCCTGTGAGCTCCAGGTCGAGCTCGTCTCGACCATCGAGCAGGGCTGAGACGATGGGGGTGGCATGCACCACCGTGCCCTGCGGGCGGCTGACCAGACGCGTGAAACGCGACTGGCCCGCCAGGTGGAGGGCGCGCGCCTGGCCGGACTCGAGGGCGCGCATCCAGCGGCGCAGGCGCCGCTCCAGGTCGGGCGCGGCTGCGACGCGCTCCAGTGCCTTGGCCAGCTGCTCCAGCACGGCGGAGCGATAGGCGAAGGCGGTGTTCATGGGCAAAGCCCGCTGCGGCGCACGGGCCAGGTCTGCCAGCCCGCGAAAGCCGCCCGGCACGAGGCCGGGGGCCGCGAGGAGAACGTCGATTCCTTCACCCTGGTCGGGATCGAAGAGGGTGAGGAGGTCGAGGCGCAGCTCACCGGCGGAGACGAGGTTCTTTCCGTCAGCCATCGGGTTCTCCTGCTCCTGCGCGGAGCCATTGGAGGATGGAGCAAGTCAGGATCGTGACCTCCGCACGCGGGGCCACGACAGTGGGCACACCCTCTGGGGCCACGGTGGGCTCCACCTGTGGTTCGAGCACCGGGCCCAGCGCTTCCTGGTCGTCAGGGATGTCTTCCTGCGAGACGACGTCCTGCGCCTCGAGCCAGCGGGGGAGGTGCGGGAGGTCGGTGGGAACCTGGAAGAGCAGGCGCAGCCCGGGAGACCAGCAGCCCGGGCTGGCGGCCTCGACGCGCAGGAACGATACGGGATCGCGCTCCGCGTCCATCCCGGGCCAGAGCGCCCAGGCCCTGCTGGAGCGCGGTGGGACCGCCCTCCTCCAGCCTTGGCCCCCCTGCTGCGCCATGGGTAGAGGGCGCCAGCCGAGGGGATGCTCGGTGCTGACCGGGCCCTGCCACCAGCTGCCCAGCGCTTGCCAGAGCGCCGCGCGGGCCAGTCGGGACGTGGGGTCCGAGCCGGGGAAAACAC
>CAYVQL010000299.1:0-13644 GCA_964454135.1 uncultured Enterobacterales bacterium | reverse complement strand
CCCCAGCCAGGGCAGGGGGTGGAAGACCAACTCGCCGCTTTGGGCATCTCGCTGGGCACGAGCATATGCACGACGCCGATATCTACTGGTACGGCTATTACTACTGGCTCTGGCGGCCCTCGGACATCCAAATCGACATCGCCTGGGGCTACGGTGGCCAGCTGGTCTACACCCTGCCCGCCTACGACCTCGTCGTGGTGATGACGACCAACACTACCGACTACGATCCCGACTACGACGGCGGGGACCTGGTGCTGGAGTACGTGTTGGCCTCCGTACGCTGACACAGCTGTATCAGCGCTCCTTTCCCAGTCGGGAACCATCTCGCACTTGCCATTTTAGATTACTGATTATATAATTGGTTATCCACCCTGGAGGCGAACATGGATTTCTACGACGAGCTGGGCGAGCTGGCGGTGGGCAGCCGGCTGAAACGACTGGGGGACCGGATGGTGGCCGAGGCGAGTGCCGTCTACGGCTCCCAGGGATTCGCCTTCGAACCGCGCTTGTTCCCGCTGCTTTCCCTCCTGGAGAGGCACGCGCCCATGGGCGTCGTCGAGGCCTCTCAGCGGCTGGGGATCACGCAGCCGGCCGTGAGCCAGTTCGCCAAGCAGCTTCAGCAACGCCAGCTGGTGGTCAGCAAGGTCGACGCCAACGATGGCCGGCGAAAGGTCCTCTCCCTCTCGCAGCAGGGCCGCGAGATGCTCGAACGCATGCGTCCCATGCTGGCTGTGGTGGAGGAGGTGGCCATGGATCTCTGCTATGAGAGCGGGGTCGATTTCTGGGGGGGCATTCGCCGCTTCGAGGCTGCCCTGGGGCGGGAATCCCTGGCCCAGCGCGTCCACAGGGCCAGCGCATCGCCAGTGCGCATCGTGCCGTATCGACCAGAGCTAAAATCCGCCTTCTACGACATCAACCGCGAATGGCTCACGGCGATGTTCGAGATCGAGCCGCTGGATCTGCAGAGCCTGGAGGATCCCGAGGAGCACATCCTGAAAGGCGGCGGGCAGATCTGGTTCGCCGAGGCCGCCGAGCTGGGCGTCGTGGGCACCTGCGCCCTCAAGAGGACCGGTCCCGGAGAGCTGGAGCTGACCAAGATGGGGGTGCGGGAGTCGGCGCGCGGAATGAAGGTCGGGGAGAAGCTCCTGCGGCGCGTGATCTACGAGGCGCTCCGCGCGGGGACCCACACGCTCTACCTGCTCACCGCCGCCAGTTGCGAGGCCGCGGTCCACCTCTACCTCAAGAATGGCTTTGTGCATTCTGATGAGGTGATGCAACGCTACGGCAGCAGGTACGCGCGCTGCGACGTGGCGATGGTCTATCGACGATGACGGGCTGACGGGGACCTTCAGCAATCCCCTTGCGCCCTTGGGGAGCAGCTTCGCGGGCGCTACTCGAGGAGAAACTCCCCCGAGGTGCCCGCACCATCATCAAAGCTCCCCCGCAAGCCTTTGGTTCCGATGGATCCCTGCCACGACACATCCACTTCGCTCATGCCACCACCCCCCACGAGCCGTCCCCACGCGCTGCCGTCCGCGGTCTGGCCGCTCAGATCCAGCTCCACACCGCAGCAGCCACCGGTCTCGCACGAGACGCTCCCCTGGATGGCACAGCCCTGCACCGCAGCCGAGGTGGCGCACTGGCTGCTCTGTTGGCCCATCAGCAGGTCCGTCGTGCCGGAGTAGCTGCCATCCCAGGGACAGGGATCCGCGCCGCTGTCGGAGTCGCCTCCGGAAGGGGAGCTGTCCCCGCTGTCCGGCTCGGCCTGCGTTCCGGCCTCGACCGCAGGATCAAGCACCAGCAACGCGGCATCGCACCCCAGGACGAGAAACGCGACGCCGGCCAGCAATGCCCGCGTCCTTGCGCACCCGGGCGCGCCGGATCCGGTCGCGATGGACCCGGCGCCCTGCGAGCGCAGGCGCAGCGCGCTCATCTGCAGACGCCTAGTGGCAGCCACCGCTACCGCCACCTCCGCCGCCACAACCACCGCTGCCGCCGCTGCCGCCGCTGCCGCCGCTGCCGCCATTGCCGCAGCTCCCGCTGCCACAGCCGTCGTCGCCGCAGCCGCCGCCACAGCCGCCATCGCAGCTCTGGCCATCGCAGTCGTCTCCGCAGTCGCCCTCGCAGTCGCCGCCGCAGTCTCCAGCGCAGGCGTCGTCACCGCAGCTGCCACAGCCATCGCCGCAGCCATCGCAGCTGCAATCGTCACCTCCAGCGCAATCGCAATCTTCGCCGCAGTCGCAATCACCGCCGCAGCCGCAATCGCCTTCGCCGGGATCCGGATTGCCCGAGGTCTCCTGACCCACAAGGACCTCCACCTCTCCGTCGGCGCTGTCCAGGGCGACGCCCACCGGCGCGCAGCCCACCAACAGGGTGAGGCAGAGAGGGAGCAGGACAAGATAGAGCATTTTCATAGTAGTATTTCCTCATGAGTGGGGATGCATGGCGCGGAAGCCGGCAGCCTCTTCAAGTTCTCAGATGCACAGCCTGCGGAAAGGGGGACAAGAGAATCAACGCGCTGGCAGCTGGAACGCGAGTCCCGCCCCAAGGCTGGGCAGCAGGGCTCTCCGCTCCAGCAGGGCATCGCCGAGAAGCGTGACGCGACGCTGCCGAAAAAAAAAGCCCAACCCGGCCTCGATGTAGGGAGCCAGCCAGGGGCGGAGCCAGTAGCGTGCGCGCGCCGTCAGGGTGATCCCTGCGTCGGCCTGCCAATCCTGAACAGAGGGATCCGCTGGCTCGTAGCCCAGATCGGAGACCTTCCACAGCTCCAGCGCGGTCCCCAGCTCCGCGCTGGGCTCCAGGCGCCCGCGCGGAAAGGAGGCGGCCAGTGCCAGCTGAAGGGGCAGCCGCAGCAGGCGCCCGGAGGGGGAGGGGGCGAGCTGCACGCGCTGCGCCAGATCCGCGGCCAAACGCAGCTGCCAGCGGCTCCCGAACCGGACCGCCGCGCAGGCCTGCACGCCGTGCATGACCGCCTGCCAGGGTTGCACCAGCGCAGGTGCGTAGCCTGCGGAGATGAGCAGGGCGACGGGCGCAGGCGCTTCCCCTGGCGGCGCTTCCGGCCCCTCCATGCGGGCATCTGAAGGCGCGGATTCCAAAGCTGCTGGTTTCTCGGCGCCACCTGTCACCCGGGCCATGGCTGGTGCCCCCGTCCCCACGGCTTGCTGGAGCTCCGAATGCAAGATGGCGGCCATCACCTCGCAGCGCGTGACCCAGCCCTCGCCCTCCCCAGTCAGGGAACGCGCGCGAGGCTGGTGATCAACACCGGGCGTCAACAAGAGGAAATGCCCGGCATCTTCAGCCAGCCACGCCACGGTGACAGCCCCGGCCTGCAGAGCAGCACTCCTGGCGCTCTGCTCGCCGATGAGCTCCGCCATCGGCTGCATCCTGACCTGGACGGCGCTGGCCGCGAGGCGCGCCTGCACGGCCTGCAGCAGGTCCAGATAGCGCGGCGTGGAGACCTGCTCTTCGGGCGCCAGCAGCAGGACCGTCACGGGGTCTTCCGCGGCGCGCGCCCTGAAGCTGACCAGCAGCGACAGCGCACAGAGCACGAGCAGACATCCCAGGTCGAGGCGCGTCGGACCCATCATGGTTCGCCCTCCTTGCGCCGCCACCGCTGGACTCAACGCGCCGCCTGGCAGGCGGCGAGACCCGCGGTCGCACGAGCGACCTGTGGGGATGATGGCCAGGACTGGATGACCTCCTCGTAGTCCTTGCGCGCCAACGCGATCTCTCCCACGGCGCAGAGGGCATCCGCACGCGTGCGCAGCACCTCCGGATAGGCGCTGCCCAAAGGGTACAGCATGAGCAGCTCCGACGCAGCCGCGACAACCTCGCGCGCCCGGTTCAGGCGGTTCAAGGCACGCACGCGGCCGAGCGCCGCCTCCTCTGCCAGGATCCCGGCGGGCAGCCGCTCCAGATAGCGCTGAAAGTGGGCCAGAGATTCCTCGGTAAGCCCCAGCGAGTCGAGCTTGATCTGGCCCAGGACCACCTCGCTGTTCAGGGCGGCACCGCTGGCGGAGTGTTCTCGGATCAGGTCCTGGTAGGCCTGGCAGGCGGCCTCGTGCTCACCGGCGAGCAGCAGGATCTGGGCGCGCCGCGTGAGCTCGTCGATGGCATCGAGCGCCGTCCCCTCCGCCGAGCCCTGCGCCGCGCTGGATCCGGGAAGGGGATCAAGCTGGGCCACGGCCTCGAGCTCCTCCGGCTGCGCTGGGCGTTCATCCCCCAAGAACGCGGAGGTCTCCCCGCTTGAATCGCCGCGCCGCTGAGCGGCTTCTTCCTGGCCGTACGAGGTGACAGGGCCGCGCTCGAGCAAGCTGCGCAGTTCGCTCTTCACACCTGAATGCTCCATAAAGCTGACGGCGTCACCCAGCTCGGCGTGCAACGCATCCGCCTGCAACGCGACGGGGAGCGCATCGCCCAGACGGATCTCGGTGCCCGCCGGTACGCGGATGGGGACCGCGGGCGCGGCGTGGGCCAGGATCTCCACCACTCCCTCGGCCACACGACAGAAGGCCTCTCCGTCGGGAAGAACGCTCACCGTGAAGACCGTACCCCACGCCCGCACGCTGGCGACCGGCGTCTCGACCTCGAACACGAATCCCGGTTCGTTGACGCCGATCTCCGCCACCACCATCCCGCGTTTCAACTCGAAACGCGCTTGCCGCGCGTCGTTCGCCAGCACGCGGACCTGGGTGTGTCGCGCCACGAAGAGGCCGGTACCGGGTGCCTCGCCTGCCAGGAAGAGCGCTTCCTGCGGCTGCGGCTGCGGGCCCTCAAGACGGACCTGCGGAGCAGCCTCCGCGTGGTCCTGCTGCGCCACCGGTACGGGCAGAGCCCCGGCGTCTTCGCGCGCGCTACGCCAGGTGGAGAGCGCCACGATCAGCATCGCGACGCAACCCGCCACCAGGATCAAGCGCCATGATCCCCAGGATGCAGGTCGGGCTGGGCCGCCCGAGGGCTCCTCTCCCGAGAGCAGGCGCAGCTCCTGGGCCGGAGTCAGCCCGGGCAGCGGCGCACTTCGCGCCACATTCCGCAGGCTCGCCCAGAGATGCTGGCGTTCTCCACAGGCCTCGCAGACCGCCAGGTGCACCTGCAGCGCCTCTCGCTCCTGCTCGCTGAGCTCACCCGTCAACTGCCTCTCGAGGCAGCGTTCGGCGCTGCGACAGCTGAAACCGCTCATGACAGCACCTCCTGCAGCAGCTCCCGGCAGGCGGGATGGCGCTGCAGCCTGGCGATCAAAGCCCGCCGTCCGCGCTGCAGACGTTTCTTTGCAGCTTCGAAGCTGATCTCCAACATCGCCGCGATCTCGGGGACCGTGTAGCCGTGGAGCATATGCAACACCACGGGCAACCTCTGGTCGGGCTTGAGCTTGCCCAGCTCCAGGGCCAACAGGTCGAAGAGCCTGGAGCGCGCGCAGCTGCGATCTGGCCGCTCGGGAGCTTCCTCGAGCAGCTGCTGGGTGGTCCAGTACTCGAAGATGCGCTGCTTCAGCCAGCTCTGCCGGCGAAAATGGCCACGGACCACGTTGACGGTGATGCGATCAGCCCACACGAAGAAGCTCGCCTCACCGCGAAAGCTGTGCAGCTTGGCGATGATGCGCGCCATGGAGATCTGCACCAAGTCCTCCACGTCGGGCCCGCTCCCGCAGGTCAGCAGCACCGTCCGGCGCACGCGCGGCAGGCACCAACGCGCCAACTGCTCCCTCGCCCCAGCGTCTCCCGCCAGCGATGCGCCCACCAGCCCATCCAGGTGTTCGCGCGCCGGGGCGCTTGCGGAACGGACTTCCATGGCCATGTCTGTCGGATCTCGCAATGACGGGAGTGGGGGAGTTCTCAGTCTCGCCGCGCCTCGCAGCTGGACAGCGTCGAGCACTTGGCGTGTGGCGCAGGCAGAAGGGAGAGCAGACCGAGCCCCAGGCTGCGCAGGCCCCTGGTCAAGAAGGTCCAACCAGAGAGAACGGGTCCGGGAGGGTCTCCCTCGTCCTGCTCCGCATCAGCGGCGCTCCAGAAACGGTCGACAGCGGACGACGACATGCACATGGTGGTTCTCCTGGAGGGGGTTCCGAGAATGGCACTCGGGCTGTGATCAGCCTCCAGGTCGAAGATGGACGAGGGCTCCAAAAGGGGACAAAAAAAACGCGCCGGCCTGCGGGGGCCCGCCAGGTACGAACGCCACGATGACCCGCGCGTCCAGGTCATGGCAGCACAACCGGGGTTCCAACGACGGACGCGCGGTGGGACAGCGACTCAGGGCGCGTAGACCTCCGAGACCTGCTCCAGCTCCTCGTCGCCCCGGTCCCAGCCGTAGCGCTGGGCCACAGGCGCGGCGTAGTCGCGGTGCAGCAGCCGCGCCTTCACCTCCAGGCTCTCCCCCTGGGAGGGCAGGGGGAAGCGATGCGTCGAAGATGCGGAAGCTTGCGCTGCCAGCCGGTTGTCGCTGGCCATGTCCGTGGCCCGGTAGTGGGCCACGCCGCGCTCTCCCTGGGCGTCCGTCAGGATCTTGGCGTAGAGCCAGCCGGGCGCGCCAGCCATGTCCTCGTCGCCCACCAGGTAGACCAGGTCACCGGCCTGCAATGCCGGAGGCGCCTCGTCCAGCTGCACGACCGGTCCTTCGACAGTGACCACGGCCCGCTCTGCCAGGAAATCGTAGAGAGGCAGCCCCTTCTCTTCGGCGCTGCGCCCCTCGAAAGAGGCCGTACCCGGGCCATCGTAGTCGTCAAACTGACCCGTGGGACGTAGGAAGCGCGCGCCGCTGACCGCGCCGTTGTCGAGCGCGTCGAAGACCAGCTCCGTGCCCTGCGCTTGGACGCCCTCATCCATGACGGCCCAGGCTTGCAGCCCACCCACGTCGGGGATGGCCTGACCACCGAGCGCCGCCACGGTCTGGCCTTTGCCATCCACCGCTTCCAGCTGCACGATCAGCTGGCGCAGGGGCTCACCCGTAGGCATGGCGTGGCCGGCGGAGGTGTTGGTGACCGTGACGACGGCCTCCAGCATTCCCTCGTTCTCGGCCAGCTCCAGCGCCAGGTCCATGCCCGAGTCCCCACCCACCCACGCCAGGTCGTGGTGATGGACCTCGCCGGTCTCGCGGATCCAGCCTTGGTCCACGGAAGGGATCAGATCGCGCTCCGTGATGTCGTAGGTGGAGCTCTCTTCATCGAGCACCGCCATATGGCAGCCCTGACAGGTGACGATGTCGCAGCTGGCGCATTCCGAATAGGTCTCGATGATGGGCAGCCCACCCGGCCAGCGCTCGGCGTCGACCTGCTGGTCGTCGCGCAGGCCGGCACGAGCGTACTCGTGGCAGCCCGAACACCAGCCCGACTCGCGCATCTGGGGTGCGTATGCGCCCTTCATGATGGCCAGCACCACGTCCGGATAGGGCCCGAAAGTGATGGGATCGAAGTCCTGGCTGAAGACCTCGGTGGGCTCGCTGGGGCGCTGCAGCTGGATGGCGCCGTCCAGGCCGGGCGCGCCGCCCGGCTCCACGCTGCGCACTTTGTGGCAGAGATCGCAGGTGACGCCCTCGTCGTAGCCCACACCGGTGGCACGAGCCAAATCCACCTGGCCACCCATGGCACCGTCCACAGCGGGCGCGTGACAGTCGCCGCAGCTGCCGAAGGCCTGCAAGTCCCCCGCCAGGTCGGGGTGGTCACAGGCCTGCTGGCCCTGCTCTCCACAGCCCTCGTGCAGGAAAGGCAGCACTCCCTGCCCGGTATAGCATCGCTCAAGCAGCTCGCCCTCGACGCCGGGGGCCTGGCCGTCGGACAGCCAGCCGCCCAGCGCGCTGCAGGCCTCGGCGTCCAGGTCACTGCCGCCCACGTAGAGGTCCCAAGTGCGGGCATTGCGGGCCGCCTCGCGGTGCGGTGCGGCAGCCCAGTCGTCCGCGATGGTGGGATGGCAGTGGCCACATTCGCTGGTGTCCATGCTCATGGACGTGCCGCCGGGCTGGATGCCGTAGTCCGGGTTGTCGTCCTCCACCGCAGGCAGGGGGTAGATCACGATCTGCAATTGCCCGGTGGGCGCTTCGTGCTCGTCCAGGTCCTGCCCACCGCTGGTGTAGCCCTCCTTGCCGGCCAGGACCCAGCGATCAGTGATGCCGTCGTCCCCCACGACCACCTCGGCCGTACCGTCCGCCGCAGTGTAGACCCAGTCCCTTTCTGAAGCTCCTCCGGTCAGCGCGATGGCATCCTGTACCGGGTTGCCCTCGACATCGATCACCTGCACCTGCACGCTGCCCGTCCAGCGCACCTCGGGGGCTGTGTCCTCGACGACGCTGTCGCCGGGCTGCTCGCTGTCGCCCGGCGCGGTGCCTGGCCCGGTGTCCTCTTCCTTGTCGCAGCTGACGCCCAGCGCGACCAACGCCGCTATCCAGCCGACTCCCAGTGCTCGACGATGGCTTCGAAGCCCGTCTCGTTGCCGTGTCCGGTGTAGCACTCCAATATCTCCATTTCAGGGGTGAGCACGCACTTGCCTGGCAAAGCCTCGCCCTCCCAAGGCGAGGTCTCCAGGATGGAACCCTCGGTGTCGGCGGCCACGGGGAAATCGGGCCAGCTGATGGCCTCGGCGTAGTCCACCGCCGTCTGGGCGGTGGGCGACTCGCCCAGGCTCTCTTCGAAGACCAAGACCAGGAAGGAGAAGGGAACATCGCCGTGCTTCGCCGCGAATTCGGCGTGGTGCTCCGGGAGGCTGACCGCCTCGCCCATGCAGGCGCCTCACCAGGAAGCTGTGATGAACAGGATGTGGTACTCCCCGGCGAAGTCCCAGAGCTGGATCTCCTCCTCGCACTGGTCGATCAGCTCCAGGTTGGCGATCACGTCGCCCTCGGCCGCTCCGGTGCTCACCAGATCGCCGGGATCGTTGTGCTCCCAGCCACAGGCGTAGCAGGCCTCATCCCCATCCAGCGGATCCGAGACGCAGTCGATCTCCTCGCCGTCGTCGAAGCCATCTCCGTCGCTGTCGGCCTGGTCAGGATCCGTGCCCAGCTCTTCCTCGGTGCAGCCGTCCAGACCGTCGTTGTCAGCGTCTTCCTCGGAGCAGCCCGTGTTGGAGTTGGACCCGCTGTCTTCCGCATCTTCCCCATTGCAGGCCGCAAGGGTCAGCGCCAATACCATTCCCAGCCGATATGGTAGCATTACCATTCCTTTAGTAGTATTTTCAAGCAAGCAGCCTAGCGAAGGATGCACAGAAGGTCAAGACGCAATTGCGGTTTCGACAGAAATCGCCGCGCCCCGCGCCCCACAGCAGTCGAGAGGATCCCCCTGATGAACAAGCTGTTTCTTACCTTTTCGACCTTGACTCTCGTGTGGATCGCGGCCTGCGCCGAATCAGAAAACAAAAACAGCGCACTGCCAGAGGCCGACACGGATACCGACAGCGATGCGGACACCGACACCGACACCGACACCGACGCGGATGGGGACAGCGACCTGGATGGCGATGGCGGCCCCGACGCCATGGTGGCGGTGCCCGGCCAGGAGCTCTGCATCGACCGGCTGGAGTTCACCACCGAGGACTTCGCTTTCTTCCTCTCCTTCAACGGCGAGTCCTGCGGCGGGCACGACTGCTGGACCCCCTCCAAGGATCACGCCAACATCGAGGACCTGGGCTGTCACATGGGGGCAGTGGCGGGCCACGAAGTGCGCCCCGCCATCGAGGCCACATGGTACGGCGCTCTGGGGGCCTGCGAGTACGCGGGTAAGACCCTATGCCCTGCCGAAGCCTGGAATGCCGCCTGCGGCGGCGAGGCGGGCAGCAGCTACCCCTACGGGGAGACCTACGACGCCCAGGCCTGCAACGGATCGGGCAAGGGTCAGGGCGAGACCGTGGAGGTGGGCAGCATGGCGAGCTGCGAAGGAGGCATGGAGAACCTCTTCGACATGAGCGGCAACGTGCAGGAGTGGACCAGCAGCTGCGTGGAGAAAGGCGGGGAGAGCTCCTGCCAAGTGCGCGGCGGCGCCTGGAGCGGTGCAGAAGAGGCCCTGGCCTGCGACGCCCTGGAGCAATCCCAGAACGCGGCCGAAGGCAGCTTCGAAACCGGATTCCGGTGCTGCCTGGAGAAGTAGGGTTCGCTACAGGCCGAGGCGTGGCCTACGGCACCTGGAATGAGGCCAGGAGGTCATCTTCCTCGCTGGGGGCGCGCCAGCACTTCGGACCGAAGGCAGGCCCGGCTTCGGTCTCGCCCGTCAGCGTGTATTCCAGCGCACAGAGCGCCCGGCTGGCGGCCCGCTCGCGGGCTTGAAAGGCCTCCAGGGCGGCCAAGAGCGTCTCCTCTCGATGGCTGTCTCTCCCAGCATTGACCCCGCTGCGGATCCACTCCAGGCCCAACAGCGCCAGGGGCAGGGTGATGCCCAGCATCACGCCCCATCTGCAGCCCGCGCTGGAGGCCTCTTCGGCAAAGTCCCCCCCTCCTCCCTGCCAGTAGATCAGCAGATCCGCGATCTTATAGCCGAGCGCACCGAACAGCGGCGCCAACAGCAACATGGCCAGACCCAGGGAGCAGCCGAGACAGGAGATGCCTTCGGCGTAGCTGTCCAGGCGGTGAACAGCTGTAGGTTTCAGCTCGTCCCAGAGCGTGCGGACACGCTTCGCCTCTTGCACCGCGTCCTTGCAGTGCATGGCGGGGAAAGCAGCTCGCGCTCAGATATGATCCAACGTCAGCGTGTAGACGATGCTCTCGTAGCCCTCCACCTGCTTGTCCGTGTCGCCGTGCCAGGACTGGTAGCAGGCGTCTTCCGAGCCACTCTGCTGCCCCGAGGCATCGGAGTCGAAGGCGACCATGTCCAGACCGCGCGTGCGCTTGCTGAGCGCCAGAGCCTGGGTCGGCTCGCCGCAGCCGTCCGTGTGCACGGCCACCGACTCCTGGCTGTGCGAGCGTCCGCGCTGCGCCACGGCCACCAGGTCGGCGGTGGACACGTGGCGCACAGGCAGCGGGGAGCGGGACGCCAGCACATGCACGATCTCGGCGCGCCCCGCGTTGTCGTCCACCCGAAACTTGAACCCCGGCTGCGGCAGCTGGAAGCGCTCCCCCGGCCGCAGGCTGAAGCCGTCCGCAGTGTCCGGAAACACCACCTCCTCCCCGGCCGAGTTCTCGTACACCAGGTAGACGTGGGCCGCCTGATCGACGGTGGCGTAGAGCACGAACTCGTCCAGGTGGGTCACCTGCGTACCCGAAACCAGGGGGCGCCCATCAAAGAACTGGGCCTGCACCTCCATCTTCAGGGGCCCGGCGGCGGATTGCTGCTTCTGCGCCTTCCCCCCCCCGCTCAAGAGCCGCATCAAGTCGCTGCGATACTGCTCGCTCAGCTCGTCGGTCTTGCGCACGTAGTCCGCCTGGCTGATGACGAAGCGCTCGTACTGCTGGCAGAGCTGCTGCGACTGGCTCAGGAACGACTGCGTCAGGACATGGGCCTTGCCCGCGGCCGCGCCCTGCACCTCGTCCTGCTGCGCCACCACCAGGGCCGCCGCGTCGATGCTGGTGCAGCCGTTGATCTGGTGGGTCTCCTCCACGGCCTGGCCGTTCACCATGACCGTACCCACCACGGGCACGCTGCCCACCCCCACCTCGCGCTCCGTCACCTCTGCGCACTGGTTGATCTCGCCGCCCTCCAAGCCCAGCACGTCGAGATCCACACGGAACCCTGGCAAGGCCGCGCCCGAAGATCCCCCTGCAGGGACCAGGGTGCCGGCGACCTGCAGCTCCGCCCAGTAGGGTTCCGAGGGTTGCTGGCGCCCCGACGACGACCTCGCCCGATGCTTGACGCCCGCCAGCTCCAAGCGCAGCTTGGGCGCGTCTTCGGGCGCCAGGGAGACAGGCGTGCCCAGCCCGGCCAGCGCGTTGCGCACCTCCCCCTTGATCAGGGCACCCGCGGCGGCCGCTGGGCAGCCCGTCTCCGACCAGACGGGAGTCTCCAGGTAGATGGACCGCTGCCCAGCGCCCTCGGCGCTGGAGTTGGCGAGCTTTCCAAGATTCGCCGCGTATAGCTTTGTCGCGCGCTCCAGCGACTGCAGGTGCTTGCCCTGGATGGCCGCCACGGCACAGACCTTGTTGCCAAAGCCCTTCACCTTGCCCGCCTTCCAATCCTGGATGTGGGAGGCCATCAACGCGCAGCGCAGCTCGCCGTAGCTCTGGCAGATGCGCCCCATCAGGCGCTGCTTGGCCTGCTCACGGGCCCGGGCCAGGGCCATATCGCTGAATCCCCTGCCGTAGCCCACGGCCACCAGCGCACCCTCCTCGGGCGGCGTGACCGAGCAATCCTCGACCCCTTCTTCGGCGGCGGCCAATCCGCTGGACAGCAGCCAGAGCCCCGCCCCCAAGAGGAGCCTGTGAAGCCTTTGATTCATGTCCAAGCCTCTCCATGGCGTGAATGGACCGCAGAGACTACCACGGATACCGAGTGAGCCAGAAATGACAGGGCGCCTGCGAGCGAGAGCGCGTCCTTCATGATGATAGGCTGGCGCAAACCTGCACGGTCGAAGCATCTTCTTCGACCAGGAGAGGCGTACGCATGTTCCAACGGCCAGGGATGCACGGTATCGCTGCCGTCCTTCTGCTCCAGGGCTGCCTGACGGTGCGCAGCGTCTCGGTCAGCCCCGAGACGCAGCTGGCGCATGAGCGCGTCGAGGTGGAGCCCGACAGCCAGCATCTGGTGGCCCAGGAGGTTCTGCAGTCAGGCCAACCGCAGCTGCAGCTCTCCACCGCCCAGCGCTGCCGCAAGGTCAAAGAGCTGGACCTCTACGAGATCACCACCCAGGGGCGCGACTGGTCCCAGCACGGCAAGGCCCTGCGCAACGGGATGTGGGCGCTCTCGGCCGCCAGCACCGTGCTGGGCATCGTAGGCATCCGCATCGAGACCGACAATGGGCAGGTGGTGCAGATCGGCGGCTTGGGCGCCGATGACGACAAGCTCACGGGCCTGGCCGCCCTGACCACCGGGCTGGGCCTGCTGGGCTGGGGCACGGGCTCCACCGTCGCCACCAAGCGCAGCGCGCAGTTCAAGAGCCACGCCGGACGCCTGCTGGAGCTGGCCGAAGCCTACGCCTGCGAGGAATCCCCGCTGGCAGAGCGCAGCGTGGAGCTGTCGCTGGGGGCCGACCAGAGGCTGCTGGCCGGGCGCACCGACGCACTGGGCCGACTGACCGTGCCATCCTCCCAGCTGCCCACGGCCTCCTGGGACCGGCAACCAGGTGTCTGTCTGCAGGAGACCAGCTCCCAGCTGCAGGGCGGGTGGCGCCCCTCGGATCAGCTCTACCAGCTGGCCCTGAGCGCACCACCCGACTGGTCCGCCCCCTTCCACAGCTCCCTGGTGCAGCGCATCGCCGCAGACGCACGCCAGGTGGGCAGCGCCAGCGCGGGCCTGCCCCAGCTGCCCATGCTGGAAGCCGCGGATCCGGGGGCCGTGGAGCTGCGAGACGAGGCCGCCGTGGCCAGCTACCTGCGGCAGCTGCCCGAGAGCGACCAGGTGCGTACCGCCGCGCGCTTGCTGACGGCGCTGGAGGAGAACCTGGAGCGCCATCACCAGGCGCGCGAACACGCGCAGCTTTCCTGGTTGCGCACCAGCGTGGACATCGCTCAAAAGAGCGCCTCGGCCAGCCGGGTATAGGCACCATTACCGTATCGCACCAAGTACGGCAACTATCACGGAAC
>CAYVQL010000298.1:0-13652 GCA_964454135.1 uncultured Enterobacterales bacterium | reverse complement strand
ACACCGCCTCTCCCCCCCATCTTCGCCGCTTGATGAGCGGCGCAGGGCTGCGTACCCAGCCCTGAGACGGCGCAGTGGGAGCCACTCGAACCGTCGGCAGGAACGATGTCTTTTGCTTGGTGCCCGCATCGTCGTTTCCTCCGTGCGCTCCCTATCACGCGCAGCATAGCTTCCCTCGACGGCGGCCCGCTTGCGCCATATCGTTTCAGTCGCTCCCGGAGGTCGCCCCGATGAACCACCTGCGCTCGCTCCTCTCCCTGCTGTTGGTCTGGGTTGCGGCCTGTGGTGGCTACGAGCCCGGTGAGCGTATGCCGAACTTCTCGCTGGCCGACACCAACCCCAACTCCGCCAGCTACGGGCAGCAGGTGTCGGTTCGAGATCACGAGGGCCTGGTGTCGGCCTGGTACTTCGCCCACGCGGGTTGAGGCTATTGCAGCAGCCAGTTCGGCCGCTTGAACGCCCTGCAGGATGAGCTGGGAGAGGGCTACGCGCTGCTGGGCGTCAACGCCATCGGCGAGGAGAACGACGCCATCTACGCTGCGCGCACCCTGCCCTGGCTGCAGGACGACGAGCAGACCGGGGCCTGGGACCTGTGGAGCGCCAGCTGGCGGGATGTCTTCGTGCTGGACGCCGACCGGGTGTTGGCGGACCGGGTCAACCTGAACGACATGAACCTGACCGAAAGCGAGAGCTACGATCAGCTGAAATCGATCCTGCAGGGGGCCGCCTCCCAGGCTCAGTGAGGCGGAGCGACGGGCGGAGGAGGGGAGTCGGTGCGCGCGGAGGAGGCGGCGCAGGGGATCACGTTGTCGTTGTTGGGGCCGGGCAGACGGCGCTTGCGGCGCCTTAGGCGCAGATCGTCGCCGGTGTCGCAGAGCCGGTCCTGGTGCGCCTTCAGCGCCTGGCATCCGTCGTCGCGCTGGACCAGCAGCGTCTCGACCTGGGTCAGCAGCTCGGCCCCGGGGATCGCGCGTTCGCTGACCAGGTAGCAAGTGAGGGGATCCCCGCTGGGGTCACGGCCCCAGCGCGCCTGCTCGGCCAGCACGGCCGAGGAGATGATGTGCCGCTCGCCCTTGTCCAGGGGCAGCCAGGTGAAGACCTGGGGTTCTCGGCCGCGTTGACGGACATCGGCGCGGATGGGCGCGCCCAGGGCCTCCAGCTCGCTGTAGAGCGGGCGCACGGGGATCTGGCCCGGGGAGATCGGTTGCGTGCTGGTGACGGTCCGTTCCCAGGCCCATAGTCCGCAGAGCAGGGCCGGAGGGATCCAGCGCAGGGCCTTGGGTGCCAGCAGCGCGGGCAGGCCGGCCGCCGCCAGGCAGAGCAGGGGGGGCAGGGCCACCAGGTGGTGGGCCTGCAGGTAGTCATCCGCCCAGCCCTGCCACAGGATGTGGGAGGCCCCCGCCGCGTAGAGCGCCAGGGCCAGGGCCCCGCCCAGCACGGCGGGCGCCGCGCCCTTGAGCCAGCGGTCTGCGGCGGGCCGGCGCCGGCGTAGCAGCAGCAGCGCCACCAGGGTCAGCAGGCAGAGGGCCAGGCCGCCCAGCAGCACCGTGGCGCTCCAGCGGGAGAGGTTCAGGCCGTCCATGGTCAGCGCCACCAGGTCCGGATCCGAGCCCTGGGGCATGGGAGCGCCCCGGCGGCGGTAGCGGTTCACCTCTACGGTCAGCCGCTGCCCATCCCAGATCCACAGGTAGGCGCTCAGACCTGCCGCCGTGGCCAGGGAGGCAGAGATCGAGAGCGCGCTCTGCCAGCGCGGCAGGCGCAGCGCCAGCGCCAGCGCCACCAGCACGGCGCACAGGCCCAGGGGCCAGATGCCCAGGTGCATGGCCGTGGCCAGGCTGGCGCCGGCTGCCAGCAAGGGCGGGCCCCAGGCCTTGCGGTGCGCGGCCTCGGCCAGGCCCAGGGCGGCCAGGGCCGTGAAGCTGCTGATCATATAGGGCGACTTCAGGCCCATGACGATGGCGCTGTCCGTGGGCGCCAGGGCCATCACCAGGCCCACCGCCGCCGCTGCGCCGGTGCCGCCCAGCCGGCGGGCCGCCAGGGCGCATAGGGGCGCTGCCAGGGCGCCGGCCACGGCCCAGGCCTTCAAGAGCGTGGCCAGGTCGGAGGTCAGCAGCAGGTCCAGGGCCAGCAGCAGGTTGGCGAGCGAGGTGTAGAGGAAGGGGGGCGGGACCGTGACCGGGATGCCGCTGGCGATCTCGTTGGCCCCCCGCAGGTGGCCCACGGCGTTCCAGTGCACCGGCGCCAGGTGCAGGTTGCTGGTGCGCGCCCAGACGGCCACCAGGAAGACGGCCAGCACCACCAGCACGTCCAGCGCGGCGCCCGAGATGCGCAGGCCGCGCAAGAACCCCTTGCTGGGCGGCATCAGCTGGTGTCCTTGCAGCAGCGCAGGCCGTCGTCGCCGCGCTTGGCGGAGCTGGGGTGGCCGTGCCGGCTGGTGCAGTCCTGGCCGTAGTGGGTGCGGCGCCATAGCGTGCCGCCGCGCAGCATGCGGCTCGTCTCGTCTGCGGGGTAGCGCTGGTCCACCTGGGCGCGCGGGCCGGTCCAGGCATCCTGCACCCACTCCGAGACGCTGCCGTTGAGGTCGTACACCCCTTCTTGCGAGACGCAGTCGGGGTAGGCGCCGGCCACCAGGGCTGGCTGGCGGCGGCTGGGATCCGGCTCTTCCAGCGGCGCGTTGCAGGCCTCGGCGCGCCGCTGATCGCCGTAGACGTAGCGCCAGCGCTGGGGGCCACGGCAGGCCCGCTCCCACTCGGCCGAGCTGCACAGGCGCTTGCCCTGCTCCTGGCAGAGCGCCACGGCCTCGGTCCAGCTGACGTCCACGGTCACCTCCCGGCCCGCCTGGTTGGGATGCTCGTAGCGATCCATGCAGAAGCTGGCCAGCTGCACGTCGCGGGCCGGCTCGTGCCAGGGCTCGCTGGGCTGCAGCTGCCCTACGGTGAAGGCGCCGCCCGGGATCAGGGCCATCTCGGGCGGGCAGCCGGGCCCGCGCCCGGCCAGCTGCCAGAGCGCCAGGCCCAGAGCCAGGCTGGCGCCCAGCAGCAGGGCGATGCGGCGTCCCTGCACGGCGCGCTCAGCGGCTGGCGGGCGCGAGCAGCGCCAGGAAGGGCGCTCGCAGCAGGGGCGTGGTGGCCATCAGCGAGGCGCCGGGCAGGTAGTCGCTGCCGTCGAAGCCGCCCGCGCAGCCGCCGGCCTCGCGCACCAGCAGCAGGCCGGCGGCCGCGTCCCAGTGGTTGACGCGCTCCTGCCAGAAGCCGTCCAGCCGTCCGCAGGCGGTCCAGGCCAGGCCCAGGGCCACCGAGCCCACCAGGCGCAGGGCGCGGCAGCCGCCGTAGATGCGGTTGGCCAGCTGAAGCGAGGTGCGGAAGCGGGCGTCGCGGTAGTACCAGTCGCCGCTGTACAGCAGCGCCTTCTTCAGATCGGTCTGGCTGCCTACGGCGATGGGCTGGCCGTTGAGCTGGGCGCCGGCCCCGGCCTCGGCAGTGAAGAGCTCGTCGGCCACCGGATCGAAGATGGCGCCCCAGCGCAGCCGGCCCTGCTCCTCCACGCCGATGGAGATGGCGAAGTGGGGGATGCCGGCGGCGAAGTTGGTGGTGCCGTCCAAAGGATCCACGATCCAGCGCAGGCCGCTGCCGCTGCCGCTGACCCCGGACTCCTCGGCCAGGACCCGGCTGCCGGGCCAGTCCCGCTGGATGGCGTCCAGGATGTGGCGTTCCGAGGCCAGGTCGGCCTCGGTGACGAAGCCCTCGTCGGGCTTCTCGCGCTGCTGTAGGCTGTGGCGGAAGTGGCCCAGCAGGATGTCGCCGGCCTCGCGGCAGGTGGTTTCGAGGAAATCGTGCATGGGGGGGCCTAACACTGCGGCGTCCCCCAGTGACGAACGCCTCCACGAAGTTAAGGAATGCTGCTCGCGAGGCCGGGAGCTGCCCATGACGACCCTCCCCAACGACCTGCCCACCCTGCAGGACCTGCTCGATCGCAAGGAGCTGGTGCAGCGGGTGGGCCGCGAGCTGACCCGCTGCGCCACGCCCCAGGTCTTCGGCGTGCACGGCGCCTGGGGTAGCGGCAAGACCTCGTTTCTGCACCAGCTGCACCTGTTTCTGACGGGCGGCTGCCCCGAATCCCTGGATGAAGGCGGCGGAGCCAAGGCCAAGGCGCAGTGGCAGGCCGAGCTGGCCACGGACCAATGGGGAGCTGACTGGAAAGCGGCTCCCCAGGTGGCTGTGGTCTGGTTCGAGGCCTGGCGCTACCAGCACGAGTCCAATCCGGTGGTGCCCCTGCTGCACGAGATCCGCAGCCAGCTGGGGTGGCGGGCGCGCAGCACCAACGAGGTCAGGAAGCTGGGAGAGGCGGGCCTGTACGGCGCCCTGCTCAGCCTGGAGGGCTTGACGAAGTCCTTGGGGCTGCAGCCCTCCAAGATGCAGCAGGCGGGCGAGAGCTGGGAGAAGGAGCATCACGCCACTCCGCTTCCCACCCACGTGTTGCGTCAGCTGTTGGACCAGGCCATCCGTCAGCTGCTGGGCAAGAGCAAGCGCGGGCAGTCTCCGCCGCGCCTGGTGGTGATGGTGGACGATCTGGATCGATGCCAGCCCAAGGCCGCCTACCGGCTGCTGGAGGGTATCAAGGTCTACCTGAACATCCCCAGTTGCGTCTTCGTGTTGGGCATGGACCGCGGCGCCGTGGAGCTGGCCGTGGCCCAGCGCCTGGGTCGGCATGGCAGGGAGGGGCTGGCGCGGGAGTACGTGGAGAAGATCTGCCAGACCATCTGGGCGCTGCCCCTGGTGGAAGACCCGGCGGTCTTGCTGGGCGCTTGCCTGCCTGGCGTCCAGGGCGCGCTGCGCTGCTGCGCCGTCGTGCGCCACTACCGTTGCTTGCCGGCCAATCCCCGCAAGATCAAGGCCTTCGCCAATGTGCTCCGGCGCTTCCTGGAGCAGGTGGGGCTGCAAGACGAAGAGGGCTGGGAGCCGCGTGACGACGAGCCGGCCGGGCTGGTCGTGGTCATGGCCTACCTCTACCAGTTCCACCCCGAGATCTACCGCCGCATCGAGCGCGACTCGCGTTTCTTCGAGGTTCTGCGTATCTGGGCGGCTCATGAGGCGCCGGTGCGTCACGAGATCCTGGATGATCTGGTGTTGCCTTTTGCGGCGGGGGAGGTGGATCCGCATCAGGTTGTGGGCCGACCGGACATCGAGTACACCCACCCTGATCCCATGCGTGGCGACGTGTTCTGGATCCAGATGCTGCTGGCAGACCTGCAAGACGTTCCAGCCGATGAAATTCGCGCCGCCGTGCTGCGCTAGGGGAATGGGCCTATGAAGAAACGCCTGCCGCGCATCCAGGGTGAACGCTTCCTCGATCCCTGGAACCACCGGCCCCTGATCCGCTACCTGCGCAGCGTGCGCCAGTGGCACGGCTATGTGCGCTTTCTGGGCCTGCCCCACCTGCGGGACAACCCGGATGTGCCCATCCAGCGGCTCTTCGTGCAACCGAGCCTGGCCGAGAGCCACATCCAGCCGGACAGCGATCCGGCCTGGTGGCCGCCAGCGCGGCCGGTCTTCAAGGAGCTGGCCGAGCAGCCATTCCTCGTGGTCCTGGGCGATCCTGGCAGCGGCAAGTCCACCCTGTTGAGCTGGCTGGCCTGGCAGCTGGCCTGGCCCGAGGCCAACCCTGCCCGCGCGGCCCTGGGGCCGCTGGTGCCCCTGCCCCTGGTGCTACGGGAGCTGAAGCTGGGGCCGAGCCTGAGCTGGCAGGGCCTGCTGGACGCCTTCTTGGCCCATCCGGTGGCCGCGGCCCTGGACCGGCAGCTGCTGCAGGACCTGCTGGCGCGCGGGCAGGCCTTCTTCCTGTTGGATGGCCTGGACGAGGTGGGCGGGGTCGAGCTGCGCAAGGAGCTTCGAAGGGTGGTGTGGGAGGGGCTGCGGGACTGGCCGGCTTGTCGCTGGATCGCGGCTTCGCGGGTGGTGGGGTACGAGGAAGCGGCGTTTGAGAGCCGGTTGCCCTGGGCCAGGGAGATCGGCTCGGGGATCCTAGGCGAGAAGTTCGAGATCGACGATCAGGGCGAGCTTTCTCTGCCCGTCTTCGAGCTGCCCTCCATCGCCCGCCGCCACCTCACCCCCTTCAGCGACTCCCAGATCCGGACCTTCGCCCAGGCCTGGTATCGACACCACGAGCCCGCCCCTGACCTGCGCAGGCAGCGGGCCCAGGATCTGCTGCAGGCCCTGCGCGCCAGCGGCGCCATCCAGCAGCTGGCGCGCATCCCCAACCTGCTGACCATGATGGCCCTGATCCACCGCGTGCGCGCCCGCCTGCCCCAAGGCCGCGTTCGGCTCTACCAGGACATCGCCGAGGCCTACCTGCACTCCATCGACGCCTTCCGCGGCCTGGATTCCAGCGAGTACAGCCTGCCCGAGAAGCGGCGCTGGCTGGCCCGGGTGGGCTGGCAGATGCAGCGCCGCCGCGGCGCCGAGGCCTCGTCGCGGGCCATCCTGGCGCCGCAAGCGGACGTGGAGCGCTGGATCGCCGCGGCCATGCAGGCCGAGGCCCGTAGCGAGGATTCCTCGGCCGGCGAGGCCCATGATTTCGTGGACTGTATCGGCCGGCGCAGCGGCCTGCTGCTGCCGCGGGGCGAGGGGCGCTTCGCCTTCATCCACCTTTCTTTCCAGGAGCACTTCGCGGCCTGCTACCTGCTGGACCTGGTCACCTCGCGCCGCTGGTTGCCGGACTACGACGAGGACGGTGCCGCGGCCACGGATCCCAGCCCGGCGGGCCTGCGCGCCCTGGCGGAGCAGACCTGCTGGCACGAGACCCTCGTGATGCTCTTCGAGCTGCTGGCCGAGCGCCCTGGCTGGAGCGACGACCTGGCGAGCTGGATCTTCGGCGACGACTTCCAGCGCCTGGGGGAAGCAGAGGCTGGCGAGCCGCAGAGCGAAAACCGGGCCCCCCCGGCACACGCACGCGCCCAGCTGCTGGTGGCGCTGCTGGCCAATCCCTTCACGGGCCTCTCCCCCGCTCTGCGGCGGCGCGGCCTGCAGGCCTGCTGGACCTGGGAGCTGCGCTGGCAGCAGCGATCCTCGGGACCCTCCTGCTGGCTCGCTCCCCACCTGACCCGGCCCGCCGGCTGGCAGGCCTTCCGCGGCGTCTCCCAGCGCGCTCAGCCGCGGCGCCTCTGCCTGCCCAGCGCCAAGGGGCTCTCCGCGGAGCGGACGCTGGGCCCGCTGCCCGAGCTGCAGCGGCTCCACTTCCGCTCCTGGCAGCAGCCGGACCTGGCCGCACTGGGCCCCCTGCCCCAGCTGCGGCGCCTGACCGTGGAGGGCGCGCCCCAGCTGCGCGATCTCTGCGCCCTGGGCGATCTGCCGTCGCTGCAGCGGCTGCTGCTGCACCTCTGCGCCGAGCTGCGGGACCTGGCTCCGGTGGCCGCCTGCACCCAGCTGCGGGAGCTCTACCTGCGGGACTGCCCGCAGCTGCGCGATCTCTCTCCTCTGGAGAGCGCCCGCAGCCTGCGCGTCTTGAGCTTGCACTACTGCGACGCCGTCCAGGATCTCGAGTCCGTGGGCAGCCTGGCGCAGCTGAGCTCCTTGCGCCTGACCAGCCTCTCGGGCCCCGCGGATCTCTCGGCTGTCGAGGGTCTCGGCACGCTGCGCGAGCTGGTGCTCGGCGACCTGCAGGCCGTGGCGACCCTGCAGCCGCTGGCCCAGCTGGGCGGCCTGCGCAGCCTGTCCCTCTGGGATCTACCCGAGCTGCCGAGCCTGGATCCCCTGGGCGGCCTGCACCAGCTGCGCTCCCTGGCTCTGGGCGGGCTGGACCTCATCGACGACCTGCAGCCCCTGGCCGGCCTGCGCCAGCTGCGCAAGGCCGTGCTCTTCCGCTTCCCCGGCTGCCGCGATCTGGCACCCCTGGCCGGCTGGTCGGTCCTGCGCGAGCTGGAGCTGGAGGGCTTCACCGATGTGACGGACCTGTCCCCCCTGGACGGCCTGCAGGATCTGGAGGTCCTCAAGCTGCAGGACCTTGACATGCTGCAGGATCTCTCGCCCCTGCTGGAGCTGCCCGCCCTGCGCAGCCTGACTGTGCGCGACTGCCCGGGAGTGCAAGAGGACCGCGCCGCGCGCGCGCTGCGAGAGCGCCTGTTCGACGTGGAGATCGCCAGCTACGACGACGAGGAGTAGGGCTCCCGCTCAGCGCTTCCGGCCTGGACCGCAAAGGCCGCTTGCAGGTACGATGTCCTTTCCCTCCAACGGCGAGGCCATGGGAGAAGGCGCGAACCGCGAGTTCAAGATCCTGGAGACCCTCGGGCAGGGGGGCTTCGGGACTGTGTACCGTGCCGAGATGGTGGGCACGGGCGGCTTCCGCAAGCTGGTGGCCCTGAAGGTGCTCAATGCCGACGACTCCCTGCCCGAAGAATGCGCCATCCGCTTGCGCGACGAAGCCCGCATGCTGGGCCTGATCCGCCACCGCGCCGTGGTGGGTGTGGACAGCCTGGCCTTTTTGGGCCAACAGTGGGCTGTGGTGATGGAGTACGTCCCGGGGGTCAACCTGAGCGCCTTCTTGCAGGAGCCCCCGCCGCTGCGCATCTCGCTGGAGATCATGGAGGAGGTGGCCTCGGCGCTCTGGGCTGCCTACGCCCAGGAGAACGCCATGACCGGCGAGCCCCTGCACCTGGTGCACCGCGACCTCAAGCCGGGCAATATCCGCATCACCAGCCAGGGTGAGGTCAAGGTGTTGGATTTCGGTGCGGCCTCTGCCGAGTTCCGCACGCGCGAGTCCGACTCCAAGGCCTTCCTCTTCGGCTTGCCGGACTTCATGGCGCCCGAGCGCTTCAAGGGGGCCGACTACCACCAGTCCGATGTCTACTCCATGGGCATCATCTTCGCCCTGCTGCTCACAGCCGCGCCCTTCTCCGTGCCGCCGCGCGAGGAGCGCTACCAGAAGCTCTTCGTGGAGGAGATGCTGCAGAAGGTGCAGTCCACCCTCTCCACGCCGCCTTCGGAGGCCTCGTTCGGCGTGATGCAGGCCATCGTCAAGCTGCTGGGCCGCATGATGGCCTTCGACTTCAAGGAGCGCCCCACAGGGCGCGAGGTGCAGCTGGAGTGCCGGGGATTGGTGGAGGTGGTGGCCGGGCCGCGCCTCAAGTCCTGGTGCGAGAGCGAGATACCGCGCCTGATGAGCCAGCCCAATAGGGATACGGTCAAGACGGTGCTGCTGGAGCGCAGCGAGACGGGTTGCGAGGTCCAAGGCAATGAGCGGAGAACCACCCCCCTCGTTCCGGAAGCGGAGAACAAGCCGCAGCCGCGACCCGCGCGCCTGTCCCAGCCCGCTCCGGAGAAACACAGCTCCTGGAAGGGGACGCTGACGCTCTGTGCCGTGATCCTGTTGGTGTTCTTCGGGGTGCTGTGCGCCGGGCAGCTGGATCTGCAGCAGTATGGGGGCTAGTGCCTGCGGCGGGACATGCCGCGCTGCGAGCAGGCTGGCTGGTCCAGCGTCGAGGTCACCGAGCGGATGGGGCTGAGGAGGCGGCAGAAGCACGACCTCGAGGCCCTGCTTGCGCTCGCCCGGGCTCCCCCCACTAGCAGCCGTCGGGCAAACCCGGGCCTGCTGCGACCCGGCAGTCGCTACTGCGGCGCGCCCTGCTTGCGCCGCCCACCTCAACGTACTGAAGATACGCCTTTGTCCGTCGTCGCTGCGCAGAGCGCGCCTCGCTGCGCGCCTGCCGGCCCTCGCTACGGCCCGGCCGGCAGCCTTCGGCTGCCTGTGTCCCCGACGACTGCTAGCTGCGCCGCCAGGCCGGATCCCAGGGATCCCGTCGCCTCACTTCCCGGACGACATCGGCGAAATCTCTCTTCAACGCGTCGGTGCGCAGGCCGAGCCTCCAGTCCCACTGGGAGCCGGCCAGCAGCAGCTGCCAGCGCTCGCTCCAGTCCCGCAGCTCAGGGGCCTCCAGCCAGAATGCGAGGCGCTCGCAGGCGCCTTGGGAGCCCAGCCAGAGATCGTGGGTCCGGCGCAGGTAGAGATCGAGCCTGCGCGGCTGCGCGCCGCGCGCCGGATCCAGCAGGCCTTCGCCGATCCGGCGGTGCAGTGCGATGGCAATGGTGAAATAGCGGGACCAAGGCCTCTTCTGGAGGTGAGTCGCCAACAGGCGATGGTAGTGGTCGGGAGGGCCGTTGTTGTCCCAAGGCCACCAACCGTGCACGGCATCGTCGAGTTCCCCCAGCCGCAGCCAGCAATCGGCCTTCCACCAGTACGGGGCCTTCGCCTCGCGGAAGGCCTCCAGCGCCTCGCGATACCGTCCGCGTGCGTGCAGGTCCTCCCCCATCTGTTGAAGGACCTCGGGCTGGCGCCAGCGCTGAAGCTGCATCCGGTGGGTCCGGGCGGACTCCAGGTCGCCCCGCCGCTCCATTCTTCGGGCCAGCTCCCGGTGCGCCCAAGGAGTCAGCTGGCACGGTTCGCCCCGGACCAGCTCGTGCAGTTGCTCGTCGGCCAGCGCGCGGATCCGGGCCGAGACGAAGGCCACCGGGTCTCGCGGCCTCTTCCAGGGCGTGGGCTCGCGTCCCCCCAGCCGCAGGATGAGATCGCTGTCGCGGCCCCTGCCCATGGGAACCTCCTGCTCCTGCTCGAGCAGCGCTTGCCTCAGCTTTCCCACGGCCGTCCGGGTCAGCTGCCGCGTGCGCTCCCTGCTGAGGCCCCAGGCGCGCCCCATGCTGACGTAGGTCGGCGGATCGTCGCCGCTCAGACCGAAGCGCCACTCCACGGCTTGCCGGTCTCTGCCTTTCAGCCCCCCCACGAGCTCGGACAACCTGCGGGCCCACTCTCTCCGCAGCAGCAGCCGCTCGGGATCGAGGGGCGCTTCGCGCGCCGCCGCGGGGATCTCGATCTGGTCCTCGGCCAGCACCCAGCCCTCGCCCAGCCAGCGCGCCGCGGCCTGCTCGGGGAAGAGGCGCGCCAGCCAGCTGTCGTAGGCTCCCGCCCTCCGGGAGATCCCCAGCCACTGCAGCAAGGCCCTGCCGGTCCCGCTGAACAGCGGGTGGGAGAAGTAGAGCCGCTCGAAGGTCTGGCGACCGGGGATGGCCTCCGGGCTCAGCTCCTCGCAGCTGGACAGCACCGCCAGCAGGCCCTCGCGGTCGTTCCGCTGCAGCCTGGGCAGGCCCAACCTGGCGCTGACCACCACCCGCTGGGTCAAGCGCACGGACCGCACCGGGGGCAGCTCGGCGCAGGCCTTGCGCGCGCCCGAGGCGCCCACCTCCTGCCCGCAGCGATACTCCTCGCCCGGCTGTAGGAGCAGGTCCGTAGGCAGCACCGGAGGTCGGCGAAGCTGCCGTGGGACCAGCACCACGATGTGGGCATGGCGCTGACCGTCGCGGGTCAGGACGCGGAAGTACTTCTGCGTCGCGCGCACGCGTGAGCGCCCCGGCGCCAGGTCGATGAGCAGCTTGCAGCGGGGGGAGCTCCAGCCCTCGATCAGCACGCCCACCTGGATCAGGGTGTCGATGCGACCCCGCTCGAAGGCGCGCAGGATGCGTGCCCGCTCATCGGGCCTGGTCTCGCCCAGCAGGAGCCCCGGAGCGGATGTGCCCGGGGGGCGCCGCGCCCGGAGGAAGCGACGCAAGGCGTAGGCCTGCTGGCGCGACGTGCAGGCCAGCATGCAGGGGCGCCCTCGGTGGGTCGAGGCGTAGCGGAAGCGGAGCGCGGCCTCCATGAAGGGCGCCTCGCCCAGGACTCGGCTGATGTGGTCGGCCCGGTAATCCCCCGCCACGATTTCCACGGCCGAAGCGTCCACGTCCACCTCGGCGATGTGCACGTGGGCGGGCGCCAACAAGCCGCTGGCCAGGGCATGGCGCAGCTCCTGCCGCACCAGCCGTCGCGGGAAGAGCCTGTCGAGACGCCGCACCTCGTCGTAGTCCGGGGTCGCGGTCAGCCCCAGCCGCACGGCGTCGCCGGAGAAGCTGCCCCTCAGCGCGCGCCGCCGCTTGCCCGACATGGCGTGGTGGGCCTCGTCCACGAAGACCACGTCCGCGCGGCGGAGCTCGGCAGGGAGCCGCGCACCGTGCTGCGTCAGGCTCGAGTAGGTGATGACGTTCAGCCCGTAGGGCACCAGCTCCTTGCGCTCCCCGAAGAAGACCCCTGTTGGGACATGCGGCGCCCACCGGGCAACCTGTTCCAGGACCTGCGCCACCAGCACCTTGGTGGGCACGATGAACGCGGAGTGCAGCCCCGAGGCCTGCACCATCTGGGCCGCCAGCACGGTCTTGCCCGTCCTGGGGGGCAAGACCACGTGGGCCCAGCGCTGCGTCTCGAGCCCGCAGGCCAGCTCGCAGAGGTAGTCTGTGAAAGCCTCGAAGACCTCGATCTGGTCCGGCCGGAGGCTGCTCGCCACCCTGGGATCCCCGTCTGCCAGCCGCTCGGCGGCCAGCAGCATCCGCTCCCGCCTCCATTCCCTGTGTTCGCGCCCCCGTACATCCGTCATGGGGACAGACTACCACATGCCACCCGGGTCCGAAATCCTCCGCGGCCTGCGGGGCATGGGGGGGAGCGCCCCTGCCGCGGAGATCGCCAGGAGCAGGGGGAGCGAGGTGCGGCGGCCTGGGCTCATGCTGGAGGCATAGCGTGGAATCGGCGGGGGGTGGCGTGGACCGCAAGGGCTTTTTGCAGGTGCGATGGCCGAGCGCCAGGTGCGGGCTCGCCCGCTGGCTGCGTTTCTCTTGCAGACCGCCTAGATTCCTTGAGTGGAGGGAGGGGGAGTGCGCGGTCATTCCTCTGCGCCCTGCTTGATAAATATTCCCTGTTTCAGGAATATTACCTCTATCGGCTCGAGAGGTAATCATGGCTACGAACATCTGGAACACGTACGGAATCCGCACCAGCCCTTTCTTCCAGGAGGCGCTGGACCTCTCGAAACGCAGCCTTAGACCCATCGACCTCTTCGTGGGCCGCTCCGGAGAGACGGATGAGATCTTGCGCAGGATCCTGGGCAGCGACTCCAGCCGCATCGTCGTGGCCGGTGCGGCCGGAGTGGGCAAGACCACCTTCATCCAGCATGTGAAGTACGTCTTGGCCGCAGAGCACGCCTACGCGGTCTCTTCGGAGTTCTGTCGCGTGCCCCACGATCTCTCCGCCACCTCCCTCGGGGTCGAGGTGCTCCGCTCCGTGCTGCGCAGCCTGCGCACCGTGCTCCCAGAGGGCCGATTGGAAGGGCTCGAAGGTTTCGAGCTGTCGAGGAGGATCGTGGAAGAGACGGAGCGGCTCTCCATGCAATGGAGCATCCCTGTGCTTGGGGGCGGGGGCGGACTGGGCGGAGATCGGCGGATCGACAGGCCCGTCTACGGTCCGAGCCAGTTCCTGGACGCGCTCACGGCCTTGATCCGCAGCGCTCTGTCCGAGGGTGTGACGGGGGTCGTGGTGCACCTGAACAACCTGGAGAACCTGGACTCGGATCCCGAAGCGGCGGCCTTTCTTCTCAGAGACGCCAGAGACTATTTTCTCGTCCCGGGCCTGCACCTGCTGCTCGGTGCCACCGAGGCCTTCCACATCTCAGTTCTGTCCGCCTACTCTCAGGTTCGAAGCATCTTTCCCACCCCCTCCTGGCTGGAACCGCTTGCTTTCGAGGACGTGCGGCAGTGTAGGGACCCGCGCAATCCCGCGTCCTGATTCCCTGGATGCGCCGCCCCGGA
>CAYVQL010000297.1:9678-13659 GCA_964454135.1 uncultured Enterobacterales bacterium | reverse complement strand
CGGCGCTGGTTGTCCACCTTCATGCTACCCCATGGCGTTCCGTCGCCTTCTCTGGAGGAGGCCCTTGCCAGTGAACGCTACCGCGACTCGCTGGCCAACCTGGAGACCGAAGCTGGCAACGTCAGGACCATGGGATTCCGTCATGAGGGCACCGCCACCCTCTGTCGCCTGCTCGCCCAGGCTTACGCCGGGGTGGGTCGTCAGGCGGCGGCGGCCAAGAACCTGCAGCGGGCCGTACTGCTGGCTGGCGAAGCCGATCCCGCCTCCTGGCGCGCGGTGGCTCGCCACTGGCTCGAGGCCGGCGACCGCCGAGCCGCGGCCAGCGCCCTCGAGCGCGCGTTGAAAGAGAACCCGCAGGATGTGGATTCGCTCCTGGCCATGTCCCAGCTGCTGGAGGGCGTGAGGGACATCGACCAGGCCATCGGCTATGCGCGCATGGCCTGGCAGGTGGCGCGGGGAGAGCCCAAGGTCGCGTTGGTGTTGGGGGAGCTCTACGTGGCGCGGGGCGAAAACGCGGCAGCGCTGGAGGTCTACCAGATCTCTCTGGCCGCGCACCCGCAGGTGGATGCCTTGCGCCTCGCGCTACGGCGCCTGCAACAAATCCAGCGCTGAAGCTGCGCCTCAGCTGGGCTCCTCGTCGGCCCCTGGCTTCGGGCAGCGTGCCGCGGCCTCTTCGAGGATCTTGGCCGCGTCTTCGGCGTCGACCGCCATGGCCATGGCCGCCAGCAGCTGGACGGCGGTCTGGCGATCCAGGCCCCAGAGCTTGTCCAGGGTGAGGGCCGGGCCGTAGCCCCGCCAGAGCGCGTAGGCCATCTCCAACACGGTGCGATCGGCCCGGGACATGGAGGCGGAGCGGATGAAGTTCCGGGCGGCTGCGTCGCCGCAGCAGTCGATGGTCACCTTCTCCATCAGCGTGTCGAAGAGACGCCGATGCCTGGGGTCCAGCAGGACGGGGATGATGGCCTGGCTGCGTTCACTGGATTCGGACGACATGGCAGATCCTGTGCGGCTGGCTTCTCCGAGAGGCTTGCGAGAGGTCTTCTTGCTCGCGCAATGCCCCTTAACGCGCCCTTCTCTCTGCGGTGTCCTTCAGCTCTCTGAAAACCGCGGCCTCGAGCGTGGCCAGGCGATGGGCGGACAAGCCCAGGCGATGGGCCAGCAGGCCGACAACCCTGGCCTCCTCCACGCAGTAGTCGCCATCGATCAGCGCGACGTAGACGCAGGCCCGCACGAAGAGACCGGCGTGGCACCAGAGCGCTTCGAGCGGTTCGCTGGGGCCGTCTTTCACCGGGCGGCCTCCCATCAGCTCGCCGATGGCGAACTTCTCGGAGGGATTGATGGTCCCATTGGCGCGGGCCACCAGGCGCAGGCCGCGCTGGAAGGTGCGTATCAGGGAAGGCGGGAGCTGCGCGGAGGCGATTTCGTCAGCCAAGCCCATGAGCTGCGGTCTCCGGAAAGCTGCGGAGGGTGAACGCTCGGCGCGTTCGATGATGTCATATCGCGCGCTCCACTTCACCCGTCCTTCACTGGAAAGCTGCTGCTGGGCGTTGTCATCGCCTAGCGCAGGAGCGGGAAATACGCCCCCGTGAGGGGGCTCTGGGCTGGCTTCAAGTTACAATTAGCCTCCCTCGGAAACCGTCCTCGGGGCGTCTCAAGGCGCCTTTTCTCAACGGCGATCCGGCAGGGAAGAAGCCAGGAGGCGATAGATGACCTTTTTCCGAAGTTTGCCGAGGAAATCCCTTGTCGTGCTGACCGCGCTCGCGGGGATGGTTCTGCTGCCCTGCCTGTTCTCCGCGCTGGCTGCGCCAGCTCACGCAGGGGGCGTGTTCGAGGCCAAAGGCCTGGTGGAGCTTCTGCCCGCCGGCGAAGTGGTCGGAGATGGCAAAACCCCTGTGAAGTTTTCCATGCTGGCCCTCAAATCGGACGGCGCGGCCATGTCGGGCCTGAAGGCCAAGGTGCAGCCAACCGGGGGTGTCGCCACGGCGCTCAAGGAAGTGGGCTCCGGTCTCTACGAGTTCAGCTTCGTACCCCCCGCCATCACCGCGGCGCGTACGGTCGAGCTGACCCTCAAGGGCAAGACCCCTGACAAGCTCGCGGTGTCCAAGGTCTACTCGGTGGATGTCATTCCGCCTCCCTCCCATCAGCTGACCGTCAGCGCCACCCCCCCCGAGCTGGTCCTGGGCCAGGACGCCTCCTCCACCCTCGGCATCCAGCTGAGCGCCGCGGCGGATGAGGATCTCTCGGACGTGGAGCTGGTGGTGCAGGCCAGCTCAGGTGCGGTCGCCAACCTCACGGACCTGGGCGGGGGGCGCTACTCGGCGCTCTACACTCCGCCGCAGGTCAACTACCCCCACCTGGCTCTGCTCACCGTGGTGGATCGCCAGGATCCTACGCGTACCTACGGGTTCATCGCCATCCCCCTGGTCGGCAAGACCGCCTATCCGGTCACCTCGACCCCCAACTCCAGCCTGATGCTCAAGGTGGGCGACCGGGACTTCGGTCCCGTGCAGGCGGACGCCTCCGGCCGCGCCAATATCCCCATCATGGTGCCGCCCGGCATCAAGGCGGCCATGCTCACCACGGCGGTGGGCACCGATACGCGCACGGAAGCCATCGACCTCAAGGTGCCGGAGACCAAGCGTATCAAGCTCTTCCCCTTCCACGCGGGCATCCCCGGTGACCGCGCCCTGGCCATCCCCGTGCGCCTCGCCGTCACCGACCCCCAGGGTGCCGCGTCCGCCGATGCCCAGGTGAGTATCAGCGCTTCGGTGGGGACGGTCTCGGCCCCGGTTCACGAGGGCAATGGAATCTACCGCGCCGACTACACGCCTCCTGCCACCATGACCATGAGCCAGGTGGCGATCACCGCCAGCCTTCCGGGCTCTCCAGGCGTGCAGACCGACAAGGCCACCGTACCCATCGTGCCTGTGCGTCCCGCCAGCGTGTCTCTCGTCGCCGAGCCTTCGGTGCTTCCCGAGGGTGCCACCGGCTTCAAGGCCCTGGTCAAGGTGGCTGCTCCGGACGGCATCGGCATGATCGGCCGGCAGCTGGTCTTCGCCGCCAACGGCGCCGAGCTCCACGAATCGGTCAAGGACCTCAAGGGCGGCGAATACCAGGGCTTGTTCGACATCACCGGCAGCGGTCCGGTGGAGCTCTCCGTCACCGTACAGAGCACGCCCACCGGCAACCCCTTCCGCCAGCTTGTGCTGCTGCCCACGGTGGATCGTCTGCCCAACGATGGCCTCTCCAGCGCCATGCTGACCGTGGTGGCCGTGGATGAGTTCGGCTACCCCGTGGCCAATGTGCCCTTGACCTTCGAGCTGCTCTCCGGGGCTGGCAGCCTGCCGCCCTCGGCCACCACCAACGCCGCCGGCCTGGCCCAGATCTACTACACGGCCGGGCGCGCAGCGGGCCTGGCCAACATCAAGGTGACCTCCGGAGCCCACTCGGCTGGCGCCGGCATCCTGCAGGCTCCTGCGGAGGTCGCGTCGGACCTGAAGATGGTCCGCAGCGGTTCCGAGGCCACCTTCGCCCAGATCGCGGCCTGGTCCGCCATCGTCCAGACCATGCGTATCGCGCGTGAAGGTCAGGCGGCAGTGGTCCCGGTCCCCGTTCCCGCGGCGGCCGAACACGGCGAGCTGGCTGCGCTGGCCGTCAGCACTGCCAGCGTCTCGGCTGGAGCTACCACGACGGTGCTGGTCAAGGCTACCGACGCCCAGGGTCGAGGCGTCCCGGGCCAGACGCTGCAGTTCATGGTCAGCGCCGGCACCGTGGGAGCGGTCGCCGACCAGGGAAACGGTGACTACCAGGTCCCCTTGACGGTTCCGGCAGGCCACACCGCCGCCATCAACATCGCCGTGTCCTCCGCCGATGGCAAGGCTTCGACCTTTGGGCAGATCAGCATCGGGGCGGAGGCGCCCTCTCTGTGGGGCGCCCCGCCTCCGGTCGCTCCGGAGCCCACGCCCGCGCCCGCGCCGGTGG
>CAYVQL010000297.1:0-9578 GCA_964454135.1 uncultured Enterobacterales bacterium | reverse complement strand
GCCGTCGCGCCCGCGCCCGAGCCCACCCCTGCTCCCGAGCCCGCTCCCGAGCCCGAGAAGGAGCGTGAGCCGCGCGATCCCGGCGATCACAACTGGCTGCTGGTGCGCGCTGCCATGGGCACCGCGGGATACCGCTACAACTACGATGTCAACGCCACGCCTCGCAACATCAACGCCGATGGCAATCCCACGCCTTTCGGCCAGTCCCTCGAGCTGTCGGGTGACGAGGCCGCCGTGCAAGGCACGGGCGACGCGGTCCCCCTGTCCATCCCGGTCATCGACTTCCGCGTGATGGGCTGGCTGCCCATGTTCCAGTACGTCGGGCTCGAGGCCCGCTACCGCGGCATGTGGTTCGGCGTGCAGACCGACTCCTTCACCGAGGACCATCCCGGCGTGGACATGTCCTGGTACGACAACTTCCTGACGGTCACCGGCCAGGCCCGCTACTACCACGACGTGGGCGAGAACCGCTTCTGGCTGGGCGCCCACGGCGGCATCGTCTACACGGCCGTGCCCGTGGTGGCCTTCTGGACCCCCGAGGGCCAGTCTCGCGGCCTGTGGTTCTTCGACTGGGGCTTCACCTCTTTCTACGGCGGCGTGCGCGGCGGGGCTGACCTGGGCTTCGGCCTGAGCGCGGTGCTCGGCGGTGCCTGGGGCACCGAGGGCTACTCCGGGGTCTTCTGCTCCGACATCGACGTGGAGCTGTCGTACGAGGTCATCAACCACCTCACGGTGAACCTGGGCTACAACCGCCTGTCCCGCGACGTGATCATTCCCGAGACCAGCGAAGGCGACGACACGGGCAATATGGTCGAGCTGATCGATCTGCGCAGCGGCGTCTACTTCGGGCTCGGCGCGGCTTTCTGAGCGACCGCGCGCAAGAGACAGGGGCTCGCCTGGCAGGGCGGGCCCTTTTTTTTATCTGCGGGCTTGTCCTACCTGCGGGTCTTGTCGCTGCGTTGGATGCGCACGCGGCGCAGCACCACCTCGCGCTTGGGGCGATCGCGCTTGTCGCGGGGGACACGGGCGATGGACTTGACCACGTCCAGGCTCTCGGCGCATTGCCCGAAGATGGTGTGCTTGCCGTTGAGGTGTTCGGGCGTGCCTTCGGCGACGAAGAACTGGCTGCCGTTGGTGGCTGGCCCGTGGTTGGCCATGGCCAGGGCGCCGGGGCGCTCGAAGCGCACCTCGGGGCTGACCTCGTCTTCGAACTCGTAGCCCGGACCGCCTGTGCCCGTACCCAGGGGATCGCCGCCCTGGATCATGAACTCGGGGATGACGCGGTGGAAGATGGTGCCGTTGTACAGAGGGCGCCTGACTTCCTTCTCGGTCTTGGGATCGGTCCAGCTGCGATGGCCTTCGGCCAGCTCGACGAAGTTGAGCACGGTCAGGGGGGCGACGTGGGGCCAGAGCTTGCAGCGGATGTCGCCCAGCGAGGTCTGCAGCACCGCATGCAGCTCGCCATCGGGCTCCACGCCCAGCCTGCGATAGGTTCTCTCCCTCTTCAGCTTCTTCAGCTCCTGCTCCAGCTTGGCCATCCTCTTCTCTTGGCTGCGCGCCTCGCGCTCCAGGCGAGCGATGCTTTTCTTCGAGTCGGCCAGCTTGACCTCGAGCTCGGCCTTCTCCGACAGCAGCGCCTCGTCGGGCCCGCAAGCGGTCAACAGCAGCAATGCCAGGCTCTTCTTCATGGGATGCTCCCTGTGCCATGGATTTCGCGACGAGGATCGGCTTCCCTCGCGGCCTCCGTTGTATCTGGCCCAGCGCAGCGGTGCACAGCGGGAATGCTTCCCGGCACTTGCGTTTCCGCATGACAGGGCCTAGGTTGGGCTGTGGAATCCGCGCCTTGGCGCGCTTGCCGAGAAGGTAGATATGTCAGCTCCAAGACCAGTTCGAAGTTCGATGTGCAAGGTCGTGTTGGCGCTTCTGGTCTCGTCTGGGATCGGGTGCGGCGGCATGGCTATCGATGGCGACGTGGTGGACGCCGCGGGCGATCCCATCGCCCAGGCCACGATCACGCTCGTGGGCTCTCCCTGCATGGCTCTCTCCGATGCCGCGGGTCACTTCGAGCTATCCTGCGTGCCAGGGGTCTACGAGATCAACATCAGCCAGGCGGGCTATATCAGCGAGAAGGTCGACGCCTTCGACGCCGGGGAGCGCAAGCGCTACAGCCTGGGGCGCAAGCAGCTGGTGGCCATTCCCAAGGAAAAGGGGCTGCTGCGCTACGAGAACGCCCAGTACAGCACCTTGGAGGGTGGCTTCGTGCGCCGCAAGACCGGTGGCGTGGGCATGGGCAAGTTCCGCACCTACTGCATCGAGAGAGAGCGCAGCAAGGTCAACCGCTTCTCCCCGGGCCAGCACGGCATGTTCGACTACGAGGCCGTTGGCTGGAAGCCCTTCAAGGCGGACGAGGACGGCTGCGTCTACCAGATGAAGCCCAAGTCCCGCACCAGCTGGGGCTCGGAGTATGAAAAGGCCGAGTACCAGACCACCCAGGTCGCAACGGGCATGAAGCTGGTGGATATCACTTTCGAAGCTGGTGAGTATTTTATTGCGGATTGGGACCAGGGTTTCTTCACCAAGGCCTCGGGCGAGAAAGAGGTCTACACGGGCTACTACATCAGGGTCGAGTAGCCTCGTCTCCGTGATCACCTACCTGCTGGGTAGCTACCCCATGGTCTCCCAGACCTTCGTCTATCGGGAGGTGGCGGCGCTGCGACAGGCTGGGATCGAGGTGCCCGTGTGGGCCCTGGAGCGAACGGACCAACCCTCCCACGGGATCCTGGCCCCCGGCAGCGTGCGCTTCGTGCCCAGGTCCCGTTGGTGCCTGCGAAGGGCGCCGCTGCCCGCGGGGCTCGCGGAGAGCTGGGCTGCCCTGGGGGAGCGCGCGAAGGACCTGCGGCGCGCTGGCTGGCTGGCGCGCTGGTTGTCGCAGCGGCAGGGCGGCTTGCACGCGCATTTTCTGGGCTTTGCGGCCGCTTTGGGCGCTGCCGCCTGCCTGGCGGCCCGCCGCCCGCTGGTGCTGACCGTCCATGCGCGTGGCATCCACGTGCCCACCCCTGCGGGTCTGTGGGCGTTGGGGGAGGCTGCACGGGTCATCTCCATCTCCCAGGACGCGGCCCAAGCCTGCATGACCAGGGCCGGGGCGCAGAGCCTGGTCCTGCCGCTGGCCATGGAGCCCTGCGCTGCGACGCCGCCCTCCGGGGGCGACGAACTCCACGTGGTGACGGTGGCCCGTGCGGTGCCCAAGAAGGGCTATCCCGTGTTGCGCCAGGCCCTGGCAGGGCTCGAGCTGCCCTGGCGCTGGACCGTGATCGGCGCGCTGCAAGAGGAGATCGGCGGCCCCATGGCCGGGCTGCAGGCCCTGGGGCCCCGTCCGTCCGCGGAGGTGGCCGCCTGCTACGAGCGTGGGGCCGACGCCTTCGTCCTGCCCTGCCAGCCGGCGCCGGACGGTGATCGGGATGGCGTGCCGGTAGCCATCCTGGAGGCCATGGCGCGTGGTGTGCCCGTGATCACCACGGCGGTGGGCGGGATCGGCGAGCTCGTTGAGCACGGCCGCACGGGTCTGTTGGTGCCTGCGGGCGACGCGAAGGCCCTGAGAGAGGCCATCGCGGAGCTGGCGCGGGACGAGCCCCGCAGGCGCCAGCTCGGCGCAGCTGGAAGAGAGCATGTACGCAGCACCCGTCGACCCGAGGCGCGTGTCCAGCGCCTGCGGAAGCTCTTCGGAGAGCTGAAGGAGGGGGAGGCGTGAAGCGCCTGGTGATGATCATGGGGGTGCAGCGTTCCGGCACCAACGCCCTCTTCAAGTGCCTGACCAGCAGCGCCGGCGTGCAGGGCTACAACGAGAGTCCGGACAACGACTTCTTCGAAGGGATCAACCTGAGGCCTGAGAGAGAGCTGCGCGAGCTGATCCGGCGAGCTCCTCGGCACCTCGTGCTGAAGCCCATCAACGAGACCATGCACCGCCAAGTAGGCGATGTGCTGCAGGAGTTCGCGCTGCACGCGCCGCGGGTGGTGTGGATCTTTCGCGATCCCGTCAACTGCTACCAGTCTCATATCGTGCAATGGAAGGGATTTCGCGACAAGCCTGCGGCCTTCGCGGAGGCCTGGTGCCGGCGCAATGCCTCGGCGCTTGCGGCCTGCGGGGATCAGGCCGAAGAGCTGGCGGTGGTGGCCTACGAGGACCTGGTGGCGGATCCCGCGGTCTTGAAGGAGCTCTGTGGGTTCCTGGGGATCCCCGGGGCCTATCTGTTCCGGGGGGACAGCGGCGGCGGCCGGCGAGCCCAGCCGCCAGAGGTTCAAGAGCGGATCGATGCGCTCACGGCGCAGGTGTGGCAGCAGCTGCGAGCGGCGCGCAGCTTCCGCGCGCGCTCTGCGTCGGATCTGGAGCGCGGAACCCAGCGCCTGAAGGGCAGGTTGGAGAGGCTGCGTGCCAAGTTGGGGCGAGGGCGTTGATCTTTGTCTCTGGGTGTCAGGGCCTGCCCAGGCGCCGCAGCAGCGCGCCCCCCATCAGCGCGGCCAGGGCCAGCCGCAGCCAGGCCACCAGGGGGGGCGGCAGCTCGCCCTGGGCGGCGAAGAGCTGCAGCACGGCTCCGGAGAGCTCCCACAGCAGCACCGGCACCACGGCCAGGACCACGGTGATGGGGCCCGCGCCGAGCAAGGCTGGGACGGCGCCACCGGCCACGGCGGCGGGGCAGCAACCCAGCGCCGCGGACCAGCGCGCCTGGCGTTCGGCACGGGCCCAAGGTCGGTCGTCGGCTCCCAGCGCATCCCAGTCACGGGTGGGGGCGCTGTCGGGGCCCGCGCGCACCGCGAGCACCTCGGGAGGAGGCAGGGCCCGCCAGGGATCCGTCTGCGGAGCGACGGACCAGGCCAGGCGCTTCTGCTCGCCCTCGGGTTGCCATGCCTCACCGTCCCAGCGCAGTCCCTCCACGCGCTGACGCGCGTTCAAGTGGCCCTGCTCGTCAGTCCAGGCCAGGGTCTCGCCCAGGCGTTCATTGCGGATGTGGGAGATGCGAAAGACGGTGGACCCCACGGACAGCCAGACCGTGCTCCCGCTGCTGAGCGGGCCCCCGCCATAGGCCGCTTGCCGCTCCAGGTACGCGCTGGCGGAGCGGGGCACCAGGTGTTCCTGGGCCAGAAAAGCAGCGCCGCCCATCATCAGGCCCACGGCCGCCAGGGGGATCAGGCGGCGCAGCGCGGACATCCCCGTGCCCGCCAGGGCCTGCCACTCGCCGCTGCGCACCAGCGTGGCGACCGCGATGGCGCTGCCCAGCGCGACGATCAGCGGCGCGGATCGCACCAGGTGTTCGGGGAGCAGGAAGAGGGCCAGCAGCAGGGCCTCTGTGATGGTCGGTCCCCCCTGCGCCCCGCCCGCCAGCCTGGCCCCGGCCTCGACCCAGTCCGCCAGCAGCACGAGCAGGGCCATGCCCGCCGCCGACACCAGCACCCAGCGCAGGCCGCGCTGTGCCAGCCAGCTGCTGGTTCGCCAGTGCAAGCGGAGAGCGCGTGGCATGCTCAGCGATCCGTCCACGACGCCCACAGCGCCGTCGCCGCCAGCAGCAGCCCCAGCAGGGGCAGGCTCGCAGCCAGCTGCGGACCGAGCGCCGCGCTGAGCTGGTCCCCGAGGCGCACCAGGGCCCAGTAGGCCGCCACCACCCCCATGGCGTGCCAGGGGCGTCCCCCCCAGCGCAGGCCCAGAGGCAGCGCCAGGATGGGCAGCAAGGCGGCAGCCAGTGGCAGCGTCGTGCGCTTGAGCAGGATGGTGTTGGCGTAGCTCGCGTCGCGACCGCGGGTGCGCTGGCGCTCCACCAGCCGCCAGAGAGAGGGGGAGTCGCGCTCCTCGAGCTCTACACGGCGCTCGTTTGCGGGCAGCTCCATGGGCATGATCGCCGAGTCGAAGGCCAGCGCCAGCTCTTCGGACAGCAGGCGACCCGAGCCCAGCTCCAGCAGGAGCCCCTGTCCGTCGCTTCGCAGGCTGCCTCCTCTGGCCTGCAGGGCCACGTCGCCCCGCGCGGCGAAGATGCTGCCGCCGGTGGTGCGGTGCAGCACGCCGTCGCCCACGGCCACGAAGTGGCCCGGCACCAGGCGTACCTGGCTGGCGGCCTGCATCATGGCGCGCGCGGCGGTTCGCTTGCCCGCTGGCGCGGCCAGGTGGGTCAGCCCCGCCATCAGCAGGGCCGTTGTCAGGCCCAGCAGCAGCGCTGGGGCCAGCAGGCGTCGAGCGGGCAGGCCGCTGGCGCGCAGGGCGATCCATGTTCCCTCGGAGCTCCAGCGTCCGTAGCCCAGCATCAGCCCCAGCAGGAGCGCGATGGGGAGCACCATGGAGAGGAGGCTGGGCAGCAGCGCGAGGACCGCCAGCGCCAGGGCGCCCGGATCGGGCAGGACGGAGCTGCGCAGCAGCAGGGTGGCCACCTGGGCCAGCGCAGCCGCCCCAGCCAGCAGCAGCAGGGCCGCCAGGCCGGGGCCGGTCGCCGCGCGCAGGGTCAGGCGCAGCAGCATGGCTTGCACCGGCTGCTGTTTGTTTCTTCGCTTCGCGCTGGGCCTTTGGCCAAGGCTCGCTCCCCCGCTGTAAGGAACTCTTGCCCTTCGTTGAAAACTCGTGTAGAATAGCACGCTTTGAACATGGAATTCTGGCAAGCGGTCCGTGGTTGCGGAGGATGGGCGGTCGGCGAGGAGACACCCGTTGCTCCCCAGCATCTAGCGTAGAGGCGAGATCGAGGGCCCTTGTAGCGAGATTTCCGGAGAATGGAGGAGCGAGGCGTGATGGAGTTCAAGAAAGGCGAGAAAGCAGTCTATCCTGCACATGGCGTGGGAGTGATCTCCGATATCGAGACTGTGGACTTCGAAGGGACCGAACAGACCTTCTACGTGTTGGACATCGTTGAGAATGGCATGACCATCCGCGTGCCCATCGAGAACGTCGAGGCCATCGGAATGCGGGCGGTGATCTCGGCCAAGCACGCCCGCAAAGTCTACGACATCCTGCGCGATCGGGATGTGCCGGCCGACAACCAGACCTGGAACAGGCGCTACCGCGAGTACATGAACCGCATCAAGACGGGCGATCCCCTAGAGGTCGCCAAGGTGCTGCGGGATCTGGCTCTGCTGCGCCACGACAAGACCCTCTCCTTTGGCGAGCGCAAGATGTTCGACCAGGCTCGCAGCCTGCTCGTGCAGGAGATCTCGGTGGCCAAGAGCGTGGACGAAAAAGACATCCAGGACGAGATCGACGAGATCTTCAGGAGCTGATGCCCCCGGCCGCAGCTGCGCGCCCGAAGCTCGACGAGCGGGTTCGGGCTCCATAGAAGGGCAGGCGCATCTCTCGAGATAGCGAGAGCTGAGTGGCCTGGTGCATTTCCACCACGAGGAGGTTGCGGTGGAAGATCCGATCCGCGTCTACAATTCCTACAAGCGAACGCTCGAACCCCTGGTGCCAGCGAAGCCCGGCGAGCTGCGCATGTACGTCTGCGGGATGACGGTCTACGACTACTGCCACATCGGTCACGCCCGGGCCATGATCACCTTCGACGTGGTCTACCGCTACCTGTTGCATCGTGGCTACCAGGTGACCTTCGTGCGCAACCACACGGACGTGGACGACAAGATCATCGCCCGCGCCAGCCGTGACGGCGGCGATCCGCTGGAGCTCTCGGCCCGTTTCATCGAGGCGCTGGACGAGGACCTGGATGGGTTGGGCCTGAAGCGACCCAGCATCGAGCCCAAGGTCAGTGAGCACATCCCGCAGATCCTGGCCGTCATCGAGCGCATCATCGCCAGTGGCATGGCCTACCAGGCGGACGGCGACGTCTTCTTCCACGTCCCGTCGCTGCCTCAGTACGGCTACCTCTCGGGCAGAAACGTCGAGGACATGCGCGCGGGTGAGCGCATCGAGGTGGATCGACGCAAGCGCCACCCCGCCGACTTCGCCCTCTGGAAGGCCGCCAAGCCCGGCGAGCCGGCCTGGGACAGCCCCTGGGGACCTGGCCGGCCGGGCTGGCACATCGAGTGCACGGCCATGTCCCAACACTACCTGGGTGACTGCTTCGACCTGCACGGTGGAGGCAGCGATCTGCTCTTTCCGCACCACGAGAACGAGATCGCCCAGGCCGAGGCCGCCACGGGCCAGCGGCCCTTCGTGCGCTACTGGATGCACAACGGCATGGTCACCTTGATCGACGACGGGAGCGGCGAGCCGGTCAAGATGTCCAAGAGCCTGGGCAACGTGGTGGAGATCCGCGACGTCATGCGCCAGATGCCGGGCGAAGCCCTCAAGCTGCTCTACCTGGAGCACCACTACCGCAGCCCGGTGCCCTTCTCAGCGGCCGGGCTGGGTCAGGCGCTGGTGGGTCTGGATCGGCTCTACCAGGCGCGAGAGATCGCGGAGCGGGCCGCGGAGCTGGTGGCGGACGGCAAGCACCACTTGACCGCTGGGGAAGAGGCGCAGCGCGTGGGCGGTCCGGCCGCCAAGCTGCGCGAGCAGGTGCTGGCCTTCGATGAGCGCTTCCACAGTGCCATGGACGCGGATTTCAACACCTCGCTGGCCATGGGGCACCTCTTCGAGCTGATCAAGGCCACCAACCGCCTGGCTGGCATCAAGAAGGTCTGGAAGCGGGCCGCGCAGGTGCTGGCTTCGACGCTGCCCTGCTTCGAGCTGGCGGCGCAGGTGCTGGGCATCGGCGCCATGCAGCCCGAGGCCTTCTTCGAAGAGATGAAGGTCAAGCGCCTGGCGGTCAAGGGTCTGGACAACGCCTGGGTCGAGTCCCGGCTCGAGGAGCGTAGCGCAGCGCGCCTGGCCAAGGACTGGAGCCGCGCCGACTCCCTGCGCGACGAGCTCAACGAGGCCGGCATCCTGGTGATGGACGGTCCTGAGGGCACGGTCTGGCGGGTGCGGGCCTGAGCGCGACGAGCCCGGCCGCGGGGCCGGGCTTGCAGTGGAAGCCGGTGCGGGCCAGCTCCCTGAGGGAGCTGGACGCTCTTGACTACTGGTACACGACCAGAGCGCAAGAGACCTCGAGCTGCTCGGTCTTACCCTCGCAGGTCTGGTGGCGTACGATCTCGACCACGTGCGGACCGGCCTCGTCCCAGGCGTTGCTGTAGGCCCAGCGCAGCTCCTTCTTGCCGCGCTTGCCGTCGACCACCTCGGCCACCTTGCCCTTCTCGGCCGGCTCCCAGTCGGTCCAGACGTCGTAGGAGTAGCTGCAACCTTCCTTGGCCTTGCGCCCATCCTGGCCGATGTAGTGGAAGTAGGCGGTCTCGTTGAGGGCGTAGCCGCAGCCGCGGGTCGGGGCGCAGAAGCGCTCGTTGGCCTCGGACTCGCTCTTGGGGAAGTCCGGCTTCTTCATCGGGATGAAGTCGGAGCTGTCGGTGCAGTGCTCCCACATCAGCTCCTGGTCGTTGGCGACCATGGGGTTGGTGCCCACCGGGTTGGAGTCCTCGATGCGCTTGCCGTTGTAGACCGTCATGTACATGTCGGTGATCTTCAGGCGGCACTTGCGCTCGTCCACCCTCAGGTAGATGATGCCCTGCAGCTTGTTGCCCAGGTTGTTGTTGTTGAAGACGAACTGCTTCCAGGTGTCGCT
>CAYVQL010000296.1:0-13758 GCA_964454135.1 uncultured Enterobacterales bacterium | reverse complement strand
AGCCGCCCGGAGCGTGCGCGGATGCGAGCAAAGCTCGCGCGTCTGTACGAAGCCTGGTGCGATCTGGACTTCGAGCAGGCCAAGACCCGCGCCGACAGCGTGGCCGAGCAGCTAGGGTCCAGCGGCGGGGGGCTGGAACATCAACATGCGAAGCGTCTGCTTCGCCAGGCCGAGTTTCTCTCGAGCCTGGCCGAGGGCGAGCGTGAGAACATGCTGCTCTGCTACTTCGTGCTCGGGCGCCACTACCTGAAGCGCACCCGCCGGCGCGACTTCGCGGCATTGCTCTTCTACCGCACCATCGAAGGCGCCATGGCGCTGGGGATCGAGCGGCGCTGGGATGGCTTCAGCTGCGACGAGCCCGACTACGAGCTGTTGGGGCTGAGCGTGGACGAGCTTCTGCGCCGCTATCGCCAGCTGGCGGACGATCTGGGCTGGGGCGGTCGCTTCGAGGGGCTGCCGCCCTTCCTGAGCTTCATGAGCTCCGCGGCACTGCTGCATATCTCGCAGGATCCCTTGCTGGCGGACGCGGGCCACGGCGGTCTGTCCGGCCTCAATAAGCTGCAGAATCTGGGCAGGATCCGCAACACCTCGGTCCTGGCCCATGGCTTCCGGCCCGTGACCGAGGACGACGCGAGCAAGCTGCGGCGCTGCGCCAGGAAGATGCTCCATGCCCTCTGGCGGAGTGGGGGCGGCTCGCAGAAGCTCGAGGAACTGCTTGGGGATCTGCGGTTTCTGGAGCTTACGGAGTGATCAGGGCCGCGGCGCAGATCCCGGGGCCGGGCCTGCTCCTGCGATGTGAGGCGCCGATGAATCGGCTGCCATCCGGCGGCTTATTTCCAGGTCAGGCTGAGACGCCCCAGCCCGGCGCTGGTCTTGCGCCCGATCTGGAGTAGGCTGGCTGCGGCCAGGACATCCGCGTAGCTGCCGGCCTCGGGCCCCAGGTGCAGGGAGCCCAGCCAGCCGGAGAGATCCACATTCGCGTCCTGCGCCCTCGAGAAGCGCTTGCCCCGTGCATAGGTCAGTCCTTCCCAGCCGCCGGGCAGGCCCTGCACGTCGGGCCACCAGCGGTCCAGCGTCAGTCCCTGCATGCGCGCGACGGTGCGAACGCGCTGGACGGCCGCGTTGACCACTTCTGGTGGCGAGGGTCGCTCGCGACGCTTGAGCTGCAAGGGGCTTTCGAGCACGATGCGCGCACCGGCCGGATAATCGGGAAGCTGCGTCATCTCGTCGATGGGACGTGGATCCGGCCAGGGCCGCACGCGTCGCTCGTCGACGAGCACATCCCTCCAAGCCCCATTCACCCAAGCGGAGATCCGCTCGAGGATGTGTGGAACGCGGCGGGATCCCAGCCCTCTCCTGCCCGCACGGACAGCGGCTTCGATCAGACCGGAGGGGCGCGGACAGGGCGACACCAGGGTCAGATTCATCGCGAATGGCGCAGCCGGACCCAGCGAGGAGCCCGCGGCTGTGGCCGCGGCCAGGACGAAGGGGCGCGGGCCCGTCTCCCCCGCCAGGCCGGGATCGTACCAGTCTGCCACCATGCAGCCGCGCCGCAAGCGGCAGGCGCCGCAGTCCCGATCATGATGGACACAGACTAGGTCCATCAGCGCCCGGCCCAATGCACCGCGGTACATCACGCTGGGCTGGGGGCCGAGCTTCCAGGAGGAGAGGGGACGGTATGCCAGCCGGAGGCGAGAGATGCGCAGCTGCGCAAGCCAGGCCTGCTCGTCGTGGTTCATGCTGCCTCCAGGTCTTTGCTCGGCGAGCAGCCTACCACGCGCTCGAGAAGGGATCTGGCAAGTGTCCGCGGCTGGCTGCCAGCCGCGTCTTCCTTGACCAGGTCCGCAGGATAAGGGAGAGTTGGTGTTTCTTCGTCGGGCGCTTCGAGGTGAGGTGAGATGGACGACTGGCTCTATCGATTCGAGATCAAGGGCATCCAGGCCTACATCGTGGCTACGGGCCGCATGCTGGAGATCACTGGGGGCAGCGCGCTGATCGAGCGGCTAGGAACGCTGGTCGAGCAGGCTGCCGGTCAGCTCTGCGGTGACAGGGCCCAGGTGCTGTCCAGGGCCGCTGGCGCCGCCTCCCTGCGGTTCCACGACCGTGGAGCGTTGGAGGTCTTCGTCCGTTGGTGGCCCCTGCTGGCGGAGCGGCGCGCTCCCGGTTTGCGGGTGATCCAGGGCTGGGTGGCGGATTCCTCTTCCGACAACGCCTTCGCGCGGCTAGCCGAGCAGCTCCGGGTGGCCCGCAGCCGGCACACCCCCACCCTTCCCGAAGCCGGTCCGTTGATGGCCCGCGCCGCGCGCACCGGGCTTCCGGCGGTCGCCCGCGACGAGATCAAGGGAGGCCTGCTCGACGCCGCCACCGCCACGCGCCTGCGAGAGGGACGCAGGGCGCACGACCGGCTCGGCGAGCGCTTGCTGGGCGGGGAGGGTCCGGGGTTCGTCAGGGATCTGGACGATCTGGGATCCTCGTACCTGGCGGTGGTCCATGTCGATGGCAACGACATCGGTCGGCGGGTCATGGGGCTGAAAGGGGGCGCTGATGGCTACCAGCGCTTCTCGGATGCGCTCACGGCCTGTACCTTGGCGGCTTCCCGCGCAGCCGTCCGCACCATACCCCCAGGTGGGCGCGGTGCGGAAAAAGACACCGTCCCGGCACGACCCGTGGTCATGGGTGGAGACGATTTCACCATCATCACCTGCCCTGAGCACGCCGGGGAGCTGGTCAAGGTCTGGCTCACGGCCTTCGAGCGGGAGACCTCGCGCAAGGCCATGGATCTCCAGGCGCCTGGAGGCCTGACGGCGTGTGCGGGCATCGCCTTCGTCAAGCGGGGCTCGCCTTTCTGGGCTGCCCACGAGCTGGCTGAGGACCTGTGCGGCTTCGCGAAGCGCAGCCTGCGGCAGGTCGCGGGCCGTGCTGGGGCGACGCCCTCCGGGCTCGCCTTCCACCGCGTGACCGACAGCGCGCTGGCGTGTTGGGACCACGTAGCGGAGCACAGCCTGGCGGCCTGGGACTCGAATGCCGTGCCGCCCAGATCCCTCCCCCTGGCCTTCACCGCCGGGCCCTATTGCCTGGCCGATGCGTCGGGTGCATCCACGATCGGCGGGCTCGAGGAGTTGGCCAAGGCGCTTGGGGGCGTTGGACGCGGCGTCATGCGGGAATGGTTGACCCTGGCTCGCGCGGACGACACGCGAGCGCGAGCGCATTGGGACCGCGCGCAGCAGGTGACGGGCGGCTCGCACATTGGCGGCGCGGCATGGAGGGAACTGCATGCCGCGCTGACTGCGCTCGGCACCTACGACGAGCAGGGTTGGCTGCGCATCGCCGGGCAGCGCCGCACACCTCTGCTCGACGCCATGGTCTGGAAGGCGATGCGAGACATGGGGCGCGGCTCCGACAAAGCGGGGGAAAGGTCATGAATTCAAAGGCAGTTGTTGAGAGGCGCGAGCTCGAGATCCGGCTGCACGGATACTGGCACGCCGGCTCCGGCCTGGGATCGGCCACGGGCGCAGACGCGCAGGTCACTCGCACTGCGGGGGGCTTGCCCTTCCTGCCGGGTCGCACCCTCAAGGGGATCCTGCGCGAGGCCGTGGAGCTCGGCGCGCGGTATGAGTGGATTCGGACCACGAGCCAGGATCTGGTGGCCTGGTTCGGCACGCCCCTGGTCCGGGGCGAACCGCTCGGTGAGGCCATCGACCAGCTCGAGGAGGCGCGCTACGCCAGCGACAGCGGCTGCCTGCGCGTGGGGAGCGCGCGCCTTGGCCGTGGCGAGCGGGCCGCACAGTGGGAGCGATGGGCGAGGTGCGCCGCCCATGCCCCCCAGCGCGACCTCTTGTTCCACGAACTGGCCAGCACCGCCCTCGATGCGGGGGGCGTGGCCAAGAGCACTTCGCTGCGCCTGATCGAGGTCGCAGTCCCCGTGCATCTTCATGCCGAGATCGAAGGTCCCCCCGCGGCCCTCGACGCCATCGCCGCCGCATTGCCCTTGATCCGCGCCGTGGGCGCGCACCGCACCCGCGGTCTGGGCCGCGCCACCCTGCGCATGGGGGAACCATGAACAAACTGAACCTGGAGCTGGAGCTGGTCACCGACCTGGTGCTCACGAGCCAGAGCGCCACAGCGGGGGCGCCTCGCTCGCTGGACCACATCCCTGGAGCGGTCTTGCTGGGCGCCTGCGCGGCCAGGCTATACCCCAGCTTGTCCGAAGACGAGAGCTGGCTGGCCTTTCACTCTGGAAAGGTGCGCTTTGGCGATGGCCTGCCCCTGACCGCCGCGGGAACATGCCTGCCCATGCCTCTGGCCTTTCACCAGCTCAAGAACGAGCCATGGCTGTTGGAGGGGCACCTGGCCCCGGACGTGCGCAATGGCAGCCGGAGCGTGCTTCAGGCCGGCAGGCCGTGGAAGCAGCTCCGCGGCGGCTTCGTGGCCCCTGACCTGCGGGTGGTGCGACCCGAGCACAGGCAAGCGCAGCGCACCGCCCTGGCATCCGGGCGCGCACGAGACGGCTTCCTCTACAGCCTCGACGCGCTGGTGGCCGGGGCGGTCTACCGGGCCGAGATCGCCTTCGATGATGAAGTCCCCGTTGGCTTGCGCAGCAGGATTCGCGGGGCCCTGGCAGACGGCGAGCTTCGCCTGGGGCGATCCAGGGGAGCTGAGTTCGGGCGCGTGCGAGCCCACCTGGCAGAGCCGGTGGAAGAACCTTGGCTGGCCCCTGGTGGTGGAGCCGCGCTGCTGCTGCTGCTGGCCGTGTCGGACCTGGCCCTACGCGAGCCACGCAGCGGCTCTCCTTGCCTGGAGCCCAGCCCTTGCGCCATGGGCTTGCCTGCGGGCGCTTTCTCCTGGCTGCCCGGGCGCAGCTACCTGCACACCCGGCGCTACAGCCCCTTCAACGCCAAGCGCCGCCGTCCGGACCTGGAGCGGCAGGTTATCCAGGCGGGCAGCGTCATCGCCGTGAAACCCGGCGATGGCTGGAATACCCAGCGCCTGGCCGTAGCCCTGGCGCGGGGCGTGGGTGATCACCGGCAGGACGGGCTCGGACAGATCCTGGTGGAACCTCCCTTGCTGGGAGCTGTCACGCCACGCGCGTCGGTCAAGCCCGTGCCTGCCGGCCCCCTGCCCGAGCCGCGGCTGCCAGACGACGATACCGCACACTGGCTCGAGCGAGCCTGGCGGCGCAAGCGCGCCTCCGACAAGGCCCTGGACGATGCACTGGCGTGGACTGCGGAGCTGGTCCGCTGGCAGCCAGCGCTCCCTGCGTCGCAGTGGGGCGAGGTCCGTGGCCTGGCTGCTATGGCCGAGAGCCGGGATAGCCTGGTGTCCACACTCTTCGAGAAGAATGTCGGCTTCACCGAGACGGGCGTGGGCAAGCTGGAGCAGCGCTGGGGTGCCAGGTTTCGCGGCGAGTCGCGTCGCGACGCGCTGCAGCGCCTGATCAGCGCCGCTCCGCAAGAGACCGCGCTCGAGTCGGTGCAGCTGCTGGCTGTGCACCTGGTCCGGCGGCGTCGGGGCAAGGAGGTGACAGGATGATCCCACAGCACATCGAGCTGGCCCGTGTGACGCTGGAGTTCAGCACCCCCATGGTGGTGGGCGCCGCTGCCTCGGCCGACCTGGACGACCTGGCCTGCGTGCGCGACGCCAACGGCCTGCCAGCCATTCCCGGCAGCTCCATCGCTGGCGCCCTGCGACACGCCCTGGCCGAAACCGATCCCCAGTGCGATCCTGTCTGCTGCCGGCTGTTCGGCTACCAGCGGCAGGGCGTCGAGAGCCACGCCGAGAGCGGCCAGACATCCCGCCTGCAGGTCTCCTGGGCTCAGGTGCACGACAGCCGGGATCGTCCGGTCCCCGCTGTGGGAGTCGACCCCGCGGCCGATTCCGTGCTGCGTTTCCTGGCGGCCGGTGCCGTGCGCGACCACGTGCGGCTCGACCATCGCGGTGTCGTGGATCGCGATGGCAAGTTCGACGAGCGGCTGGTCCCCGCGGGAGCCCGCTTCAGCTTCGAGCTCCTGCTGGATCGCTCTGTCGTCGCCGATGGCCCCGGGCTGGCCTCCTCGGACCAGTTGCCCGATCTCGAGCAGCTCGTGGCCCTGCTGGCTTCCTCCGGATTCCGATTGGGTGGACGCACCCGCCGCGGCCTTGGTGCATTCGAGGTGCGGCGCTGGCTGCACCGCCGCTTCGATCTGAAGAACCCGGACGACCGGCAGGCCCTGGCGCAGCTTCCCGTGGACCTCGCGGCGCCGGTGCCGGCAGGCGTGCTCAACGAGCGCGAGGTTCCCCAGCCGGCAGAGATCCGTGGCTCGCGCAACGCGGTGCTGCGGCTGACCCCAGAGGACTTCTTCCTGGTGGGCGAAGGGGCGCCCTTCGAGGCCCGGGAGAGAACGAACCCGAAAGACCGTTACACGCACGTAGATCGCTTCCCGTACCGCGAGCACCGCGTGCTCTGGGAAGAGGGCCGGGGAACCGTGACGGAGCGGCCCGAGCTGGTGATCCCCGCCACGGGTATCAAGGGCGCGCTCCGTCACCGCGTGGCCTTCCATGCTCATGTCCTGTTGGGCCGTTTCGCTGACGGCAAGGTGGAGGGCTGGGACGATGGCGCAGCCTCGCTGGTGGAGTCGCTGTTCGGTTCGGCCCGCGACGAGGATGCAGGGGTGCCGGGCCGGGTGCTGGTCTCCGAAGGTCGCAAGAGAAGCTACCAACACGGGCTGCTCAGTCATGTCAGCCTGGATCGCTTCACGCGAGGCCCCATGGATGGGGCGCTGTTCGGAGAGGCGCCGGTCTGGGGCCAGGGCGATCCCTGGGAGGTGCAGGTGCAAGTGCTGGGCTGGGCTGACCTGGAAAAAGAGGCCCGCAGCGCCCTCGAAAAGAGCCTGAAGGACCTCTGCGAGGGGCGCCTGGCCATCGGCTCGGGGGCCAACCGAGGGCATGGATACATGAATGGCGAGATCCGGTGGGTCGGATCCACTGTCGAGCAGATAGGAGGTGGGGCATGACCGTACCCAAGCTGGACTGGGGCCAGGGCGGCCCGCCGGGCCAGGCCAGGCTCCTGGTGCGTAGCGAGCGTTTGGACGACGCCGTGCAGGTTCTGGCAGCGCTGCGCAGTCCGGGTGCCCAGGGGTGGATCTGTTACACGGACCAGGTGCTGGCCGTCGATGATGCCGGCGATATCCCCGCGGGCCGCGTCTTGTCCGCCGAGCTGCTGCGGGCTGACGGCGTGAGCGTCAACCTGCGACAGCAGGGAGAGTGTTGGGCTCTGACCAGCTTGGCCGAGTCCGACCAGGGAGAACCCGTGTTGTTCTTCGATCAGGGCTTCGAGAGCAGCCGTACCGGCGGAGCCTGGCGCATGAGCTACCGCTGCTACTGGGCCCTGGCGCCTGGCCTTGAAGAGGGAGCCGGCCTGGCTGCCCGGACCTGGTCTCCGTGGGTGGCGGCCTTCCGCGGCTGGGAGCGCCAGCGTGGAGGTGAGGCATGAGCTGGAACCGTCGAGGTCCAGGTCCTCGCAAGGCGCGGGGGCGACGCCCCGATCGCAAGCCCCTGGACAAGGTTCGGGCGCCCTACAACTTCGTGCCCCTGTCGGATCTGGTGGTGGAGCCCGACTGGGCGGAGCGCGTCAGCCAGGACGTGCCCTTCGCCGATGGCATCTGCGGCCGGCTCGAGATCCGCATCACGCCCCATGGCCCCATCTTCGTGCGCGGCGAGCCCGGTGGCGGCTCCAGGCCCGATCGCTTCTTCCGCACGCCCGATGGACTGGTGGCCATCCCGGGCAGCTCCCTGCGGGGCATGCTGCGCAACGTGGTCGAGATAGCCAGCTTCGGGCGGATGCGCAGGGTCAACGACCACCGCTACGGCGTGCGCGATCTGCACAACCGCGACCTGTATGGCCGCTACATGGCCGCCATCGACCGCCGGCACAAGCAGCCCGTGCCCCTGGTCAGCGCCGGCTGGCTGGAGCGCAACGACGGCGACGACGCCGAGGACTACCCTGCCCTGCTGCATCCCTGCTCCTTCGCCAAGATCCACTACAAGCGGATCATCGCCGAAGCCAAGAGCCGCGGCATCCACGGCTTCGATCCGGGCCGCCGCCAGTCTTCGCCCCACAAGTACAAAGCCTGGGGGCCGAACCGCGCCATGCAGGCGCCTGTTCGCGAGCTCTTCCAGCAGAACCCGCCCGGCAGTCCGCCCAGGCTTGGTTCTTTCGGCGTGGTGCAGGACGAGGGCAGGAGCGTGCGCGGCATCCTGGTCTTCACCGGGCAGCCCTCGCCCTGGTCCCCCGACATGGCACCCAGGGGGCGCCGGGGTGCGGGCAATCCCAAGCAGCACGACTTCCTGTTCTACGACCCGCCCGGGGGCGGGCTGGGGCAGCTGAAGGTCAGCAAGCGCGTCTTTCGGGACTTCTACTTCGTGCACGCCGCCGCGGCGGAGCAGCACCGCATGACCGACGGGGCCAACGAGGAGTTGAAGTACTGGCTCGAGCAGACGGAGTGGGAGAAGGGCGGCACGGGCCGGATTCCCGTGTTCTTCCTGCTCGAGGAGCAGCCTGCCGGCGCAGCGCATCGCATCCGCGCCATCGGCCTGGCCATGATGTTCCGCCTGGCCTACCGCCACTCCATCCGCGAGCTGGTGGAGCGGCAGCAGGGACCGGATGGCGGTGGCCTGGACCTGGCCGACCTGGTCTTCGGGCACGTGCCCCTGGACGCGCGCGACGACGGCGACTCACGCCACGAGGGGCTCAAGGGGCGGGTGAGCATCGGCTTGGGCCGTCCCACCGTGCCTCACCGCGACCTGGCGGGGGTCAAGGCCGTGCTGGGTAGCCCCAAGGCCAGCTACTACCCCAGCTACATCGAGCAGCAGGACGGCGTGCCGGGCGGCGCTCCCCCCAGGGACGGGGCGGGCAAGCCCGTCTACCGCAGCTATATGGACGATGACGCCCGTGTGCGCGGCTGGAAGCGCTACCAGCAGTTTCCAGGTGTGGTGCAGCCCGAGCCGCCACGGGACGCGCGCGGCAAACGGCTGGACGCCTCGGGCGTGCAGAGCTGGTTCCAACCCATCGAGTTCAACGAGGGGTGTGGCTTCCGCGTCCCGATCCGCGTTCACAACCTGCGCCCCGTCGAGCTGGGCGCCTTGTTGTGGGCCCTGGATTTCGGCGGTGCGCCGGGCGCGCGGCATGGCCTGGGCATGGCCCAATCCCTGGGCTACGGCTCGGTCACACTGGAGGTGGTTGAGGGGGAACTGGCCACAGTTCGCGGGGAGCGAGTCGACCTCAACCAGGCCCGGCAGGCCTTCGAGGACTACATGGAGGAGCGCTGCGAGGGCATCGCCGGGGGCTGGAGGCACTCGCGCCAGATCTTCGAGCTGCTGGCCCTGGCCACCCCCGATCCTGCGGTCAAGGATCTGCGGCATATGCAGATCCATCATCCCGCCTACAGGAACGAGTACCAGCTCGCCAAGACGCAGGGCCTGGCGCTGGCGCCCTCCGGTGACGGCCAGGCCTGGCGCGAGGCCAGCGCGGGCGTCGAGCGGGCCCGTGCCGAGGCGCAGGCCGAGGCCGAGGCCAGGGCCGAGGCCGCCGCCCTGGCCGCCGATCCGGATCGCGCGGATCGAGAGGCGCTGGAGAAGGCGCGCATGGCCGGCGGGCACTACGTATTGCTGGATGCCTGGATGGCCGAGGCTGGCGACCGTGAGGAGGCGCGCAAGGCGGTCGCCCGCAAGGTGATCGGCAAACCCAGCAAGAAGCTAAGGAAGAAGCGTCCCGAGCTGGTGGCGTGGCTCAGAGGGCGCTGAGGGGGCGGGGGCCAAGGCGTACTTCTTTGTTGAGGATGGGCTCGAAGTGGGTGCGGAGCCTCGCAAAGCAGGAGGCGTCCACTCGTGCGGCGACGTCAAGACGCTTGTCTTGCCGCTCACCGTCGGACAGCCCACGGATTCCAGGCCCCAATGCTACGACACGTTGGAAGCGGTTTCCCACCTTGCCGCTGCCGATGATGGACCGTGGACCCATCACGAGCAGGCGGTCGTGGGTTCGGCTGGAGAACGCGAAGGGCCGACAGGCGTACGTGGCAAGCGCTGTCTGACGCGGCGCTCCTCCAGCCAGGAGTGCTTGCGCGATATGGTCCCACGTGACCTGTCGTTGCTCCTGGCTGACACAACGTCGATCGACGTCTTCATCGTTCGCGTGGGGCCGACTGACACTCCAGCACTCGAGCAGGGGTCTCTTCTTTCCAGCAAGCATCCTGCCGAGCGCAAGGAGACTCGTCGCCTGGTCGTCGCTCGCCAAGTAGCCGTCGACCACCAGGAAGGTATTGAAGGTCTTGAAGGCGGGTTCCAGGAGCGCACGGAGCTCATCGCCACGAGAGAAGACACGTGCGGTGAAGACGCAGCCCAGGGGCGACTGCTCCCAGTTGTTCTCGTCCACCAACACCAGCTGAACCTCGCCGAAACCCGCGGCGGTGCTCTGCGCGGGCAGCGTGGTCCCTATGCTGGATGGAATGGACCTTAGAAGAGTGCTTTTCACCTCTTGGTTTCGCAGCAGTCTCGACAGGCTTCTCGAGAATTCGGGAATCGAATCCACCACCAGGACTCCCAGGCAAGCCCAACGGTGCACGAAGCGCTTGAGGTGGTTCGCACTACGTTCATGGAGCCGGAGGATCGTCTCTGGCTCCATCCGGAACGGCACGAAGAGCGTCGGCTCCAGCGTGGGCGTGGCGGTATTCATCCCCAGAGCTCCTCGTCACGCTCGGTGAAGAATCCTCCCGGCCAGATGTCTCCCAACTCGCCATCGGGTTCGAGCTGGATTGCGCGAACGCTTGTGGTGCCAGAGGCCGGGTCCGGCTCCAGCACGTTGATCACGATGTCCTCCGGGGCGACCTTGCCGTGGCGCACCAGGCGCTGCAGGCGGAGCATCAGGTGCTCGGAGTGCGTCTCGAGGAGCACGTTGCAGCGGTCGAACTCCGTCTCCTTGTCGGGGAGCTGCGGCCAGGCCGTGCCGCAGAGCAGGCTGGCCAGGTTGGCTTGCCAACGGGGATGGAGGTGCAGCTCTGGTTGCTCCACCAGCAGCAAGGACCAGCGTCCGGGGTCGGCGAGCGATGGGGCGTCCGGAGTTGGGTCGGTGGATGCTCTACCGTGCTCCGCGAGCACGACGACGATGTAGAGCAGCTGCGTGACGCCGAAGCCAACATCGGGCAGGCCCTTTCGCACGCCGTGAGAAGGTCCGGGGCGCGGGTCCTCCAGCAGCACCTCCGCCAGGCTGACGCCCATGCTCGTGGTGAGCCGGTTCACGCAGATGGCGTAGGGAACTTCGAGGGCCTGCAGCATGGCGTTGGCCTTTTCCCGAACTTCGGGCTTGTTGGCCAGCGTGGATGCGAGCTGCGTGCCTTCCGAGAAGGTAGAGAGATCGTAGATGTAGCGGCCGGCTTCGCGGTGGGGCCCGACGTACTGGATGTCCTCGATCAGCAGGTGTCGCAGCCGCAGCAGGCTGCGGACGAGATCTTCGGCGCGTTCTCGGGCCCGTGCGATGGGGCGCTGGTACTTCTCATCGATATCGTCGGGGCGGATGAGTACGGCGCTTTCGCTGGAGATCTTCTTTCCCCCGAGGACCAGCTCGCTCTGCTCGTAGGCGTCCAGGCTGCTGCTCACCCTCCCGTCGCTGGCGGCAGTGCCCGTGAAGCTCACCATGAAGTTCAGGCCCCGCCTGCCGGGATGACCGGGATGCAGGTCTGCGGCCTCCATCGGGTCGAATCCCAACAGCGCTGCTGCGGTTTCGCTCGTCGTCTCCAGGTAGGCCTCATCCCACGTCACCTCGGTGGTCAGTTGGTCGTGGGCGAACTCGAAGCGATCTCCCTCCTTGGTCTTGAACACCACCTTGCTCAGCAAGCCCTCGACGACCTGGACCACCCCTTGTGCGTCTTCATCTGGCGCCTCGTAGGACGAGGGCTGATAGCGCAGCTCGATGGTCATCCCATCGCTCAGCTCGAAGGCGAAGCTCACCACATCCGGCTGATACCCTTCGGCCGCCGAGCGGTGTCGAAAGTTGTAGAAGGAGCCGAGCTGCACCAGGGGGCCGTTGGGCACCAGCCAGATGATGTTCTCCTCGGCCTGCGCCCAGCTCTGGGCCAGCAGCAACAGGGCCTGGATGATGCTGCTCTTGCCGATGGAGTTGGCGCCGAAGAGCAGCGTCACGGGCGCCATGGACACGCGGATCCCGGGATCGCCAAAGCGCTTGAAGTTGCGGATCTCGAAGGCCTCGATCCTGGTACTCATGGTGTGACTCCTGGTCTCTGCGGGTCCTGCGGTGATTCGAACGAAGAGCGAAGGGGCGCAGCGCCCATGAACGGCGATGATCGCACTCAACGCCTTGCGCAGCAAGCCTCCCCCACTGTCCGCTGGTCGTGGCCCCGCGCGTCAAGCTCAGCAGAGCCACACCGGAGGCCCCATGACTACGACACCTGAACAGATCATCGATCTCCTGGACCGCGGAGAGCTGGAGCCCGCCCACCGGCTGCTGCGCCAGGTCTTTCGCCGCGGTCCGCCCAGGGAGCGGGCGGAAACCTGGGCGCGCGCCTGCGAGTCGGCCGGCAAGTCGCTGCTCGCGCTGCAGGCCTGGCAGGCCGTGCTGGCGCAGGACCGGGATCGTGCCGAGGCCCTAGGTCGCCTGGCAGCCCTGCACGAGGAGCGGGGCGACGCCCAGCGGTCCGCCGCCTGCCGCCAGCGCCTACAGGATCTGCTTGGCCCCCAGGAACGGCAGACCAACGCCGCTCCTCCGGCCGCAGCGGACGATGCGCCCGCTCCGCCCCTGGGCGAGCCTGGAGACGGGGACCTGGTTCGCTTCGTGCACCTGTTCCAGGGTCGCGAGGGGGTCCACGCGCGGCAGTGGCATCAGCCCGGCCGCGGAGGGGGCTACAGCCCGGTGCAGGCCCCGCTGACAGCCAAGCTGGTCGGTGCCCACCTGCGGGGCGGCGTCACGCTGGGCTGCTACCTGGTGCGCCGAGACGACCGGGTGGGGCAGCTGGCCTTCGACCTGGACGCTACCAAGGTCGCTGTGGAGAGGGCTTTCGGCGACGCCCAGGCTGCGACCGATCTGCGCCGGCGGATCCACGAGGCCGGCCTGGCCCTGCTGGGCGGCCTGCGCGAGGTGGGCTTCGATCCTCTGCTGGTGGACAGCGGCTACAAGGGGCGGCACCTGTGGTGCCTCCTTCCCGAGCCGGAGGCGGCGAAGCGCGTGCGGGCGCTCGGGCTGGCCTGGGCCCACGCGCTGGCTCCAGCGGATCCCGAGCTCTGCATCGAGGTCTTTCCCAAGCAGGACCGCGTCCCCCCGGGAAAGCTGGGCAACCTGATCAAGCTGCCTCTGGGCATCCACCGCCGCACCGGCCGGCGCTGCGATCTGCTGGATGATGACGGCCAGCCCGTGGCCGATCCCTGGGAGCGGCTGCGGAGCCTGCGCCGCGTGGCCTTGACCGAGGTCTCGCTGCCACCCCCACGGCTCCTGCCCCCGCAGGGCGGCAGCGCCGCGAAGCAGGGTGGCGAGGCCCAGCCGCGGCCGAAGGTCGATGCCGCTGCCATAGGCGTGCCTGCCGACGACGATCCTCCTGCGGGTGGCGTCCCAAAGGCCCCCTTCAGCGAGGCCGATCTCAGCTCGCTGCCCCGACTCGATGCGGTGCTCACAGGCTGCGCGGTGCTGGGCGAGGTGGTGCGCCGCAGCCTTGAGGAGGGCCGGTTGGACCGCGGCGAGCGCATCGTGCTGGAGCACGCGCTGGGCCACCTGCCCGAGGG
>CAYVQL010000295.1:0-13860 GCA_964454135.1 uncultured Enterobacterales bacterium | reverse complement strand
GAGACCACCATCGCGGACACCCAACCCGACGCGTACGGGGATGGCGGGTACGGCATCCAGGTCCACAGCGGCGCGAGCCTGGACGCGGAGGCCTGCGAGGTCGTGGGAAACACCAGGGTGGGCGTGCTCGCGCTCGACTCCGGCACCTCGGTCACTCTCCGGGAGACGACCATCGAGGGCACCCAAACCGACGAGAACGGAGAGTCCGGGTACGGCATCCACGTCTCGGTTGGCGCGAGCCTGGACGCGGAAGGCAGCGAAGTCAGGGGGAATACCACCGTGGGCGTGGCCGCGGTCCACTCCGGCACCTTGGTCTCTTTGCGGGAGACTGCCATCGTGGACACCAAGCCCGACGAGAGCGGGATGTTCGGGCACGGCATTGACATCGCTGATGGTGCAAGCCTGGACGCGGAGACCTGCGAGGTCGAGGGGAACACCGGCGTAGGCGTGATCGCGTACGACTCCGGCACCTCCGTCACCCTCCGGGAGACCACCATCGTGGACACCCAACCCGACGGGAAGGGGGAGGGCGGGTACGGCATCGAGGTCCGCAACGGCGCGAGCCTGGACACGGAGGCCTGCGAGGTCAGGGGGAACAGCACCGTAGGCGTGATCGCATACGACTCCGGCACCTCCGTCACCCTCCGGGAGACGAGCATAGAGGATACCCTGCCGATGGAGGACGGGAGCTTCGGGCTTGGCATCGATGTCTACGGCGGCGCGTGCTTGGACGCGGAGGCCTGCGAGGTCGCGAGGAATGCCATCTTGGGCGTGCGCGTGGCCGACACAGGCACTTCGGTCAGCTTGCGGGAGACCACCGTCGAGGACACACAGCCCGACGAGAACGGGGAGGGCGGATACGGCATCGATGTCTACGGCGGCGCGAGCCTGGACGCGGTGGCCTGCGAGGTCGGGGGGAACACCAACGCAGGCGTGGTTGCACTCGACTCCGGCACAACGGTCACCCTCCAGGATACGAGGATCGCTTCCACGATGCGCGGAGCGGTCCAGACCGTCGGCGTTGGCGTGGCCGTCCAGGAATCCGCAACTGTCGAGGCGACAGGCATCGAGGTGTCCTCGAACGAGGGGCTTGGGTTCTATGCAATCGTGGATGATACGTACGTCGCCTGCTTAGGTTGCAGGATCCAGGACAACCAGTTCGCCGGGGCGGTCGTGGTAGCCGGCGCCTCTCTCCAGCTCACCGAGTCCGCCGTTGAAGGCACCGCCGAGCAGGAGAACCTCGGCGGCGGTGTCGGCATCTACTCCAGTCCCTGGGATTGGGACTCACCCGCTCTCATCATCACCGACACCACCATCCAAGACAACGCCATAGCCGGCGTCTGGCTCTCCGGTGAGGGCACCTACTCGCTTTCTGGCAACACCATCCACGGCGGAGAGGGCTGGTCCAGAGAGAGCCTGACCAAGTGCGGTGATGCCATTTTCGCCGAGGAAGGCGTGACGGCCTGGGACGGAAGCTCAGGCCTTCTGCTTGAGGGCAATGAGATCCTCGACGGCCTGGGCGCCGGCCTGTTCCTCGACAACGCATCGGCCACTCTCTCGGGCAACAGCTACGCCGAAAATGCGGTGGACCTGGTCTCCCAGGGCGCGGGCTGCGCCACGCCGCCGGAGGGCTACGAGGGCGAGGCCCTCGGCTCCGCGGAGCTCTGCCCCACCTATGACTACGCCACCTGCGGGGACGAGTTCAGGCTGTACCTGGCTTTGGAAGGCCTGGAGTCGGGGCATGGCGCGACAATCCTGCGACCCGGTCTCCCCGGGCCAGGTGAGCTGTACCTCCCCGCGCTGTCGATCGCTCTCCCTCATACCTTGGAACCCCCACCTCTCACGCCTTCAGCCCCGCGCCGTGAGCCACTGAAGTTCCGCCCGCCACCGCTCCGGCCCGAGCACCCACCGCCCATCCCCCTCGTTGCGCCCAGTACGCGTTGAGGCCCCCCGTCCGGTCAGCCACTCCTGATGGGACCAGCTTGTCTGAGCCCTCCGACCGCATTCCCTCCCCCCCAGCCAATAAGGACCACCAACCTCAGCCCCCGAATCCACCCCCTCCCGCCACCGCGGATCCCTGACGGTTCCTGCGGGATCTGAAGGCGGCCCAGGCCAACCAGCCCAGCAGCGCGGCCAGCGCCAGCACGGACAAGATTCGCCCCAGGCGATCGACCGGTAGCTCGACGTAGGCCAGGCGCAGCAGCCCATCGCGCGCCGGCAGCGTGAGCACCCGCGGCCCGTCCGGCTCGTAGGCCTCCTCGCAGCCGAGCTCCACCTGCTGGCCGTCGAGAAAGGCCCGCCAGCGCGTGTAGCACCCCACGTGCAGGCGCAGCACGGCGCCCTCTTCGACGCCCGAGAGCTGGAGCTCGACCTGCTCCCCTTCAAAGACGACAGGTTCCACGCGCCCCTCGCCCAGCAGGGTCCAACGCTCCGGGCGCCAGCCCCGATACTCGTGGACTGCGAACCTGCCGATCTCGGCCACAGGCTGCAGGTCGGAGCGCTCCAGCTCGTCTATGGTGACCACGTAGCGCACCGACATGGCCTTCAGGGCCGCCCGGTAGCCCCCATGGGGCACGTTGCTGTAGAGCTTCACAGGGGTGAAGGCCGGGTTGTACAGGGGCAGTCCGTTGAAGACCGGCAGCACCACGGCGCGATTGTCGCTGCCGCTCTTGAACCAGGCCACCCGGAAGAAGCGCGAGTCCTCCTGCGAGCGCTCCCCGCTGAACTGGGCCACGTCCCGCATCTCCTCCCACCAGGCGGATCGTTCGGCGGTCACCAGCTGAAGCCAGGGATAGCCTGCGGCCCGGACGCCCCACCATGCGGCCCAGAGCCCCGAGCCGGCCAGCGCCAGCAGCGCCATCGCAAGGCCCCAGCGCGGCGTTGCATGCGCCAGGCGCCTGCTGCGCAGGAGCATGCGCACGCCAGCCAATCCTCCCAGGCCGGCGAGGAAGAAGAGGCAGACCTTGCCCGCCATGGCGAAGCGCCGGTACTGCAGCTTGCCCAAGAAGGGCAGCAAGCGATCCAGGCCCGCCAGCTCGTGGATGGGGACCAGGGAGAGCCAGATCAGCAGGGCGCCCAGGATGGCCAGCAGCTCGACCCCGCCCCGACCGCGGCGGATCCCGTGCCAAGCACCCAGGGCGGCCAGGGGCGGCAGCCAGCCCCAGGCGGCCAGTCCCTGCAGGGCGCGCGTGGACAGCAGCACGCCTCTCTCCGCATCGAGGCCGTAGCCCGTTCCCGTGGTCCACTCCCAGTGGGCCACCATGGGCAGCAGCCAGAACGCGCTGGCGCACAGGCCCAGGAGCACCGCGGCGGCCAGGTGCGCCAGGCCCCGCCAGCGCGGGGAGCCCGCATCCGTGCCGCGCAGCCAAGCCATCACGGGCAGCGCCAGGCCGAGCAGCGCCACGGACATGGGATGGCAGAGCACCGCCGCTGCCAGAAAGAGCGAGGCCCGCACCGCTGGCCCCGCTCGCGGCTGCCCAAGGCAACGCCAGGCCTCCACGAGGAAGAGCAGAAGGAAGGCCTGGGCCAGGGCCTGGGCCCAGACGCCCATCTCCACGACGTAATGCCAACCGCCCTGCTCCACGGCTCCGGGGTCGGCCAGAAACAGCAGCGCCCCGATCAAGGCCGCCCCGGGGCCCACCAGCTCGCGCCCGAAGCGCCAGGCGGACCAGGCGCAGAAGACGAAGGCCGAGGCGAAGCCCAGGGCATAGCTGACAGGCCAGGAGAGCCGGGCCCAGGTGAGGGCGTGCGCTGCGGCCACCCACAGATCCGTGCCCGGCGGGTAGAGCTCTCCGGCCGGGTAGCCCATGAACCAGAAGTCGCTCCACCCGCGGAAGCGGCCGCTGGCCAGCAGCACCTCCCAGAAGTGCCAGGCCTTGTACAGGTGCACGGGGTGGTCACGGGAAACCGGTGGGTCTCCCACCAGGAGGGGGCAGACCAGGTAGAGGGCTGCCAGCAACACCAGCAGCCCGCCGAGCCAAGCCCGTCCGTCCTTGCCGCTGCGCTGCTCCAGTTCGCTCGCCATGGCTTCCCGTTCGGAAGCCTGGCACAGCGCTGGAGGCGCCGCAACCCGCGCGGTAGACTCTCCTCGTCACCCCGTGGCCCAAGGAGCCGCCCGATGTGGACCCGCATCGCCCTGCTGACCTTGATATCCATCCTCGTCGTCACCCGGCAGGTGATGCTCAAGGCGGGTCTCGATGGTATCGGAGGCTTCTCCCCGTGGCCCCTGCTGCCAAACCTACGCGCCCTGCTGACCTCGCCCCTGGTGCTGGGCTCCATCCTCGTCGGCCTGCCTTCGGCTTTCTTGTGGTACTGGCTGCTGTCCATCATGCCCTTCAGCGTGGCGGCCACCATCCTGGGCATCATGCTGCTGGTGGGGCGCATGCTGGCGGCATGGGGCGTGCTGGCCGAACCCATCCCCCCCACCCGCTGGCTGGGCATGGCCGTAGCCTGCGTGGGCATCTGGCTGATGGCCCGCTGAGCCCGTCCCTTGGCTCCCCATCTGCTGCGGCCCGGTTGGTGGCGAAACACGGCCCTGGGTCCGCAAGGCGGTCCACGACTCGAGGTGCTGCAGGCGCGGCGGCTGCGCGACCTGCTGGACCACGCATGGAACCACAGCCCCTACTACCGCCGCCTGTGGCGAAGCCACGGGGCGCACCCGCGCCAGGTCTCCGGTCCGGCGGACCTGCCGCGCCTGCCCATCCCCAGTCGCGCGGCGTTCCGCAAGCGCATCCAGGATTTCCTGCCCCCCGGCTTCGATCCGCGACGCCAACCGAGCGTGCGCACCAGCGGCAGCAGCGGCCAGCCCCTGGTGCTGCCCTGCACGCAGCTGGAGCTGCAGTTCGAGCGCTTCGCCGTGGCCTGCACCCTGCAGCAGCTCGGACTGCGACCCTGGCAACGCCTGGTCCGCATCAATGCACCCATACACATGCCTGCCAAGCACCACACCGCTTCCTGGGCGCCCTTTCCCCGCTCCTACCTCGACTCCACCCGGCCGACCGCTGAGAAGCTGCGCTTTCTGGACCGCGTGCGCCCGCAGGCCGTCTGGGGTTGGGCCTCGGCGCTGGAGGCCATCGCCAGGGAGTTCGAGCGCCGCGAACAGCGGCAGCGCATCCCGCTGGGCTTCAGCGGGAGCGTGATGCTCACGCCACCGGCGCGCAGGCTGGTGGAGGAGCGCCTGGTGGTGCGCCTGCTGGACATCTACGCCTCGTGGGAGACCAGCATCATCGCGGCCCAGCGCGATCCCCGCGGGGGGCTGCGGATCCGCAGCGACCTGCTGCTGGTGGAGCTGCTGGACGATGACGGACAGCCAGTTCCGGAGGGCGCGGTGCACTGCACCGTGCTCTGGCGCCGCTCGGTGCCGCTGATCCGCTATCCCCTGGGGGACCGGGCCCGCTGGTTGCGGGCGCCAGAAGACGGTGGTGGGCCCCCCACGCTGGCGCCCGTCAAGGGCAGGACCTCGGGGTGCATCCGCGTGCCCACGGGGGACCTGATCCCGGACACCAGCCTGCTCGACCCTTGCGAGGCGATCCCCGGCATCGCCCAGTTCCAGCTGGTGCAGGAGGGGATCTACACCTGGGCAGTGCGCGTGGAGCCGCGACCTGGCTACCGGCGCCAGCTCGCAACGCCGCATGTTCGCGACCTGGAGCGCCGCTTGCACGGCCTCCGGCTGCGCCTCGACGACAAGACCCCCTTGCACCGCCCCTCGGGGCGCAAGTTCCCCATCGTGCTACACCAGGAAGACCTGATTCCGGAAGTCGAGGGCAAGTCGTCCAGATGAGCGCCGAGCGCAATCCCCGCAGCCTGGAGATCCTGGGGGCGGGGGTGGCCGGTCTGGCGCTGGCCTGGCACTTCGCCAGGCTGGGGGGGACCGCTGACCTCTGGGAAGCGCGGTCCTGGGTTGGCGGCCTCGCCCGCAGCGTAGAGCACCAGGATCACCGCTTCGACACCGGCGCCCACCGCATCCACGCCCAGGATGGGACCACGCTGAGCTTCTTGCGAGAGGACCTGGGCCTGCGCCTGCACCCGGTGCGAATCCCCAGCCGCATCCACGACCGGGGGGAGCACTTCACCTTCCCCCCACGGCCAGCCGAGATGGTGATGAGCCGGGGCCTGCTGGCCGCGCCCCTGATCCTGGCGGACTGGGTCAGCGCGGGTCTGCGCTACGACGCGGGCGACGACCTGGACTCCAACCTGCGCAGGCGCTTCGGCCGGCGCCTCGCGGAACGCTTCCTGCTGCCCTACAGCGAGAAGCTCTGGGGCCAGCCCCCTGCGGAGCTGGCGGTCGAGGCGGCCACCCAGCGCCTGGCAGGGGTGAACCCCCTGCGGCTCCTGGTGGAAGCCGTCCGCCTGGCAGCTCCCAGCCACATGGAAGGCGGCTTCCTCTACCCGGAACGGGGTATCGGTCAGCTGGCCGAGGCCCTGCGCACCGGCCTGCCGTCCGGGAGGCTGCACCTGCGCCACCTGCTCCGGCGGCTCGAGTGCCGAAAGGGGCGCATCACGCGCCTGCACTTCGAGGACCGACCGAGCAGGGAGGTGGCGGGAACCGTCATCTCCACCATCCCCTTGCCAGCGCTGGTGCGGGCCCTGGGCGAAGCCCTCCCTTCAGCCTGCCACGAGGCGGCCGCGGGCCTGCGCTATCGGGCGCTCCGGCTGGTCTACATCCGCCTGGACCAGCCGCAGGTGAGCGAGCACGCCACGCTCTACTTCCCGAACCCGGATCTCTGCTTTTCGCGGGTATCCGAGCCACGAAACCGCTCGCCCCATATGGCGCCCCCCGGCGAGACGGGCCTGCTGGTGGAGGTTCCCTGCAGCGAGGGCACACCCCTGCACGAGGCGGACGACGAGAGCTTGGCCGCCCGGGTGGAAGCCCAGCTGCGTCGAACAGGCCTGCTGGGCAAGGGACGCCTGCTCTCCTGGACCCACTGCCGCCTGCCCCAGGCCTACCCCGTTCCCACCCTGGACAGCCCGGCCCGCCTGGCGCGGATCCGTGCCGCCCTCGATGGCATTCAGAATCTCCGCTGCCTGGGCCGCACCGGCTGCTTCGCCTACGAGCACCTGCACCACCAGCTGGCGGCGGGCAGGGAGCTGGCCCAGAAGCTGTGCGCCGTCCCTGCTGAACCTGCGTAGGAGCCGTTAGGCTTCGGAGACGAGGCTCGCCCACGGAGGTGCCGCCATGCTCTTCAAGGTCCTGGACAAACCCGGCTTCCGCGCGCTGGTGGACAAGCTGTTGGAGTCCAACGAGGTGGTGGGGCCACGGCGGGTGGGCAGCAATGCCGCGGGCAAGCCCATCCACCAGTACCTGCCGGTCGAAGGCTTCCACCAGCTCGACCTGGACTACGAGAAGGCCGAGTTCTCGGCCAAGACCTACTTCCTGCCCTTTCGCGAGAACCTCTCGTCCTACAGCTTCAAGGGCGACGACTGGGAGCAAGAGCTTAGGTATCGCATCCAACCGCGGGCCATCGTCGGCCTGCGCGCCTGTGACATCAATGCGCTGCTCAAGCTCGACAAGGTCTTTCTGAAGGGCCTCTTCCCGAGTCCCTACTACCTGGCGCGGCGCGAGAACACCTTCGTCGTCGGCCTGGACCACCAACCCTGCGAGGATGGCTTCTGCGCCTCGGTGGGCGCCGACATCGTCACCCATGGCTTCGACCTCTTCCTGACCGACCTGGGCGATCGCTACTTCGTGCAGATCGACTCCGACAGGGGCTTCGGCGTCATCTCCCATGTGCCGACCCGGGACGTCACGGACGCCGACCGCCACGACTACATCCAGGTGCGCAAGCGCATCACACGCGACTTCCGCGTTCACGTGGACACCAAGGCTCTGCCCACCCTGCTGGATCCGGAGTTTCAGTCCGCGATCTGGAAGAAGTGGGGAGCCAAGTGCCTCTCCTGCGGCAGCTGCGCCATGGTCTGCCCGACCTGCTACTGCTACGGCGTGCACGAGCGGGTCGCGATGGACTTCGCCTCCTCCACCAAGGTCAAGCAGCTCTACTCGTGCAACCTGGTGGATTTCGCCGAGGTCGCTGGGGGGCACAACTTCCGGCCCACCTCGGAGACCCGCCTCAAGTACCGCTACTACCACCAGCACCGCGGCTTCACCGAGACCTTCGACGAGCCCAAGTGCGTGGGCTGCAACCGCTGCGGCAGCGCCTGCCTGGCGGGCATCAACCCCCCCGAGGTCATCGCCGACCTCCAGGCCGAGGGCGAACGATGAGCATCCACCTCCATCGCTACGATGTACGCCAGGAGTTCGAGATCCGGATGCCGCTGGATTTCACTCGTCGCACCGCGCTCAAGCATGTGGACCGGGTCTTCAAGTCCGAGATCACCAACGTCGTCCAGCTGACCGAGCACGAGAAGCTCTTCCACATCCGCATCCTCGACCAGCATGACCGCGAGCGCTTCAGCTTCTTGCCGGGCCAGTTCGTGATGGTGCAGCTGCCCGGCTACGGCGAGGTGCCCATCTCCATCTCCAGCTCGCCGTCGCGGCGCGGCCACCTGGAGCTCTGCATCCGGCGCGCGGGCACGGTGACCAGCCTGCTGCACGCGGCCAAGCCGGGCGCCCGTGTAGGACTGCGCGGTCCTTTCGGCTCCCACTTTCCAATGGGCAAGATGAAGGGCCAGCACGTGCTGCTGATCGCCGGCGGTCTGGGCCTGGCACCGCTGCGTTCACCCATCTTCTACGCCACCGAGAACCTGGGGGAATTCTCCAGCGTGCGCATCCTCTACGGCGCCAAGCGCCCGCGGGATCTGCTCTTCGACTACCAGTACGAGCAGTGGCGTCGCATCTACGACCTGGGCCTGCACATCATCGTGGAGCAGCCCGATCCGGACTGGACGGGCCAGGTGGGCCTGATCACCAAGCTGCTGGACGACATCCGCATCGACGCCAAGGCCACGTTCGCCATCGTCTGCGGGCCGCCCATCATGTTCAAGTTCGTCTGCAACCGCCTGAACCAGCTGGGCATCCCCATGGACCGCATGTTCGTGTCGCTGGAGCGGCGCATGCACTGCGGCATGGGCAAGTGCTGCCGCTGCACCGTGGGCTCCACCTATACCTGCCTCGAGGGACCGGTCTTCGATTACTGGACCGTGCTCAACCTCAAAGAAGCGATCTGAGGCTGCGCCATGAGATACCTCGGCATCGAGCCCATCCGTCCCAAGGTGGCCGTCTTCGACTTCACCGGCTGCGAGGGCTGCGAGCTGCAGCTGGCCAACAAGGAGCGGACCCTGGGCGCCTTCCTGCGCGCCATCGAGCTGGTCCGCTTTCGCGAGGTCAGCTCCCAGGCCGGTCAGGACTACGAGATCGCCCTGCTGGACGGCGCCATCACCCGAACCGACGAGGTGGAGCGCCTGCGCGAGATCCGCCAGAGGGCCCAGGTGCTGGTGGCCCTGGGCAGCTGCGCCTGCTTCGGGGGGGTGAACCGCCTCAAGAACGGCTGCGACTTCAAGGCCATGAACCGCCAGGTCTACGGCGACATGCCCAAGGACACCCTGCCCACGCGCGCCATGAAGGAGATCGTGCCCATCGACCTCGAGATCCCGGGCTGCCCGGTCAGCAAGGAGGAGGTGGAGCGCGTGGTGCAGCACGTGGTGTTGGGCTTGCAGTACCGCTTCCCCGTGTACCCGGTCTGCGTGGAGTGCAAGCAGCGCTTCACCACCTGCCTCTTCGAGCAGGGTCAGCTCTGCCTGGGTCCCATCACCCAGGCGGGCTGCGAGGCGCCCTGTCCGGCCGGCGGCCTGGGCTGCTACGGCTGCCGCGGTCCCTCCAAGGACCCCAACCTGGAGGAGTTCAAGGCCCAGGCGCTCGAGCGCGGCTTCAGCCAGGCCGAGCTGGACGAGCAGCTCTCCTTCTTTGGTGGCTTCGAGGAGCTGCGATGAAACTGGATGTGAACATCGATGTCCGTCACCTGACCCGCATCGAGGGCCACGGAAACATCAAGATCCGCATCGAAGGCGGCCAGCTGCGCGAAGCCCGCTGGGAGGTGGTGGAGACCCCGCGCTTCTTCGAGGCGTTGCTGCAGGGCAAGAGCTGGCGGGCTGCGGCCCTGCTCACCTCGCGCATCTGCGGTATCTGCTCCATCGGTCACAGCCTGGCCAGCGTGCGCGCCAGCGAAGCGGCCTTCGGGCTGGAGATCCCGCCGGCCGCCGCACAGCTGCGTCTGCTGGCCAAGCACGGCGAGACCCTGCAGAGCCACCTGCTGCACCTGCTCTTCCTGGCGGCACCCGATTTTCTCGGCTTGCCCAGCGCCATCCCGCTGCTCGAGACCAAGCCCGAGATCTTCGAGCTCGCGGCCCGCCTCAAGAACCTGGCCAACCGGCTCTGCGACGCCGTGGCCGGCCGCACCACCCACCCGGTCAGCATCCAGGTGGGGGGCATGGCGCGCATGCCCGCCGCGCCCCAGCTGGCTGCGCTGCGCGAGGAGCTGCGCTCCTCGCTCTACGACCTGCGCACGGTGGTGGGCCTGTTCCGCGGCTTCGAGATCCCGGATTTCTTCCGTGAGACCGAGTTCGTCTCCCTGCAGGGCCAGGGCGCCTACCCGTGGATCGGCGGGCGGCTGATCTCCAGCGACGCCGTGGACAAGGCCGAGCACGAGTACCTGGCCATGACGAACGAGTACGTCACACCTGGCAGCACCTCCAAGATGTGCAAGCTCTCCCGCAAGAGCTTCGCCGTGGGCGCCCTGGCGCGCTTCAACAACAACCACGCCGCGCTGCACCCCGAGGCCCTGGGCATCGCCCACGAGCTGGGCCTGCGCCCTACCTGCCACAATCCCTTCATGAACAACGTGGCCCAGCTGGCAGAGTGCGTGCACGTCACCCACGAGAGCATCGCCCTGATCGATGCGCTGTTGGGCGTCGAGGGCCAGCTCAAGCTGGCAACCGAAGTGACGCCTCGGCTGGGTTTGGGCGTGGGCGCAGTGGAGGTGCCGCGCGGCATCCTGTACCACGCCTACGAGTACGACGAGCAGGGCCTGCTGCTGCGCGCCGACTGCGTCATCCCCACTACGCAGAACAACGCCAACATCCAGCACGACATCGAGGCTCTCGCTGCCGAGTACGCCGGGAAGGGCACCACGGACGAGGAACTGGAACAGCTCTGCTCCATGCTGGTGCGCGCCTACGATCCCTGCGTGTCCTGCTCAGTGCACTGAGGGCTCCTGGGCCCGCTGGGCCGCCTGCGTAGAGGGCAGGAAGGCGTACAGGTCCTCGAGCCAGGTGGCGCGGCCCACCAGCTGACCGTCGTCCCAGGCGATCTCCCAGGCGATGGCGCCGTCGGGAGCGTACTCGCGGATGCGACCGGCGCTGCCGCAGCTGTGCAGGGTGTTGCCAGCGGGCAGGCGGGCCACGTCGCCCCCATTGGCGGCCTGCAGGCCGTCGCCCACCCCGGCGCTCCCGATCTGCCTGGCCACGCCCGTGGCCTCGTCGAGCAGGTACTCGCGTACCACGATTTCCGCGCCGGCCTCCGTGGACCAGGTCGAGGTCAGCAGGGTGCCCGCGTCGGTGATGCGTGGGCCGTGCTGCATGTGGAACGCCGCGTCGCCGGGATCGAAATCCCAGCTGGCGGCCGAGTGGCCGAACTCCCGCAGCAGCTCGCCCGATGACAGGTCGATCACCAGCACCGTGGACGTGGTGTGGATCGAGACCAGGGCGCTGTCCGTGGTCGGATCCCAGGTCACGGTGTTGGACTGGCAGGCGGCGCCGGCGTGATCGGGATCTTCGTAGGTGGCGCAGTCCCAGACCGTGTCCCGCGATCCGTCGGGCATCCGCCGCTGCAGGGTCTCGGACAGCAGGCCGGCCGCGGCGCCCCACAGCAAGGTGCCGTCGTGCAGCTCGGCGACGTCGTGGTGCGCGCCGGGGATCGCGACGGTCTCGACCGCGGTGCCGTCGAGGGTCATCCGGTGCACCAGGGATCCGGCGCCGTCGTCCCAGTCCGACCAGAAGCTCAGCTCGTCCACCAGGATGGTCTCGCCGTCCGTCGAGGGCTGCGTCGCCAGGGACCAGTGCTGGTCCGGTACGGGCAGCGCCCACACCAGCCGCCCCTGGCGATCGACGATCACCACGTAGAAGTCTCCGCCGATCCAGTCGCCGGCGACGCTGTTGATGCTGGTCAGCAGGTAGCGCCCGGTGGGCTCGACGGCCTCTTCGTCGTGGGCGAGGATCGTCGCGGAGCTCAGGGAGCTGGGAGCGGCACCGGTGGTCGCGCTGATCTCGTCGCCCAGCTCGGCGCCGCCACCGGCGTCACAGACCACCCGCAGGGTCACGTCGCGCTCGAAAGGCACTCCCAGGACCGGCTGCTCGGCCTGGCCGACGTCCCGCAGTACAGCCGGAGTGGCGGTCCAGCTGCCGTCGTCGCCGAGGACGTCGACCCACGATGTCGCCATCGCCGTCTGCGTCCAGGTCACCACCACGATGCTGGCGATGGCTTCGTGCAGGGACCAGGCCACGTCAGCCGCGCAGCCGGGCGGCGCGGCGCCGTCGTCGCTGTCCGAACCGCGGTCCTGCGTGAGCGAGTCGAGCTCGCCGCTGGCGTCTTCGCCGCCCCTGTCGGAGCAGCCGCCCAGGTGCGCCACCAGCATCGCGACGACAGCCAGGGCAGCCAGAACCAGAGCCAGGATACGCATACGAGAGCATACCTCGCGGGTGTATACTCCTCATGCCCGACCCGGCGGCTCGCCACCGGACAAACCTCGAGGACCGCCATGAAGCTCCCCCTCTTCCCCTTTGCTCTCATCGCTCTGGCCCTGCTCGCCGCCGCCTGCGACGACAAGCCAGCCGCCGACAGCGCCGCGCCCGAGGTGCAGGATCAGGATCTGGACGACGACGGCTACGAGGCGGAAGTCGACTGCGACGACGAGAACGAGGAGGTGCATCCCGGCGCCACCGAGGTCTGCGATGGCGTGGACAACGACTGCGACGGCGAGACGGACGAAGAGGTCGAGACCACCTACTACCAGGACGCCGACGAGGACGGCTTCGGCGACCCTGCTGAGCCCATCGATGCCTGCGAAAAACCGGCCGGCTACGTGCCCTCGGGCAGCGATTGCGACGACGACGACGCCGAGGCCTACCCCGGCAACGAAGAGATCTGCGACGAAATCGACAACGACTGCAACGGCGAGATCGACGAGGACGTCACCGACACCTGGTACCTGGACTACGACGGCGACGGCTACGGCGACACCGACTTCGGCGTCGAGGCCTGCGAACAGCCCGCCGGCTACGTGGCCGATGATTCCGACTGCGACGACCGCGACGCCGAGACCTACCCCGACGCCCCCGAGCGCTGCGACGACGCGGACAACGACTGCGACGGAGACATCGACGAAGACGTGCTCTCGGCCTGGCACGCCGACGCCGACGCCGACGGCTACGGCGACGCGGACAGCGCCTGGCAGACCTGCGATCCCCCCGAGGGCTGGGTAGCCGACGACACGGACTGCGACGACCTGGACGCCAGCGCCCACCCCGACGCCGAGGAGGTCTGCGACGAGGTCGACAACGACTGCGACGGCGAAATAGACGAGGATGTGACTGCGACCTGGTATCAGGACGCCGACAACGACGGCTACGGCACGGAGACCGTGACCACCGAGGCCTGCGACGAGCCCGCCGGCTACAGCGCCGTGGCTGGCGACTGTGACGACAGCTCAGCCGCCACCAGCCCGGTGGCCATCGAGATCTGCGACGGGACGGACAACGACTGCGATGGCGACACGGACGAAGAAGACGCGGCCGATGCCGGCACCTGGTATCCGGACGCCGACGGCGACGCCTACGCCGCCGAGAGCGGCGAGGTGCAGGCCTGCGACGCGCCCAGCGGCTACGTGGCGGCCACGGACTGGGACTGCGACG